>NZ_SOGS01000016.1:0-430204 GCF_004403505.1 Cryobacterium sp. TMT1-2-2 | reverse complement strand
ACCTTGCGGCCGAGCCCCTCCAACGCCGCGAGAACCGCAACAGCTTCAGCATCGTCGAGGTGACCGAACCGCACATCGTCAAACGCTGCCGCCAGAATGGCACCGGCCTGAGCCACCGCTTCAACGCGAGAACCTTGCGGCATCGAGCCGGCTGCGGCGGGCGGGGCGGTGAGGGTCATGGCGTCAGTGCCTCCTTCACCCACAATTATAGACCAAATCATCCCCAAAGGCGAGCAAAGCTCAGTAATATATAGATGAGACTTCAGAAGTTTCTTCTGAAAACCAAGTGCGGGAAACGGTCACTTCGGCCCTCCTGTTATGGCCGTTCACCCGCTTTCGTGGGGCGTAACCCGGCCGCAGTAGAGGCATGATCATCAATTATGGGCGAAGTTTCCCCCTGAACTGGGGTCGACAAAAGCACGGGCACCATCGGCGGGAACTGGTTCAGCCTTTACCCGCCGCGATAACGTAAAGAGTCAGTCTCGTGCCGTGACTGCAGTGTGCTTTCACACGAGCGCATTGAGATGACTGAGAACCGGGGGAGCAGCGCAGACGTGACCAGCCTGACCGAAATTCTGATCGTGCACGGACTGCTGCCGGTGGAGGGACTTGACACCGTTCGGTTGAGTGATCGCGCCGATGAAGCCGCCGTGCGCAACTTGGTGGAGGCCGGCACCATCACCGAGCTGCAGTTCGCCAGGGCACGCGCCGAGCAGAAAAACCTGCCCTTCGTCGAGCTGCTGGACTATCCGGTTGACCGGCTCGCCGTGGCCAAAGTGCCGGCCGCCGTCTGCCGCCGGGCCAATGTTTTGCCGATCGCCTTTGAAGACGGTCGCCTCGTGGTGGCCATGGTCAACCCCGGCGATGTGTTCGCCGTCGACGACGTGCGCGAGGCAGCGCGCATGCGGGTCAGCCCGGTTGTCGTCGAGCTGTCCGACCTGCAGGCGGCCATCGCCCGCTACCACCGCGCCGACAACGAATTGATCGACCTCAGCACCACTCTCACCGCCGACAGCGAAGAACCCGAGGAGCTTGCCGGTCCCAACGAAACGGATGACGCCGCTCCGATCGTGCGCTTCGTCAACCTGTTGGTCAGCCAGGCCATTCAGGACAAAGCCTCTGACATCCACATCGAACCCGGTGAGAACGATGTGCGCGTGCGCTACCGCATAGACGGGGTGCTGCACGAGATGCAGCGAGCTCCGTCGACCATCGCCGGTGGCGTCATCTCGCGCATCAAGATCATGAGCGACCTCGACATCGCTGAGCGTCGCAAACCGCAGGACGGCCGCATGTCGGTGCACCACAACGGGCGCACGGTCGACCTGCGCGTAGCCGTTCTGCCTACGGTGTGGGGAGAGAAGGTCGTGCTGCGAATTCTCGACAACGCCACCTCGTCGATGAGCATGGACGGCCTCAATCTGCTCACCGACAACTTCAACGAGTACGAGATGGCGTACACCAAGCCATACGGCATGATCCTGGTCACCGGCCCGACTGGGTCGGGCAAGTCGACCACGCTCTACACAACCCTGCACGCTATCAACCGCCCGGAGATCAACGTGATCACGGTGGAAGACCCGGTGGAATACCGCATGCAAGGGGTCAACCAGGTGCAGGTGAATCGCAAGGCGGGCCTCACCTTCGCCGTTGCGCTGCGTTCCATTCTTCGCGCCGACCCCGACGTCGTGCTGCTCGGTGAGATTCGAGACCAGGAGACCGCGAAGATCGCCATCGAGGCCTCGCTCACCGGTCACCTCGTACTGTCAACCCTGCACACCAACGACGCGCCGAGCGCTATGACCCGACTGATCGAAATGGGCATCGAGCCCTTTCTCGTGGGGTCGGCCCTGGACTGCGTTGTGGCCCAGCGACTGGCCCGGCGTCTGTGCGACCGCTGCAAGGTCCCCGACGATCGCACCGACCTGGCCTATCTGGGTTTTGTGGTCAACCCAACGGTGGGCTACGTCTCAAACCGGTCCACGATCCTGCCGGAGATCGGCCCGGCCATCGACCCCACCACGACAGGCACGATCATCTACAAGCCGGCCGGGTGCTCGAGTTGCTCGCAGACCGGCTACCGTGGACGACTCGGCATTCACGAGGTCATGACGGTGTCCGAAGAGATCGAGCGGCTGACCGTGGCCCACGCCTCGAGCGCGCAGATCGGAGCCGCCGCCCGCAAGCAGGGAATGATCACCATGCGTGAAGACGGCTGGGCCAAGGTCGCACTCGGGCTGACCTCGATCGACGAGGTGCTCCGTGTCGTCTCCTAAATTCCAGGATGCCCCGCTTCGTCACCGACGGACCGCGCAGGTCCCGCAGTGAGATCGCCCGACTTCGGTTATGCCGTCCAGGAATCCGATGACCCGCCCGCCTCCACCGTTGATATCCGCTCGAGGAGGCTTATGCGTTCCGAATCATCAGCCCAATTCAGCGCACCCACGCCCGATGCCGACCTGCTCCGGGCGCTCCGTCTCGTGCTGGACGAGGGAGCGAGCGACCTGCACGTTTCTGGCGGAGCACCGCCGAGCATCCGGGTGGACGGTTCCCTGCGGCCGATTCCCGGGTGGGATCGTTGGTCGCCGGAGAAGGTCGCTTCCGCTCTCAACAGCATTCTGTCGCCGGAGCAGCGCGAAGAATTCGACCAGGAACTCGAGCTCGATTTCGCCCACACGGTGGAGGGCACGCGTTTTCGCGTCAATTTCTACCAGCAGCGCAATACGGTCGGCGGTGCCTTTCGGCTCATTCCCAATGAGATCAAATCGTTGGCAGAGCTGGGCATTCCCGAATCGGTCGCGCGGTTCGCTCACCTGCCGCGAGGCCTCGTTCTGGTCACCGGTCCCACCGGCTCCGGCAAGACCACCACCCTGGCCGCAATGGTGGACCTGGTGAATCGCACCAGGGACGACCACATCGTCACGGTGGAAGACCCGATCGAGTTCATTCATGAGGCCAAGAAGTCCATGATCAGCCAACGCGAGGTGGGGCAGGACACACACAGTTTCGCATCCGCTCTCAAACACGTGCTGCGCCAGGACCCCGACGTCATTCTGATCGGCGAGTTGCGCGACCTGGAGACGATCTCGGTGGCTTTGACCGCCGCCGAGACCGGTCACCTCGTGTTCTCCACGCTGCACACTCAGGATGCTGCCCAGACCATCGACCGCATCATCGACGTTTTTCCACCGCACCAGCAGGCGCAGGTGCGCGCGCAGCTCGCCGCGACGCTGCGCGGCGTGCTCTGCCAGACTCTCGTGCGCAAGATCGGTGGTGGGCGTGTGGCCGCGACCGAGATTCTGGTGACCACAGCGGCCATCGCGAACCTGGTGCGGGAAGGCAAGACCCACCAGATTGCTTCTGCGCTGCAGTCGGGGCGCACCCTCGGCATGCACACCATGGACCAGCACCTGGCCGAACTCGTCGACGCCGGCCAGATCACCCGGCAGGCCGCCGAGGAGAAGGCCATGGACGTCGACGTGCTCAAGCAACTCGTGCACCGGGTTGATCCCACGGACACCCCGGTGGGCGGCCTGAGCAACGGCGAAATTGACTTCAATGACTCGTTCTCGCCCGGAAGGCGCTAGATGTCCACCGAAACCTCATTCAGCTACACCAGCAGGGACTCCCGCGACCGCGTGGTCAAGGGCCGCATGGACGCAGCGTCGGAGCGGGCAGCGCTGCTGCAACTGCGCACCATGGGGCTCTCGCCCATTTCGATCGCGCCGGCCCGTAAACTCACGGGTCTTCACGCAGATCTCAGTATTCCCGGGTTCAAGAAACAGATTTCGCTCAGCGATCTCTCGGTCATGAGTCGCCAGATGGCGACCATGACGGCGGCCGGGCTGTCGCTGCTGCGCACCCTCAATATTCTGTCGGAGCAGACAGAGAACAAGCAGCTGGCCCAGGTACTCGCCGTCATTCGGAGCGACGTCGAGACCGGCGTCTCGCTCTCCGAAGCTTTTGACAAGCACGACGTGGTGTTTCCGCCGATCATGATCAACCTGGTGCGGGCGGGGGAGACGGGTGGTTTTCTCGAAGACGCCCTCAATTCCATCGCCGACAACTTCGAGAGCGAGGTGAAGCTGCGCGACACGATCAAGAGCGCCCTCGCCTATCCGGTGATCGTGCTGATCATGGCGCTGCTCGCCGTGGTGGGCATGCTCATCTTCATCGTTCCCGTCTTCGAGAAGATGTTCAAGGGTCTCGGCGGCGAACTGCCCACGGCCACCAAGGTGCTTGTCGTACTCTCCAACGGAATGGTCTGGGTGGGCCCGGTACTGCTCATCGCCGTGATCGTGTTCTCGGTCTGGTGGCGCAGGAACAAGCACACCCTGGCCGTGCGCCGCGTAGTGGACCCGTTCAAGCTCAAGCTGCCGGTGTTCGGCAACCTGCTCACCAAGCTCGCCATTGCACGGTTTAGCCGCAACTTCGCCACCATGATCGGTGCTGGCGTGCCCATTCTGCACTCGCTCAAGATCGTCGGCGAGACCTCGGGCAACTATGTGATCGAGTCGGCACTGGCCAAGGTGCAGGAATCAGTGAGCCAGGGCCGCTCCATTGCGGCGCCGCTGGCCCTGGAGCCGGTCTTTCCGGCCATGGTCACGCAGATGATCTCGGTAGGAGAGGATGCCGGCGCGCTAGAGACGATGCTCACCAAAATCGCCGACTTCTACGACCAGGAAGTGCAGTCCACCACTGAGCAGCTCACCGCGCTCATCGAGCCGCTCATGATCGCCGTCATCGGCGTGATCATCGGTGGCATGGTCGTGTCGCTGTACCTGCCCATGTTCAGCGTTTTCGACTACGTCAAGTAGCCGACGAGGCGAGTAGCCCTCGTTTAGGCTGCACTCCTACTGGGGGTAGTCGGCCCCCCGAAAAAACAGGGGTCGGCGGCAGGGGTCAACCTAGGCTGAAAAGTGGGCAAGCCCACCGCTTTGCCCCCTGCAGAACCACGCAAAGGACACAGTCATATGAACCGCCTCTTCACGACAGCCCTGGTCAACAAACGCAAGGCCCTCGGCGAGAAGGAGAAGGGCTTCACGCTCATCGAGCTTCTCGTGGTGGTTCTTATTCTCGGCGTTCTCGCCGCGATCGCCATCCCGATCTACCTCGGCCAGCAGGACGGTGCCAAGGACAAAGCTGTTGCTGCCGCGATCACGAACGCGAAAGTTGCCGTTGTCGCCGAGCTCGTCACTGGAAAAGCCCTGAGCACAATCGTTACCGATGGACTTGAAGGTCTCGACGCCTACGCTGCGAGCAAGGACATTCAGGCTTCGATAGCTACGGGTGGTGCAGATGGTGCAGAATTCACGATTTCTGGCTATTGGGGCACTGCTGCCGACGCAGCGGCGGCCGGCTCAGGGGCAACCACAGCTAACCATGGCACCACCATCACCGATTCGGGTGCCGCAATCAACATGAAGGAAGCGGCGGCGGCGAAGTAACTCCTAAGGAATAACTCTCGGCGGGGTGCTCACACATGCCCTGCCGAGCGTGCTCATCGTTCTGCATGGCTAAAGAGAGGAAGGCCACCGATCGTGAATGTTCAAAAGGACATCGAATCGCGGCCTTCCGACGATGACTCCGGCTTCGGCATGATCGAGATCGTCGTCTCAATGCTGCTGCTCTCCCTGCTCGCCATTGCCTTTCTGCCCATGCTGGTCACCGCGCTTCGCGTCTCGGTCTCCAATTCCACCCTTACCTCGGCCACCCAGCTGGTCGCGGCGCAGATGGAGACCATCCGCTCGCTTGGTTCGGTTTGTGGCCCTCTCAGTGACTACGCCGCGGGTACTCAGGCGGAATTCGATCCCTCTGACTCTGCGCTGCAGGCCCGCTTCGACACCATTACCTGCCCGGGTCCCGACCCCGTGACGGTGCAGGTGCGCGTGTACGTCACCGATGGACCCAGCGGTGACGTTCTGGCTGATGCTGTCACCAGCATCTTTGTAGCAGGCTAGGCCAGCATGACTTTTGGAACGATCTCCATGCCACGACGTCTCGCGTCGCACGGTGCACCTGCGCCCAAGAACGCGCGCAGCGACAGCGGCTACACCCTGGTCGAGCTCCTCATCTATTCGAGCCTGCTCGTGCTCGTGCTCACCGTCGTCGGCGGAATACTACTCAATACCCTCAACTCTGAGCAAAAGGTGCTCAAGAGCGCCGACGCCATTGGAGTCAGCCAACTCATCGCCTCTTCCGTGCACTCCGGGGTTCGCAACGCCACTGCGCTCAAGGTTTCAGGCAACGAGGAAACTGGCGATCAGCTACTCGTCGTCACGTCGGTGAGCGGCGAGCCGGAACTGACCGCTGCCGCCCGGGTTTGCCAGGCGTGGTACTACACGAAAGCAGACGACGGCACCATGTATTACAAGCGCAGCACGGAGTCGGGGGCCTTCGTTGGCGTCACCGCCGACACCCTTGCCAGTGACAAGGGCGGATGGACCTTATTGGGCTCAGGGCTCTCAGCTACGGAGGCTTCCCCCAGCGTCGCCCAGCTCGTCTTCGACGACGTGACGAGTGGAAATCCTTCGGTTGCGCTCAATTTCGCCATCAATGCTGACGGCGACGGCAGCCCGGCACTGATATCCACCACGGTCACGAGCCGCCAGAGCGCCACGGAGGCGATACCTTGTTCCTGATGCGAAAGACACGACTCCTTGTCGCGGCCGAGCACGGCAGCAGCATGCTCGCCGTCATCGGTCTCATGGGAGTTGCCGGTGTGGCTACCCTCGCTATCGCGGCTTCGACGATGAACTCGATCGGCGTGAGCAGCGCCGCCCGCGCGGCCGTTCAGTCCCAGGCCGCGGCCGAGGCCGGTGTCGATGCCGCACTGGGCAATCTGAGCCAGCCCACCTGTAAAGAGCAGTGGGGCACCACCACTCCCATTTCGACAGTTGACGTCTTTTATAGTTTGGATCCGACACCCGTCGCGGGTGAGCCGGATGAGAATTGGTTCCCTGGGTGCCCGGCGGCTAACGCCGAGCGCGTAAAGATCATCTCCACCGGCGAAGCCACTCAGAACGGTCAGGCCGGCAACAACACCGGAGATTCTCGAATCGTCGAAGCAATCTATGCCGTAAATGCGAAAGGATCCGGCAAGGCTGCCGGAATCGCCATCTACGCGGATTCTGACTTTTCCGTCATCGAGTCCGTGACGATCCATGCAGACGAGTCATCAATTATTGTGCGCAACGGAGACGCAAGTTGCATCAGTTCTGGCGCCAACGTTGTCGACGTGCTCCTCTACAAGGGTGATCTGACCTTGGGCGAGTCCTGCGGCGTTTTCGGCAACGTCTGGGTATCCGGCAAAATATCGATAAGCGGCTCGGCAGCAGTGCACGGCACTGCTGTGGCCGACGCGAAACCGGAATTCGTCGATCCCGGATGGTACGACCTGAAGTACAAGTACTCCAAGACAAACGGTGCCGGGCCGACGAAGGTAAAGAGTCAGAAGGATCAGGCCGCTTGGGCCTATTTTGAAAACGTGGTCTCAATTGAAGGTACGTGCACACTCACCGCCCTGCAATTGGCCGCCGACGATCTTGCTGGCGCCCCTGGAATCATCGAGTGCGCCGATGGTGTCGACGTCTCAACCGACGGAACCCTGATCATCAGCAGCGACATCGCTATCGTCGCGGATAGTTTTCAATTTCGTGAGACCGCCCAGATCGATGCCGCGGCGAAGCAAAAACTCTGGTTGGTGACGTCCGACAAGTCGCCAAACAACAAGGCGAAATGTAATGCTAAGGCCGGCGACTTCTCGGTAATTGAGTCCGTCAAAGTCAACGTAAACGTTGATGTGATGGTCTACACGCCCTGCAACGTAAATATCTCCACCTCATCTCAATGGCGGGGTCAAATTTGGGGCGGAACCGTGAAATTGGGCACCTCCGGTGTCTACACGTACGCTGAGGTCGGTTTTCCTGGTCCGACCTCGGGCGGCAGCGAAGCAACAGATTTGGGGACTTCTCCGTTGGGTGCACGGCAATCGATTCGAGACCTCAATGGCTAGCACCGTTGCTGGGATCTTCGGCATTCTTGGCGCCATCATCGGCTCTTTTCTCAACGTGGTGATCTACCGCATACCGGCCGGCCGCTCCATCGTTTCCCCGCCGAGTGCGTGCGGCAGTTGCGGTGCGCGCATTCGGCCGTACGACAACATCCCGGTTTTGAGCTGGTTCGTACTGCGCGGGGAATGCCGCGACTGCAAGGCTCCCATCTCGCCCCGCTACCCCATGATCGAACTCGGCACTGCGGTGTTCTTCGCTGTCGTCGCCCTCTGGGTGTTCTCGTCCGCCGATTTTGGCTGGGCGGCCGTGACGACCGCCACCAACACCCTGGCCACTGAGCTCATCGTGCTCGCGGCGTTTCTCTACCTGGCGGCGATCAGCGTGGCCCTGGCCATGATCGACCTCGACACGCACACCCTGCCGAATCGCATTCTGCTGCCCGCTTACCCCGTCGCCGCAGTTCTGCTCGGGGCGGCTGCGCTCGTAGCGGGGGAGCCCGGTCGCCTGCTCACCGCCCTCATCGGAGCGGGAGCACTGTTCGGCCTTTACCTGGCCCTGGCGCTGATCAGCCCCGGAGGTATGGGGCTCGGCGACGTGAAACTGGCCGGCCTGCTCGGTCTCTACCTCGGCTATCTGGGGTGGGCACCGCTCATCGTGGGGGCGTTCGGCGCTTTTCTGCTCGGCGGCGTGTTCGGGCTCCTTCTGCTCGCGACGCGTAGAGCCAAGCGACGCAGCAGCATTCCATTCGGCCCGTGGATGCTGCTCGGCGCCTGGCTCGGTGCATTCTTCGGCGACCAGATCGGGCTCGGTTACCTCATGCTGCACGGCCTCGCTTAACGGGCCTCAGTCGCCACGACCAGTTCGACCCGCTCCTCGACCACCGCTCACGAACCAACTTCTCACTGGGGGAAACAAATGACTACACGTGTGGTCGGAATCGATATCGGCACCACCGCCGTGCGGGCCGTAGAAGTGCGGGATGCGGAAACGGATCACCCCCTGCTGGTGCGCTGCCATGAAGAACCCCTCCCCTTCGGTGCGGTCAGCCGCGGCGAAGTGCTCGAACCGGCGGTCGTCGCCGCTGCGCTCAAGCGAATGTGGGCGAGCGGCGGATTCACGACCAAAGACGTCGTACTCGGCATGGGTTACCACCGCATGGTCGTACGCAACCTGACCGTGCCCAAGATGTCCCTGCGCCGCATTCGCGAGTCACTGCCCTTTCAGGTGCAGGACCTGCTGTCGTTTCCCACCGCGGAGGCGCTGCTCGACTTCTACCCCATTGCCGAAGTCGACAGCGATGGTGAGTCTGGCCCGCAAATCTCCGGGCTACTGATCGCCGCCATGAAAGACGTCGTGCAGTCGCACATCAAGGCCGCGAGGCTGGCCGGACTGCACACCGTCACCGTTGACATTATGTCGTTCGCTCGCAGTCGTGCCATTAGCCGTGCGGTGACCACCCCCGACGTGATCGTGCAGATTGATATCGGTGGCGGCTCGTCGAGCGTGCTCATCTCCTCGAATGGAGTGCCGCAGTTCGTGCGAGTGATTCCCTCCGGCGGTAATCAGCTCACCAAAGCGCTACGCGTGCGCCTCGGTGTTGACGAGGAGGCGGCCGAGGTGCTGAAGAAGCGGCTGGGTCTGTCCGATGAGGCGGCACCCGAAGATGAGATAGCCGCCACGATCATTCGGGAGATTACCTCGGAACTGCTGGAGAGCCTGCGCAACACCGTCGCGTACTTCACCAACAACCGGCCGGAGCTGCCGATCGACCGCATCGTGCTCATGGGCGGAGGCGCCCGGCTCGACGGATTCGGTGCCGCGCTCAGTGAGCTGACCCGTTTTCCAGTCGTTCCGGCCCAGCCCTACGGCGGGCTGGAACTCGGTCCAGACGTCAATCAAGCAGACTTAGAGAACTCCGAGTGCACCTTTGTTGCCGCTCTGGGTCTGGCATTGGGGAGTAAAGCATGAAACGGGCAACAGATGGCCATGAGCTGATCCTCGGCGGTGAACCGCGAGCAGAACTGCTTCCCCCCGAGCTCAAAGCCGCGCGCCAGGGGAGGCTGCTCCGCCGAGTCATGTCGATCGTGGCCGCCGGCGTCGTGCTGGTCGTCATTGCCGTCGTCGCAACAGTGACGGTCCAGGCCGCGGGCGCACAGTCCAAGCTGAGCGCAGCCGAGGCTCGCACGAACGAACTGATGCTGGAGTCGGCCAAATACTCAGAGGTTCGCAGCATCCAAAATCAAATCGATATGACGGCGGTGGCGCGCCAGCTGGCGGCCGCGACCGAGATCGATTGGCGCGCCTACCTGGTGGCCGTGCGGGCAAGTCTGCCCTCCGATGTCACCATTGAGGCCATCTCGATCGGCTCTGGTTCGCCCTGGGTGGAATACGAGCAGAGCATCGTGCCCCTGTACAACCCACGCGTTGCCAGCCTGAGACTGAGCTTGACCAGCCCGACGCTGCCGGCGGTGCCCATGTGGCTGACGAATCTGCGAACGCTTCCCGGCTACGCGGATGCCCACCCGGGCTCGGTGACGCGCACGGAGACCGGCCAATACGTAGTCGAGATGGTCATCAATATCAATGAGGATGCGCGATCCAACCGTATCGCTGGGGGGCAGTGAGATCATGACTCGCAACAGACTATTCGGTGCCGTGCTGATCTTGATCATGGGCGCTTCGGTCGTTCTTGGTGGACTTTTGGGGATCGCGCCAAAACTGGACGAGATTCAGGCCGCGAACTCCCAACGCACGGCGGTATTGGCGCAAAATGCTGAGCAGGCGACTGACCTGATCGTTCTCAAGCGGAATTTTGCCGGCATCGCGGAACTCCGCACCTACCTCTCCACCTTGCAGGACGCGGTCCCCGTTGATGCCGGGATTCCCGAATTTCTCGATGAGGTGGGAGTCATCGCCCGCCAGAATGGCGTAACACTGAATTCGCTGGCCATCAGCGATGCGGTTGCTTTTCTCCCCGCCCCAGTGCCGGCAGCTGACAGTGCAACAACGGCAGAGACCGCCACAGCACCTGCAGCAGACGCCACGGCGGCTAACGCGGCGGAGTCATCACTCACCCCGGAGAACTATCTGGCTGTGACCGTTTCGATGACGATTGCCGGCCCCCACAGTAATCTCTTCGACTTCGTGGCGGGCCTGCAACACGGCCAGCGAAGCATCGCTATTTCCACGGTGCAGACCGATACCGGTGACGGAGCGGACGAGAACACGATGACCATTACCGGCACGATCTACGTGCTGCTGGATCCATCCGGTATTGCGCGCGCCAAGTAACCCGACACCACGCCTCAGCCCCCGATGCCTTGAGTGCCGGGGGCTTTCGTGTGCCCGCTGGCGGCTATCGTGGCGGCAGATTCACAGGCCCGCAGACCCCCAGATCGCGGGACTATCGCCGCACCGCCAGCCTCAATAGCGTTGCGCCTTATGTAGACCTCTCGCGAACAAGACTTACCCTCTGGCTCCATTCTCGCGAGGCCTGCTTCGACCGTATGCCGCACCCTCGGCATCCGCTCGTGAACGACCCGCACGGCCGTACCTGTTCCGCGGCAATCAGTACCCGACACTTGCTCTGCGAAAAGGATTGACTATGGACGACCCGAAAATCTCTGCGCTGTTCGATCACACCGCGTCGCCAGACGGCGGCTTCGTGCTTGCCCCCCTGCCGGGCTTCACCCCGGTCTCGGCCTCCGCTGCCGTGAACGCCACCCACCGAGACGAAATCCGTGTGCTGCCCACGAACCGCAGGCACCGCGTGGCGCTGCGAAGCGTGCCCGGAGACCGCATTCTGCGCAGCGTCGACGCTGCGGTCCCCGACGTGCTCGGCGCACCAGACCCCGATCTAATCGAAGCGCTCACTGAGGTCGTGCTGCGCCAGGCTTCCGACCTGCACGTCTCCGTCGCCGCACCGCCGAGCATTCGCCGCGACGGCGATCTGGGCCCGGTGGGCATCGGCCCGGCCTGGTCGAGCCAGAAGGCAGACGTCGCGATTCGCAGCATTCTCACCTGCGCCCAGCAGGCCAGCTTTGATCGCGACCACGAACTCGACTTCGCCTACACGCTGGAGGACGCCGGTGTCACCGGCACGTTCAGCCGCTTCCGGGTCAACGTACACCAGCAGCGTGGCGCCGTCGGTGCGGTCTTTCGGCTCATTCCGAGCGAGATCAAAGACCTCAAAGCCCTCGGTATTCCGCAATCGGTGGCCGCGTTCGCCGGGCTGCCCCGCGGCCTGGTGCTCGTGGCCGGGCCCACCGGCTCTGGCAAGTCCACCACACTGGCCGCCCTCGTCGACCTCGTGAACAGCACCAGAGCCGACCACATCGTCACTGTGGAAGACCCGATCGAGTTTCTGCACGCGCACAAGAAATCAATCGTGACCCAACGCGAGGTGGGGCACGATACGGCGAGTTTCGCATCCGCTTTGAAGCACGTGCTTCGGCAGGACCCCGACGTAATTCTCATCGGTGAGCTGCGCGATCTCGAGACCATTCAGGTGGCGCTGACCGCCGCCGAAACTGGCCACCTCGTGTTCGCGACCCTGCACACCCAGAGTGCTGCCCAGACGATCGACCGCATCATCGACGTGTTTCCACCGCACCAGCAGAACCAGGTGCGGGCGCAGCTCGCCCAAACGCTGCAGGGTGTGGTCTGCCAGACCCTGGTGAAGTGGGCGAACGGTTCCGGCCGGGTTGCCGCCACCGAGGTGCTCGTCACCACGCCGGCCATCGCCAACCTCATTCGCGAGGGCAAAACGCACCAGATCGAATCCATGATGCAGACCGGCCGGGACAAGGGCATGCACACCATGGACCAGCACCTCGCCGAACTGGTCAACACCGGCCAGATCACCCGCACGGCCGCGCTCGCCAAGGCCCACGACGTCATCGGGGTTGAGCTGCTGATCCACCGCAGCGAATCGGCGGCGGGCAGCGGGGGCTTCGCCTTCGCGGACGCGAGCAGGTACAGCGGCGCCGGCACAGAATCGGCCGGCGGCTACGACACCGGCCGCGATGCCGACTACAACGCCGGGTTCGCCCGCGCGGTTCTCTGATGCCGCAGACACTGGTCTTCAGCTACACCGGCCGTGACACCCGGGGTAAGAACGTGAAAGGGCGCGTCGACGCGCTCAATTCGGGGCAGGTTGCCGCCAGACTCAACTCGCAGGGCATCGCGCCGGTGTCGATCGTGGAAGCCCCGCCGGCGACGGGAATGGCGCGGTCCATCTCGCTGCCGGGCTTTTCGCGCGCGGTCAGCCTGAAAGACCTCGCCATCATGAGTCGGCAGTTCGCGACCATGATCTCGGCCGGGCTCTCGCTGCTGCGGGCGCTGCGCATCCTCACCGAGCAGACCGAGAGTAAGCCTCTCGCTGCGGTGCTCACTCTGGTGCGGGACGACGTCGAGGCCGGCCAGTCGATCTCGGAGGCGCTCGCGCAGCATCCGCTGGCCTTCCCGCCGATCATGGTCAACATGGTGCGGGCCGGCGAAACCGGCGGCTTTCTCGACCGGGCCCTGGACTCGATCGCCGAGAACTTCGAGAAGGAGGTCAAGCTGCGCGGCACCATCAAGTCGGCCATGACCTACCCGGTCATCGTGCTCTCGATGTCGGTCGCCGCTGTGGCGATCATGCTGATCTTCATCGTGCCCATTTTTCAGGACATGTTCGCCGGGCTCGGCGGTGCGCTGCCGCTGCCCACCCAGCTGCTCGTGTCGATGTCGGAGTCGATGATCTACATCGTGCCAATCGGCCTCATCGCCGGCATCGCCTTCGCCCTGTGGTGGCGTCGCAACAAACACACCGACCCGGTACGCCGGGTGCTCGACCCGCTGCGGCTGAAGGTGCCGGTGTTCGGCCCCCTGCAGAAGAAGATCTCCGTGGCGCGGTTCAGCCGCAACTTCGCCAACATGCTCGGCGCCGGTGTGCCCATTCTGCAGGCCCTCAAGATCGTGGGGGAGACCAGCGGCAACTGGGCCATCGAGAATGCCCTGACCCAGGTGGCCGAGGGCGTGCGCCGCGGCCAGTCGATTTCGGAGCCGCTGCAGGAGCACGCGATCTTTCCCGCCATGGTCACCCAGATGATCGCCGTGGGAGAGGATGCCGGCACGCTCGAGTTGATGCTCGACAAGATCGCCGACTTCTACGATCAGGAGGTGCAGGCGGCCACCGAGCAGCTCACCGCCATGATCGAGCCGCTGCTGATCGCCTTTCTGGGCGTGGTCATCGGCGGCATGGTCGTCGCCCTCTACCTGCCCATCTTCAGCATCGCCAGCATGATTAAGTAGTCCTTTGGCTGCCAGCTGACCCCTGCCTCGGTGGGGGCATTTGGCGCGCCGTGTACGGACGGGTCGATCCCTTCTGGGTGCCCTTCCTTGTGGGGGTGGGTAAAACCCCAAATCACCCTCGAATGTGGGTCGTGCGCGAGAAAATCTCGCCCCTAATCTGAAGCTCCGATCGCACCCTCGGTCGCACAGCTTCACCGCAGCACGTTTCACAGCATCACGAGTCCTTACCCGGCTCGCTCTCGTACGGCCCACTCCAACCCGAATGGACACACCATGATTACTCGCCTGCTCGCTTCCCTCAACCTGCGCCGCGCACGCTTCACCGAGAACCAGAGAGGGTTCACGTTGATCGAGCTGCTCGTCGTCGTGATCATCATCGGAATTCTCGCGGCCATCGCCATCCCGGTCTACCTGGGTGTGCAGAACAACGCCAAGGACGCCAGCGTGAAGAGCGACCTCGCCAACGCCAAGACCGCCATCATCGCCGTTCAGACCGAGACCGGCGCCATGCCGGCTACCGCCCTCGACATCTCGTCGATCGCCGGCGCCGCCAGCTACGGCTACACCAAGGGCCCGAACACGACGTCGATCAGCTACAAGAACCTCACGACGACGACGTTCTGCATCGGCGCCACGAGCTCGACTACGGCCAAGTACTACGTGACCGAGTCGCTCGGAATCACCAACAACGCCACCACCGCTGCACCCGCGACCTGCACCTGGTAGTCAGGCAGCGGATGCGCCGGCCTCGCCGCAAGCATCCGCTCAAAGCATCGCTTCACCGATGCACCGGCGTGAGCCGGGGTGGGCCTTCGGGTCCCCCTGGCCGCGCGGCTCCGTTTCACCCTCGACCTGATTCTCGCGAAGGAGGCTCATGTGAACACCCTGCTGCGTCACCTGGACCGCCGCCTCGCCACCAACAGCAATGCAGAGGCCGGCATCAGCCTCATCGAAGTGCTCGTCGCCATGCTGATCTTCGCCATCATCGCCGTCGGCGTTGGCTACGGCATCGTCACCTCGCTCTACCTCAGCAACGACGCCCGGTCCCGCGAATCCGCCGTGAACCTGGCCGCGCAGGAGATCGACCTGGCACGCTCGGCTCCCAACGTCTTCGAGGTTCTCGCCCGCACCTCCACCGTGGTGCAGAACGGTACTACTTTCAGTGTGCACCGCTCCACCGACTGGGAAACCTCCACCGGCGCCGACGGCAACTGCGGTTCCGGCGGCGGCCAGCTGCGTTACCGCCGCGTCAACGTCACCGTCACCTGGGATAGCATGCGCGCCACAACCCCCGTCGTACGTGCCGACAGCGCGCTCGCCCCGGGCAGCCGCATCAACGATCCGGCGCTCGGCACCATCCTCGTCTCCGTGCTCACCGCCTCCGGCAGCGGCGCCGCCGGCGTGGCCATTTCCGCCGTGCCGAACGCGGTGCCGAACGGTGCCCAAACTCTTTCTGTCGCCCCACCGGCAACGGATGCTCAGGGCTGCAGCTACCTGCTCAAGGTCAAGCCCGGCACCTACGACGTCACCGTCTCCTACCCCAACTTCGTGAATAAGGACCAGGCGACCACGTCGACCCAGACGGTCGGCGTTGCGGCCGGCGGGGCGGCATCCGTCGCCTTCGCCTACGACCTGGCCGGCATCGTCACCGCCCGCTACGGCACCAACGTCACGTCGGGCTCGACCCTGCTGCCGAGCAACCTGAGCACCACCTTTCGGAGCACCTATAAGCCCTACGTGGCCGTCAACGCGACCAATGCAAACGTGCAGACCTTTCGATTGCATCCGTTCGCTGCCGGCTACGAAGCCTTCGCCGGCAGTTTCATAGCGGCTACCCCGAGTACCCCCGGCTGTGTGTCGGTCGACCCGGCCGCCTGGACCACCCCGGCCGCCGACGGAGCGATCGGCACCGCGGTCGCGCCCGTGGCTACGCTGCCCGGCGGCGGCGCGAACGTCGACGTGCCGCTCGGCGCATTCACGGTGGCCGGCCTGGCCGGGCAATACCTGCTGGCCGTCTCACAGCCGGCCGGAGTTGCGGCCGGTGACCCCGGCTGTGCTCTCGGGACCACTTTTAGCTTCGGGCCGCTGCCCGCCGGGGCCTCGGCCCAACTCGGCCTCCCGTTCGGTTCATTCGCACTGTTCTCTGGTGCTTCCAGCGCCACGACAATGGCACCGGTCCCGGCGTCGAACCTGGCCCTGCTCACTCGCGGCAGCATTGCCGGTTCCGTCGTCACGCTGGACCCGCGCCTGGTCGTGGCCCCGTGACGCGCTGGCAGCTGCTGCGGGCAGGCAACCGGGAGAGCGGGCTCTCCCTCGTTGAACTGCTCGTCTCGATCGTGCTGCTCGGCGTGCTCCTGACCATGACCTCCGGACTGTACATTTCTGCGACCCGGTCGCTCGATCAGGCCAAGTCGCTCGGCAGTAATACCCGACAGGTGTCCAACGGTATGAACGAGGTGGCCCGGGTCATTCGCGCGGCCACGGCGAACCCCGTGGCGGGGCATCCGCTCACCGATCCAGCGCTCGAGCAAGCGACCGCGGAAGCGCTCACGCTGTACGCCTACGTCAACCTCGGCATGTCGGCGCAGCGACCGGTAAAGATCCAGCTGGCGGTCGACGCCGACCGGCGCCTGATCGAGACCCGGTGGGCCTCGATCGCGCTCGCCGGCGGATTCTTCACCTTCGAAACGACTCCCCAGTCGACGCGCATCGTCGCCGAGACCGTCGCGCCGAGTCGCACCGCGTTGTTTCGCTACCTGGACAGCGCCGGAGTGCCTGTGGCCAGCGCCGGTGCTTTCACGGCCACCGAGCTGCGCAGCATTGCCGCCATTTCGGTGAATCTCACCGTGCAGGCCAGCGTGACAGATTCCCGCAGCGCCGTCACCCTACAGAATACGGTCGGTATGCCCAACGTGGCTCTGGCGGCCCGGCCATGAGCGCACGGTGGAACGCGCGCGACTCCGCCTTCGTGCGCGCAGCTCGCGCGCGCCTCGGGCGCGGGCCGAATGAACCGGACACCGCTTCCGAACGCGGCGCGGCGCTCGTCGTCGTGATCGGCCTCGGGCTGCTGCTGCTCACCCTCGTCGCCACCGCTATGACGTTCTCGGTCAGCGGCAGCCTCAAGGCCACGAGTGACCAAAACTGGAACGGCGCTATGGCCGCCGCCTATGCCGGGGTCGCCGACTACGAAAGCCGCCTGGCCAACGACAACACCTACTATCATTACGGCAACTCGGCCGCCGCCTTCAGCGCCGGAAGCACGCTGACCCCTCCCTCGGCGCCCAATCCCGCGTTCGCCGTGGGAGCGGCGGGCGGCTGGGGTAGCGTTGCCGGCAGCGGCGGCACGGCCAGCTACCGGTACGAGGTCGACAACTCCGCCTATTCCGCCTCGGGCGTTCTGCGCATCCGCTCCACCGGCCGGGTGGGCACCGTCACCCGTAGCATCGTTGCCAACCTGCGCCAGGACGGGTTCATTGACTACCTCTATTTCACGATCTATGAGATTCAGGATCCGGAGCAGAGCGGCCTGACCGCCTGCTCCGATACCTATGCCTGGGCGGGCCGCTCAGTACCCTGTAGCGATATCGCCTTCGGCGGCGGCGACGTCCTCAACGGTCCGGCGCACTCCAACGACACCATCCGCATCTGTGATGCCACGTTCAACGGGCTGGTCACCACCGGCAGCCCGGGTCCGACCGGGTCGAATTACCTCAAACAGAACTCGAACGGCGGCGCCTGCTCCGGTCAAGTATTCAACGGCGGCGAGCCGACGACCAGTCCGGTCGTCGCGATGCCGGCTACCAACATGCAGCTCAAGCAGGAAACCCGAACCGACGCCGGTGTCGACGCTCCGGGCTGCCTGTACACCGGCCCGACCAGCATCGTGCTGAACAGCGATGGCACCATGACCATCCGTTCGCCCTGGACCAAAAAGACCCGCATCGTCGGGGACCCGGCGACGTCGGGCAGCACACCGGCGGCCTGCGGCCTTCCGGGAATGGCCAATGGCCAGCTCGGCTCGACGGCCGGCGCCACCGTCCCGGTGTTGAACGCGAACCTGATCTTCGTGCAAAGCGTTCCGGGCATCATCACTGATCCGAACTATACGAGCAGCACCGTCTGGCCGAGCGGCCAGAGCGCGGCCACCTGCTCCGTCGGCAACGGTATCGGCTTTCCCGTGACGCATGAAACCGCGCCAAGCCCCCGGTCCTATGACTGCCGCAAGGGCGATGCCTTCGTCAAGGGAACCCTGGACGGCACGATGACCATCGCCACCGACAACTTTCTCTACGTCACCGGCGACATCATTTATTCGGATGCCTCCACCGACGTGCTCGGGCTGGTCGCGCAGAATGCCATCTGGGTCTGGAACCCCTACTGCGACAGTACGCATGGGGTGATTTGCCCGGGGGTTGGCCTCGGTGCAGGCGGTGCCATCCTGCCGGACAATCGGCGCATCGACGCGGCCATGCTCTCGCTCGACCACACCATTCAGGTGCAGAACTACGACCGCGGCGGCGCGCAGGGAACGCTCACCATCAACGGTTCCCTCGCACAGAAGTACCGCGGGATCGTGCGCTCCGGCAGCAACGGCTACATCAAGAATTACATTTACGATCCGCGCTTTCGCTACATTTCGCCGCCCAAATTCCTCTCGCCATTGTCGGCCCACTACAGCGTGAACCTGCTGGTTGAAGTGAGTTCGGCGTTCACCGCGCGGGGTGCGACGGTTCCGTAGTGACCGGCCGCGCCCAGCATCCACTCGTCAGTTCACCCGTCACTATATATAAGGAGCATTCCTCGTGGCCCAGAGCGTCGTAGGAATAGACATCGGCACCGCGCACCTTCGTGCCGTCGAGGTTCGAAACCCCGGCAAGAGCCGGCCCACCGTGCTGCGCTACCACGAGGTGCCGCTGCCGAGCGGCGCGGTGAGCGGCGGCGAGGTACTCGAACCGCACACCGTCGCTGCCGCGCTGAAAGCCCTGTGGTCGAGTGGCGGGTTTCGCTCCCGCCAGGTCGTGCTCGGCATGGGAAACCAGCGGGTGCTGGCCCGCGACCTGAGCGTGCCCAAAATGTCGCTCGCCCGCATACGCCAGTCGCTTTCGTTCGAGGTGCAGGACCTGCTGCCGGTCCCCGTCGCTGACGCCCTGCTCGACTTCTATCCCATTTCGGAATCCACCACCGAACACGGCCCCACCGTGAACGGACTGCTCATCGCGGCGGTCAAGGCCGCGGTGGTCGCCAACGTGTCGGCGGCCCGGCTGGCGGGCCTGACCACGATCGACGTCGACCTGATTCCGTTCGCGGTCAGTCGCCTGCTGGTCACCCGACCTGGCATCGACGGCGTCGTCGCGGTGATCGACCTCGGTGCCACGACCACGAGCGTGGTCATCACTCGGCAGGGCGTGCCGCAGTTCGTGCGCATCATCCCCACGGGCGGCGACGACGTCACGCAGGGCGTCGCTGCCGGCCTGAAAACGGATGCCGCCACCGCCGACCTCCTCAAACGTCGCGTCGGCCTGTTGGCCCGCGCTGCCGCCGATGCCCGTCACGGAACCCCCCGAAACGCGGTCCCGTTCGACGGGGTTGTAGAGGGCGGATCAGGCCCGATCGACACGCGCGGCGCCACCATCATCGCGGAGATCATGAACGATCAGCTCGGCAGCGTCGTCAACACCCTCAACTACTATGCCAACACGCGGCCCAGCGACCCGGTGACCGCGATCGTGCTCAGCGGTGGAGGAGCCCAGATGCCGGGGCTGCCGGAGGCCGTGTCGAAACTGACCCGCCTGGGGGTGTCCACCGGGGATCCGCTGTCGACGGTGGGGTTGGCATCCGCTATCGATGCCGAGGGGCTGCGTCACGACAGCTCCGCCTACACCGTGGCCCTCGGACTTGCGCTCGGGCGTGCAGCATGAGGCGCCATGCGAAAGACGACCTGCTGGTCATCGGCGGCGACCAGCGGGTGGACCTGCTCCCGCCCGAGGTGCGCGCCGAACGTCGTGGCCAGCAGCAACGTCGGCGGCTGACCGTCGGTGTGGTCGGGGTGGCGGTAGTCGTAGCCCTGCTGGTCGGTTCGGCGAGCGCTCTCGCGTACACGGCCCAGGCGAATCTGGCCGACGAGCAGGCCCGCACCGCGACCCTGCTGACCGAGCAGGGCCAATATTTTGCCGTGCGAACGCTGCAGAATCAGGTCACGCTCACCGAGGCGGCCCAGCGGGTGGGAGCTTCCACCGAGATCGACTGGAAGACCTACCTCGACGCCGTTCAGAACACCCTGCCGCCCAGCGTGACGATCACCAGCGTGCAGGTCGATTCGGCAACACCGCTCGCGGCCTACACCCAGGCGACGGCTCCATTGCAGGGATCACGGGTGGCCACGGTGTCGTTCACAGCCACGAGTACCGTGCTGCCTGACATTCCGGCGTGGCTGACCGCGCTCGGCGCCCTCGACGGGTTCGCCGATGCCCTTCCCGGCTCGGTCGCCCTCGATCAGACCACGGGCATTTACACGGTCACCATCTCCATGCACATCAACGACTCCGCGTTCGCACACCGTTTCGACCCGACCGAAAAGAAGTAGCCATGGACCATAACAAACTCTGGCTCATCGGCTCCGTGCTGGTGACGAGTGTCATCGTCGTGCTCGGCGCTGTGCTGGGCATTGCGCCCCAGCTGGAGAGCATGAATGCCGCCAACGCGAGCCGCACGGTCGTGCAGGCGACGAATGCCGAACACGTCGCGCTCCTGGCCCGGCTCAAGCACGACTTCAAGAACCTCGACGCTCTCACGAGCGAAGCGGATGCGCTCGCCGAGTCGGTTCCGAGCGGCTCGGCCATGCCGGCCCTGGTCGACCAGCTCGACGCCCAGGCTGTCGCCACCGGGCTCATGCTCACCGGGATGACCGTGACCGAGGCGGTGGCCTACGTTCCGGTTGTTCCGGTCGTCGCGGCGGCGCCCGCGGTAGATGCTGCGGCGGTTCCGGCTGCTGTTGCGGAGGTTCCAGTGGCTGTTCCGGCGGTGGCGCCCGCAGCCCCGGCCAGCAGCACGGCGATCACCGCAACGAACTTCGCCGCCTTTCCGATGCAGGTCACGGTCACGGGCAGCTACGCCGAGGTGCTCGATTTCGTCGCGGGTCTGCAATCCGGGAGCCGGTTGTTCCTCGTCGACGGCCTGGGCACGGTCGCGGCTCCCGGACTGCCGGGCCTGGTGAACGCGACCATCTCGGGGCTGGTGTATTCGCTCGTGGCGCCGGCGGCAGCATCCACTGGATAATAGGGCGGCGCGCCGAGTCTCCGTGGCATTTGCTGTGCCCTTGGTACAGTAGAAGTCAGTCACGGCGAAGGCCACGAGGAGTTCAGCATGAGCGACAACACGCCAACCGACGGCAAGAAGAACCCGGAAACGGATGCTGCCGCAGCGCCCGATTCGAGCGCGCCCGAGCAAGATTCCACCGACCAGAGCGGTGCCGCCGAGCACGCCGCGGTCGTGGTCGAGCCAACGGCTTCGGTCGCCGAGCCCGTTCAGGAACCCATCGTCATCGACTATGACGCCATCAACGCCAACCTAAGCGCTGCCGAGCGCGCCGACGCCGTATCCGCTTCGGCCGACGCCCGCAACCTGGCCCCCATGTCAGCGGCCGCTCCGGTCGCGCCCCGCGATGCCGACGCACCGAGCCTTGCCGACGACTACTCCGACTCCTACACTCCCGCCGAAACGGTTCCGGCCACGAGCGCCGCCATTGAGTCAGAGCCGGCGTCGTTCGTCGTGCCGGTCGCGCTCGTCGGGGGAACGGCCGCCACCGCGGAGATGCCGATCGACTACTCCGTCGTCGAGGCCCCCCGTGACGTGCCGGTCTCGACCCCGCCGTCGTACACGCCCCCGGCCCAGTCGCCGATCTACGTGCAGGCACCCACCAAGCCCAAGGACCGCAGCAACCGGGGCGGCGGCATTCTGATCGCCCTGCTCGCCACGGTGGTTTTCGCGGTGTTGTACGCCGTCGCGGCGTTCATCATCATCGGCGTGACGAGCGCGACCATGGCCGTCACCGTGGGCACCTTCACGTCCTTCGTCGGGCTGCCGAGATTCTACATTCCGGTCATCTTCTTCTTCCTGGCCTATGCCGCCCTGATTGTGCTGGTCAACCGCGGCGGCTGGTGGGCTTACGTGCTGTTCGGTTTCTTCGTCGGCGTCGTGGTGTACTTCTCCTACATCGGCGGGGCTATGCTCGGCCTCGTGATCGACGGCCAGTCTGACGGCCTGACCCCGACCGAACTCAGCCGCATCGTATCGACCCTGTGGCTGAACCCCGGCGCCATCGCTGCCGGGCTCATCGCCCGCGAGGTGCCGATCTGGGCCGGAGCCTGGATCGCCCGCCGCGGACGCCGCGTCACCGTGAAGAACCTCGAGGCCCGCACCGAGTACGAGCGCCTGCTCGCCGACGGCCCCCAGGTCTCCCGCCCCTAGTTCCTTGCGGACGGGGCCCAGGCCCCGTCCCGGGGCCCAGTTTATAAACCGGGCACATGGCTCGGGCCCAGGCCCCGTTCGGCACCGGTAGCCGGCGGGCGGGCCTACGCTGGAGCCATGCGGGAATATCGAAAGTACGCGATCACCATGGCGGCCTTCTCGGTCGCCCTCTACGTTGCCGTCATCGTCGCGGCGTTCGGCGTGCTCAGCCTGCTGCTCAATCGTGACGTCATCAACGAAACGGATGCCGGCGCCCTCCTCGGCCCCATCATGGTCACCACAGCGGTCCTCGCGTTGGTCTGGGTCATGCTCAGCGCGGTGCTGCGCTCGCCCGAACGGCTGACGCAGGTTCCGCCGTTGCCGATCTTCATTGCCGGAGTCGCTGCCTACCTCGGCTATTGCGTCTCCGGGGGAGTGGTCTATAGCCTCGGCGCCGGCGAACTCTTTCGCGCGGTCATCTTCATCGGCGGCGAAATGGTGGGCCCGTTCGCGATCGCCGTCGCCGTGAGCGGCTGGCTCATCGCCTTTTTGTTCTTCGTGGTGCTGCTCGCCAAACCCGCTGGCTCCGGCGCTCCCGAGTGGCCCTGGGAGAAGAACGACGACAACTAGCGCGCTGATGGGGCGTTTCGTGACGTCTCGCGCGAGCGGCACTCTCAGTAGCCCCATTCATGGGGCCGATGTTGGCATCTCGCGTACGACCCGCGTACGAGTACCCTTATGCACTATGGATAGGTCCATCGAGTCGCGCGTCAACCACGAGGTTGAGAACTGGCTGCGTTGGATCACCCGGTGGCGCCCCGCAACGCACCGCGGACGTGCCCGCCTGTGCCGCCAATGCTTCGGATCCCCGATCATCGACTCCGCCGGACTCGCCGTCGACGTTCCCCACGTCGTTCAGCACGCCCTTTCCATGCGCATGAAGATCGTCATCGACGCCTCGGTCGACGAATATACCGAGCGCAATCTGCCGCTGCTCGCGCACGAGCTCAACCTGAGCGAGCGCCGCGAATCCGCCCAGGCCTATCGGCCGGCTGAGGGCCTCGAACCGGAGTTTCGCGGGCTCGATCTCGACCCGCAACCCGCAGCGGATGCCCCCTACCTCTTCACCTTCAGCGAACTCGCCGACCAGCAGCCCGCCGAACTTCAGCCGGCACCCCCGTCCTCGCCCGATGCCGCAGAGCAGGAACTCCAGCTCGAGCTCCCCGCCCCGGCACCGTTCGAACCGCTTCCGCCGCTCAGCCCCGAAGAGAAGGCCGCCCTGAAGGCCGAGATGGCCCTCGCTGACGAGTTCGCCACCCAGGTCGGCCTGCGGGTTTGCGCCCAGCTCGCCCAACAAAAGCCCCGCTTGCTCGCCGCAATCGCGGAGTTCGTCGAGCCCCAGGTGCAGGCCCTGCTGGCTGACCTCGAGAGCACCCTCGACTCGCCGCTGTGGCCGCGCAATCCCTAGCCGAGCCGCAGCATCCGTTCTCGGTCCGGGCCCACCTTGTGAACGTGGGCCCAGTCTATAAACTGGGCCCACGGACGGGGCCCGGGCCCCGTCCGCAGAGGGCCTGTTCTGACAGTGCTAAACGGGGAAAAGGGCCGCGCGGCGGCGGGCCTGACGCGGGGCGCAACCCATTTGACCATGGAGGCCCAGCCGGGCTAGAATTATCCGGTGTGCGCTTTGTCGTGCACCTGAATTATGCCCTCTTGAGAGCACAGGTGCGAGATTCCACACATGTAGGGCTGGTCAAGGACCACGCCCCCACGGCATACCCACCAAAACACGCGCGAGCAATCGTGTGGGTTCAAGCGGGTCCAGATGAACTCGATCCCACCCGTCAGGACAAGATCGAATGCTAACCATCACAAAGCTGTCACCGTGCAGCAATATCAAGGAGTAATTAGTGCCCACCATTCAGCAGTTGGTCAGGAAGGGCCGTAGCCCCAAGGTCACCAAGACCAAGGCTCCCGCCCTGAAGTCCAACCCGCAGCAGCGCGGCGTTTGCACCCGCGTCTACACCACCACCCCGAAGAAGCCGAACTCGGCTCTTCGCAAGGTCGCCCGCGTCAAGCTTTCCAACGGCACCGAGGTCACCGCCTACATTCCCGGCGAGGGCCACAACCTGCAGGAGCACTCCATGGTGCTCGTGCGCGGAGGCCGTGTTAAGGACCTCCCCGGTGTGCGTTACAAAATCATTCGCGGCGCACTGGACACCCAGGCCGTCAAGAACCGTAAGCAGGCCCGCAGCCGCTACGGCGCAAAGATGGAGAAGAAGTAATGCCCCGTAAAGGACCCGCTCCCAAGCGCCCTGTCATTGCCGACCCGGTTTACGGTGCCCCCATCGTCAGCCAGCTCGTCAACAAGATCCTTCTCGATGGCAAAAAGGGCCTCGCCGAGCGCATCGTTTACGATGCCCTCGCCGGAGTCTCCGCCAAGAACGAGCTGGATGCCGTCGTCACGCTGAAGAAGGCACTCGACAACGTTCGTCCGACCCTCGAGGTGCGTTCGCGCCGCGTCGGTGGTTCCACCTACCAGGTGCCCGTCGAAGTGAAGCCGCACCGCGCCAACACGTTGGCCCTTCGCTGGTTGACCAGCTACGCCAAGGCGCGTCGCGAGAAGACCATGACCGAGCGCCTCACCAACGAGATCCTCGACGCGAGCAACGGCCTCGGTGCCGCTGTCAAGCGTCGTGAAGACACTCACAAGATGGCTGAAGCGAACAAGGCCTTCGCGCACTACCGCTGGTAGTTAGAACCATCGAGCATTCCTGATCAGCAGGCAGGCGCGTGTCAAACACGCGCCTCCCTGCTGCTAAGCGGATGCTCAAGGCCTTGTTCCGCATTCCCACCCCTACCCGCTGGAGGACCCCCGTGGCACTTGACGTGCTCACCGACCTGAGTAAGGTCCGCAATATCGGCATCATGGCTCACATTGATGCTGGCAAGACCACCACGACTGAGCGCATCCTGTTCTACACGGGTGTCAACCACAAGATCGGCGAGACCCACGACGGCGCCTCGACGATGGACTGGATGGCGCAGGAGCAGGAACGTGGCATCACGATCACCTCCGCTGCGACGACCTGTTTCTGGGACAACAACCAGATCAACATCATCGACACCCCCGGACACGTGGACTTCACCGTGGAGGTGGAGCGTTCGCTCCGCGTTCTCGACGGTGCTGTTGCCGTGTTCGACGGCAAGGAGGGCGTTGAGCCCCAGTCCGAAACCGTGTGGCGCCAGGCCGACAAGTACGACGTGCCCCGCATTTGCTTCGTCAACAAGATGGACAAGCTCGGCGCCGACTTCTACTTCACGGTCGACACCATCATCAAGCGCCTCGGCGCGAAGCCGCTGGTCATCCAGCTGCCGATCGGTGCAGAGTCTGAGTTCGAGGGTGTCGTTGACCTCGTTCAGATGCGCGCACTGACCTGGCGCGGCGACTCCAAGGGTGACGTGGAGATGGGCTCGAAGTACGCCATCGAAGAGATCCCCGCCGACCTCGTGGAGAAGGCTGCCGAGTACCGCAAGCTTCTGCTCGAGACCGTTGCCGAAACCGACGACGACCTCATGGAGCGTTACTTCGCCGGCGAAGAGCTGACGGTTGCCGAGATCAAGGGCGCCATCCGCAAGCTCACCATCAACAGTGAGATCTACCCGGTTCTGTGTGGTTCTGCGTTCAAGAACCGCGGCGTTCAGCCGATGCTCGACGCTGTCATCGATTACCTTCCGACGCCGCTCGACGTGCCTGCCATTGAGGCACACGACCCGCGCGACGAAGAAAAGGTCATCATGCGTCACCCCGACGCCGAGGAGCCCTTCACGGCGCTCGCGTTCAAGGTTGCGGTGCACCCGTTCTTCGGTCGCCTCACCTACGTGCGCGTGTACTCGGGCCGTCTCGACTCCGGAGCCCAGGTCATCAACTCGACCAAGGGTAAGAAGGAGCGCATCGGCAAGATCTTCCAGATGCACGCCAACAAGGAGAACCCGGTGGCCTTCGTGACCGCCGGTCACATCTACGCGGTCATCGGCCTCAAGGACACCACCACGGGCGACACCCTGTGCGACCCGAACGCCCAGGTCGTACTCGAGTCCATGACGTTCCCTGACCCGGTTATCGAGGTCGCTATCGAGCCGAAGACCAAGCAGGACCAGGAAAAACTGGGCCTTGCCATTCAGAAGCTCGCCGAAGAAGACCCCACTTTCCGTACCGAACAGAACCAGGAAACTGGCCAGACGGTAATCAAGGGAATGGGTGAACTTCACCTGGACATCCTGGTCGACCGCATGAAGCGTGAATTCAACGTTGAGGCGAACGTCGGCAAGCCCCAGGTGGCGTACCGCGAAACGATCCGCAAGGCCGTTGAGCGTCACGACTACACGCACAAGAAGCAGACCGGTGGATCCGGCCAGTTCGCGAAGATTCAGATCGCGATCGAACCGATGGAAATCACTGCTGAGAAGTCGTACGAGTTCCTCAACAAGGTCACCGGTGGTCGTATCCCGCGTGAGTACATCCCCTCGGTGGATGCTGGAATTCAGGATGCGCTCCGCGTAGGCATCCTGGCCGGCTACCCGATGGTGGGCGTTCGAGCCAGCCTGCTTGACGGCGCTGCGCACGACGTCGACTCCTCGGAGATGGCCTTCAAGATTGCCGGCTCGATGGGCTTCAAGGAAGCCGTTCGTAAGGCGAACCCCGTTCTGCTCGAGCCGCTGATGGCCGTCGAAGTTCGTACCCCTGAGGAATACATGGGTGACGTAATCGGCGACCTCAACTCGCGTCGTGGGCAGATCCAGACCATGGAGGATGCGCAGGGCGTGAAGGTAATTCGCGCACACGTTCCACTGTCGGAGATGTTCGGATACATCGGTGACCTGCGGTCGAAGACCAGCGGCCGTGCGGTGTACTCGATGACGTTCGAGAGCTATGCAGAGGTCCCGAAGGCAGTTGCCGACGAGATCATCAACAAGAACAAGGGCGAATAGCCCCTAAGGTGGCCTTCGGGCCAAAATCGCTTCGGCCACCTGGCCCTAGTAACATAAGTAGACACATCCAGCGCATACCGGCCGCTCATAACGGCGGCCGTGAATTTGCACGCGAGTCCTGAGGAGGACCCACAGTGGCCAAGGCCAAGTTCGAGCGGACAAAGCCGCACGTAAACATCGGAACGATCGGTCACGTTGACCACGGAAAGACCACGCTGACTGCAGCGATCTCCAAGGTTCTTGCCGATAAGTTCCCGTCCAAGATCAACGTTCAGCGCGACTTCGCGTCGATTGACTCGGCTCCGGAAGAACGCCAGCGCGGCATCACGATCAACATTTCGCACGTTGAGTACGAGACCGACAAGCGTCACTATGCGCACGTCGATGCTCCGGGCCACGCTGACTACATCAAGAACATGATCACCGGTGCTGCTCAGATGGACGGCGCAATCCTCGTGGTTGCCGCTACTGACGGCCCGATGGCTCAGACCCGTGAGCACGTTCTTCTCGCCAAGCAGGTCGGCGTTCCGACCCTGCTCGTCGCGCTGAACAAGGCCGACATGGTTGATGACGAAGAGATCATGGAGCTCGTCGAGCTCGAAGTTCGTGAACTTCTCTCCAGCCAGGGT
The DNA here is from genome assembly GCF_004403505.1 of Cryobacterium sp. TMT1-2-2. Taxonomy (NCBI): domain Bacteria; kingdom Bacillati; phylum Actinomycetota; class Actinomycetes; order Micrococcales; family Microbacteriaceae; genus Cryobacterium; species Cryobacterium sp. TMT1-2-2. The sequence continues at coordinate 401,835 of NZ_SOGS01000016.1, read as the reverse complement.
TTCGATGGCGACAACGCCCCCGTAATCCAGGTCTCCGCACTCAAGGCGCTTGAAGGCGACGAGAAGTGGACCGGCAACATCCTTGAGCTGATGAAGGCTGTTGACGACTTCATTCCGGACCCGATCCGCGACAAGGACAAGCCGTTCTTGATGCCGATCGAGGACGTCTTCACGATCACCGGCCGTGGCACCGTTGTTACGGGCCGCGCCGAGCGTGGAACCCTCAAGATCAACTCCGAGATCGAGATCGTCGGCATCCGCCCGACGCAGAAGACCACGGTTACCGGTATTGAGATGTTCCACAAGCAGCTCGACGAGGCTTGGGCCGGCGAGAACTGTGGACTTCTTCTTCGTGGCACCAAGCGCGAAGACGTTGAGCGCGGCCAGGTCGTCGTCAAGCCGGGTTCGGTTACGCCGCACACCGACTTCGAGGGTACCGCGTACATCCTCAGCAAGAACGAGGGTGGCCGTCACAACCCGTTCTACGCGAACTACCGCCCGCAGTTCTACTTCCGCACCACGGACGTCACCGGCGTCATCACGCTGCCCGAAGGCACCGAGATGGTCATGCCTGGCGACACCACCGACCTGACTGTCGCGCTGATTCAGCCGATCGCCATGGAAGAGGGCCTCGGCTTCGCTATCCGTGAAGGTGGCCGCACCGTCGGCGCCGGCACGGTGACCAAGATCATCAAGTAATTTCCTTTACTTAGATCTGAAGAAAAGGGGTCGGACCTTCGGGTTCGGCCCCTTTTTTGCACCCCTGACGCAATCGAATATTTCAAGCGGATGACGATCGCTCACTACCCGACGCGGGATTGGGAATATCCGGTTATGGTCTGCGCATGCAGATATCGAAACTGGAAATGTGCATCCTCCTGGGGATCGCGATCGTTGTGGTGGCCATTCTCGCCGTGGTGATCGTGCCCCGCCTGGCCGGGTCCGCTCCCGCTGCCCAGTCATCGATCGCCCGGGTGACGCAGACGCCGACGCCGTCGGCGATCGCCACGTCCACGCCCGCACCAACGCCAACAGCCCAGACCGAACAGCAGATTCTCGACGGCATCGTGACCAGCACCGTCAGCGTCTACAGCGTGCTGGTCTGCGACAGCCTTAAACAATATGCCGCCCTGTCGATTCCCGAGATCATCACCAAGGTGCTCGCCGAATACCCGACCACCGGCCTGTCCGACCAATCCCGTCAGATCATGGCCCAGCGTGTGCTGACCGAATCCACCGCCAAGAGCTGCCCGGAACAAAGCCCGCGAGTGGCCGCCGGAATCGTTCAGGGCTAGGTCACCCGCCGCACTAAAACGGATGCTCGTGGCCGGTCGGCCGCGGGCATCCGCTGGTATATCGCGCGACACGCCGCGCGCGACACGCCCGGGTTGCATGTAATGGCAACTGTGTGGCAGACTCTTCTAGTTCAACACTTTCGGCGTGCGCTACGCGTCGCTGGAATCACTGCCAGGCAGTGCATAGTCGCGTCACACCCTTTCGAATAACACGTGTCGAAATGTGCAGATCGCAGGCTAGGCCGCAGGGAGCAGAGCGCAGCATAAATCAACGATCTGGTCGGCGTGGGTAAAACCGTGCCGTCCCCCAGGTTCTGCTTCTGGGAGTCGGCGTTGACGATGAGCGTCGATTATTTGGCGTGAATCGAAATTGACATATGAACAGTGGTGCTAATAGCAGCAGTGCTACTACGGCGTCCAATGCAACCTCGGCAAATCCTGCCGTGGTCTGTAAGACGCCTCGACAGAGAGAGAGTTCGACATGGCGGGACAGAAGATCCGCATTCGACTTAAGTCGTATGACCACGAGGTCATCGACATTTCGGCGCGCAAGATCGTCGACACAGTGACCCGTGCGGGCGCTACAGTCGTCGGCCCGGTGCCGCTTCCGACCGAGAAGAACGTGGTGTGTGTCATCCGTTCCCCTCACAAGTACAAGGACAGCCGGGAGCACTTTGAAATGCGCACCCACAAGCGTCTGATCGACATCATTGACCCGACCCCGAAGGCTGTTGACTCGCTCATGCGCCTCGACCTTCCGGCCGACGTCAACATCGAGATCAAGCTCTAGGGCCCGCGATGTCTTACTCCGATACCAAGACCACCAAGGGTCTCCTCGGCAAGAAGCTCGGCATGACCCAGGTGTGGGACGAGAACAACAAGCTTGTTCCCGTTACCGTCATCGAGATCGCGCCGAACGTTGTCACGCAGATCCGCACCAAGGCCGTCGACGGCTACAACGGCGTTCAGATCGCCGCTGGCCCCATCGACCCGCGCAAGGTCAACAAGCCCCTTGCCGGTCACTTCGACAAGGCCGGCGTCACGCCTCGTCGCCACATCACCGAGCTCCGCACCGCGGATGCCGCTGATTACAACCTGGGCCAGGAACTCACCGTTGACGGTGTCTTCGTTGCCGGCACCAAGGTTGATGTCATGGGCACCAGCAAGGGTAAGGGTTTCGCCGGTGTTATGAAGCGTCACAACTTCAAGGGTGTCTCCTCCTCTCACGGTTCGCACCGCAACCACCGTAAGCCCGGTTCCATCGGTGCTTCCTCGACCCCGAGTCGTGTCTTCAAGGGCATGCGCATGGCCGGTCGTATGGGTGGCGAGCGCGTAACCGTGCTGAACCTCAAGGTGCACGCTATTGACGCCGACAAGGGCCTCATGCTCGTCAAGGGTGCCGTTCCCGGTGCCCGTGGCCGCCTCGTATTCGTTCGCAACGCAGTGAAGGGAGCCTAGTCACTATGGCTACAGCACTCGACATCATTGACGCCAAGGGCAAGAAGGCAGGCTCTGCCGAGCTTCCCGACGAGCTCTTCGACGTTCCCGCCAACATTCCTCTCATCCACCAGGTCGTTGTTGCGCAGCTCGCTGCCGCACGCCAGGGAACGAGCAAGGTCAAGCGCCGTGGAGAAGTTTCCGGTGCCGGCCGCAAGCCGTTCAAGCAGAAAGGAACCGGTCGCGCTCGTCAGGGCTCCATCCGCGCTCCTCAGATGACCGGTGGTGGAATCGTCCACGGACCGACCCCGCGCAGCTACGACCAGCGCACCCCGAAAAAGATGATCGCCGCAGCCCTCAAGGGTGCACTGAGCGACCGCGCCCGCGGTGGCCGCCTGCACATCGTCGAGGCACTGTTCACGGCTGAGACCCCCAACACCAAGGTTGCCCTGGAGCTGCTCACGCAGATCGCCACGAGCAAGCACGTGCTGGTTGTTCTCGAGCGTACCGACGAGACCACGTTGCGCAGCATTCGCAACATCCCGACGGTGCACATCCTTTCGTGGGACCAGCTCAACGCCTATGACGTGCTCGTCAGCGACGACATTGTCTTCACCACCGGCGCGTTCAACGCGTTCGTGGAGAGCAAGACCAAGAAGGAAGAGGTGGCCGCATAATGACTATCGCGACCAACAAGGACCCCCGCGACATCATCATCTCTCCGGTTGTCTCTGAGAAGAGCTACGGCCTGATTGACGAGGGTAAGTACACCTTCATCGTTGACCCCCGCTCGAACAAGACGGAGATCAAGCTCGCGATCGAAAAGATCTTCAAGGTGCAGGTCGCTTCGATCAACACCCTGAACCGCGTGGGCAAGACTCGCCGCACCAAGTTCGGCATGGGCAAGCGCAAGGACACCAAGCGTGCCATTGTCACGCTCAAGTCTGGCTCCATCGACATCTTCACGGCCGTCGGCTAAGCGACAAGGCAGAGGGATAACTAATGGCTATTCGTAAGTACAAGCCCACGACCCCGGGTCGACGCGGTTCATCCGTTGCCGACTTCGCGGAAATCACGCGTTCCACCCCGGAGAAGTCGCTTCTGCGTCCGCTCTCCAAGACCGGTGGACGTAACAACCAGGGCCGCATCACGACCCGTCACATCGGTGGTGGCCACAAGCGCCAGTACCGTGTGATCGACTTCAAGCGCAACGACAAGGACGGCGTCAACGCCCGCGTCGCTGAAATTGAATACGACCCGAACCGCACGGCGCGCATCGCGCTCCTGCACTTCATCGACGGCACGAAGCGTTACATCATCGCGCCGAACAAGCTCAGCCAGGGCGACATCATCGAGTCTGGAGCCGGGGCTGACATCAAGCCCGGCAACAACCTGCCGCTGAAGAACATCCCCACCGGTACCATCATTCACGCGATCGAGCTGCGTCCGGGTGGTGGCGCCAAGATGGCCCGCTCCGCCGGTTCGTCGGTTCGCCTGGTCGCGAAGGAGGGCGTCTACGCCCAGCTTCGTCTGCCGTCTGGTGAAATCCGCAACGTGGATGCTCGCTGCCGCGCGACGATCGGCGAGGTCGGCAACGCCGAGCAGTCGAACATCAACTGGGGCAAGGCCGGACGTATGCGCTGGAAAGGCGTTCGCCCGACCGTTCGTGGTGTTGCCATGAACCCGGTCGATCACCCGCACGGTGGTGGTGAGGGTAAGACGTCCGGTGGACGTCACCCCGTCAGCCCCTGGGGCCAGAAGGAAGGGCGCACCCGCCACCCGAATAAGGAAAGCGACAAGCTCATTGTTCGTCGCCGCACCGTCGGCAAGAAGCGTAAGTAGGAGTAGACGATGCCAAGAAGTCTTAAGAAAGGCCCTTTCGTTGACGACCACCTGCTTCGCAAGGTGTTCGCGGCGAACGAAGCCAAGAGCAAGAACGTAATCAAGACCTGGTCGCGCCGCTCGATGATCATCCCCGACATGCTCGGACACACCATCGCAGTGCACGACGGACGCAAGCACATCCCGGTGTTCGTCACCGAGAGCATGGTCGGACACAAGCTCGGTGAGTTTGCGCCCACCCGCACCTTCCGTGGACACGTGAAGGACGACAAGAAGGGCCGTCGCCGCTAACGCGGGGACGTGAAGGAGGAGAAGAAATGGTGGAGTCGATCGCACGCGTGCGTCACATCCGCGTTACCCCCCAGAAGGCTCGTCGCGTCGTTGACATGATCCGCGGCAAGCAGGCGCACGAAGCGCTGGGAATTCTGAAGTTCGCGCCCCAGGGCGCTTCCGACCCGGTCTACAAGCTGGTGGCCTCGGCCATCGCCAACGCCCGAGTCAAAGCAGATGCAGCCAACACGTATCTGGACGAGCAGGACCTGTTCATCAGTCGGGCATTCGTTGACGAGGGTACGACCCTCAAGCGTTTCCAGGCTCGTGCCCAGGGTCGCGCATTCGAAATCAAGAAGCGCACCAGCCACATCACGGTTGTGCTCACCACTCCTGAGGAGGGTACGAAGTAATGGGTCAGAAAGTAAACCCCTATGGCTTCCGTCTGGGAATCACCACCGATCACGTATCGCGTTGGTTCTCTGACTCGACCAAGCCGGGTCAGCGTTACGCTGACTTTGTTGCAGAAGACGTCAAGATCCGTCGCCTGCTGAGCACCAGCCTTGACCGTGCCGGCGTCAGCCGTATCGAGATCGAGCGCACTCGTGACCGTGTTCGCGTTGACATTCACACCGCCCGTCCGGGCATTGTGATTGGTCGCCGCGGCGCGGAGGCCGAGCGCATCCGCTCTGACCTTGAGAAGCTCACCGCCAAGCAGATTCAGCTGAACATCCTCGAGGTCAAGAACCCCGAGCAGGATGCCCAGCTCGTCGCGCAGGGTATTGCCGAGCAGCTCTCCGCTCGTGTGGCTTTCCGCCGCGCGATGCGTAAGGGCCTGCAGGGTGCACAGCGCGCCGGCGCCAAGGGTGTTCGCATCCAGGTGTCGGGTCGTCTGGGTGGCGCCGAGATGAGCCGCAGCGAGTTCTACCGCGAAGGCCGTGTGCCCCTGCACACCCTGCGCGCGAACATCGACTACGGCTTCTACGAAGCCAAGACCACCTTCGGCCGTATCGGCGTGAAGGTCTGGATCTACAAGGGCGACATCACCAACAAGGAACTCGCTCGCGAGCAGGCCAACGCTAAGTCGTCCCGCCCCGAGCGTCGTGACGATCGACCGCGCCGTGCACCTCGTGCAGATGCTCCGGCAGCGGCACCGGTCGCAGCAGGAGTTGAGGCTAAATAATGTTGATTCCACGTAGAGTCAAGCACCGCAAGCAGCACCACCCGGGTCGCACCGGCCACGCTACCGGCGGCACCACGGTGTCCTTCGGTGAGTACGGCATTCAGGCGCTGACCCCCGCGTATGTGACCAACCGTCAGATCGAGTCCGCTCGTATCGCCATGACGCGTCACATCAAGCGTGGCGGAAAGGTGTGGATCAACATCTACCCCGACCGCCCGCTGACCAAGAAGCCGGCCGAAACCCGCATGGGTTCCGGTAAGGGTTCGGTCGAGTGGTGGGTTGCCAACGTCAAGCCGGGTCGCGTTCTGTTCGAGCTCAGCGGTGTCACCGACGCCGTTGCGAAAGAGGCGCTGACCCGCGCAATTCACAAGCTGCCCCTCAAGGCACGCATCATCAAGCGCGAGGAGGGCGACGCATAATGGCGATCGGAACCAAGGAGCTCGCCTCAGTCGAGCTCGATACTTTTGACAATGAGAAGCTGTTCGACGAGCTGAAGAAGGCCAAGGAAGAGCTGTTCAACCTGCGCTTCCAGTCGGCCACCGGTCAGCTCGAAAGCCACGGCCGCCTCCGCGCGGTCAAGCGCGACATCGCTCGCATCTACACGGTTCTCCGTGAGCGCGAGCTGGGCATCCGTGCCACCCCGGTCGTAGCCCCGGCTCCGGCCAAGGCTGAAAAGGCCGAGAAAAAGACCAAGAAGGCCAAGGCCGCAGTGGAGTCCACCGACGACGCTGCAGCTGAGGCCGTCGAGACGAAGGAGGCCTAGTCATGGCGAAGACTGACGAAACGGTCGTCGCGGGCGAAGCCACCGAGCTCGTACGCGGATACCGCAAGACGCTGCGGGGTTACGTGACCAGCGACAAGATGAACAAAACCATCATTGTCGTGGTCGAAGACCGCGTGAAGCACCCGTTGTACGGCAAGGTCATCCGCCGTACATCCAAGCTGAAGGCGCACGACGAGGCGAACTCCGCCGGCATCGGCGACCTGGTCCTGATCAGTGAGACCCGTCCGCTCAGCGCTTCCAAGCGCTGGCGCCTGGTCGAGATTCTTGAGAAGGCCAAGTAAGCCTCGCGCTTACTTGACGTAAAGGAGTTATAAAGTGCTTCAGCAAGAATCACGAGTCAAAGTTGCCGACAACACCGGTGCCAAGGAACTCTTGACCATCCGCGTTCTCGGTGGCTCAGGCCGTCGCTACGCCGGCCTCGGCGACGTCATCGTCGCCACGGTCAAGGATGCAATCCCGGGCGGCAACGTCAAGAAGGGTGACATCGTCAAAGCTGTCATCGTTCGCACCAAGAAGGAGACCCGTCGTCCAGACGGCTCCTACATCAAGTTCGATGAGAACGCTGCAGTGATCTTGAAGGCAGACGGTGACCCCCGCGGCACCCGAATCTTCGGACCGGTCGGTCGCGAGCTTCGCGACAAGAAGTTCATGAAGATCATCTCGCTGGCACCGGAGGTTATTTAATCATGGCCAGAATCAAAAAGGGTGACCTCGTTCAGGTCATCAGCGGCCGCAGCCAGGCTCGCGGCGGAGACCGTGGCAAGCAGGGCAAGATCATCTCCGTCGACGTCGAGAAGAACCGTGTCCTCGTTGAGGGCATCAACTTCGTGACCAAGCACGTTCGCGTCGGACAGACCCAGCGCGGCACCAAGACGGGCGGCATCGAGACCTTCGAAGCCCCCATCCACGTGTCCAACGTTGCCATCGTCGACCCGGAGACCAAGAAGCCGACCCGCGTCGGCTTCCGCCAGGAAGAGGTAACGAAGGACGGCGTCTCCAAGACGGTCCGCATTCGTTACGCCAAGAAGTCAGGGAAGGACCTCTAATGGCTGACACCGCAGTTGTTGAAGGCACTGTGGGCGCCGCGCCCGTCAAGGCCCTGCCGCGCCTGAAGCAGAAGTACCGCGATGAGATCAGTGCCAAGCTCTCCGCAGAACTCGGCTTCACCAACGTGCACCGCATCCCCACCCTGACGAAGATTGTCGTCAACATGGGTGTCGGAGAAGCAGCACGCGACGGCAAGGTGATGGACGGTGCGGTTTCTGACCTCACCAAGATCACCGGCCAGAAGCCGCAGGTCACCAAGGCCCGCAAGTCCATTGCGCAGTTCAAACTGCGTGAGGGACAGCCCATCGGCGCCCACGTCACACTTCGTGGCGACCGCATGTGGGAGTTCCTGGACCGGCTGCTCAGCCTGGCCCTTCCTCGCATCCGTGACTTCCGCGGTCTGTCCGACAAGCAGTTCGACGGTGCGGGCAACTACACCTTCGGTCTGACCGAGCAGGTCATGTTCCACGAGATCGACCAGGACCGCATTGACCGCGTTCGCGGCATGGACATCACGGTCGTCACGACCGCGAAGACCAACGACGAGGGTCGCGCGCTGCTCAAGGCGCTCGGTTTCCCGTTCAAGACGGACGACGTCAAGTAGGAGTTCCTCACTACAGAGGAACAAATTCAACTAGAGTTGGGAGCTTGCGCTTGCAAGCTCCCGACTATGGTTGGCCTCGCCCACAGTTTTTCACTGGGCGCACACAGATTTTCACCCCGGAATCCGATCAACCGATCGGGTTCCTCACCACCACAGGTCGTCATTCGTGTAACGGATGGGCGAAACCAGGCGAGAAAGGCACCACAAAATGACAATGACAGATCCGGTCGCAGACATGCTGACCAGACTGCGCAACGCGAACTCGGCGTACCACGACACCGTGTCGATGCCGCATAGCAAATTGAAAGCGCACATCGCTGACATCCTCAAGGCTCAGGGTTACATCTCCGCCTGGACCGTCAAGGATGCAACAGTAGGCAAGACCCTCACCCTGGACCTCAAGTTCGGTCCGAACCGCGAGCGCTCCATCGTAGGCATCAAGCGGGTTTCCAAGCCCGGCCTCCGCGTGTACGCAAAGTCGACTGAGATCCCCACGGTTCTCGGCGGCCTCGGCGTTGCCATCCTGTCCACCTCCAGCGGTCTGCTCACCGACCGCCAGGCTGAGAAGAAGGGCGTAGGCGGAGAAGTTCTCGCCTACGTGTGGTAACTGAGAATGTCACGTATTGGAAGACTCCCCATCCCGATCCCCGCTGGGGTCACGGTTGTGGCTGACGGCCAGGCCGTCTCCGTCAAGGGCCCGAAGGGCGAGCTCGCGCTCGTCGTTTCCAACCCCATCTCGGTGTCGATCGAGGACGGTCACGTTCTCGTCACCCGTCCGAACGACGAGCGCCAGTCGCGTTCGCTGCACGGTCTGACCCGCACCCTGATCAACAACCAGATCATCGGCGTAACCGTTGGTTACACCAAGGGTCTCGAAATCGTCGGTACCGGTTACCGCGCGGCGCAGAAGGGCACCTCCGTTGAGTTCGCCCTCGGCTTCTCGCACCCGGTCGTCGTCGAGCCGCCCGTCGGAATCGTTTTGACCGTTGAGAGCGTCAACAAGCTCACGGTCAGCGGAATCGACAAGCAGGCCGTCGGCGAGGTTGCCGCCAACATCCGTAAGATTCGCAAGCCAGAGCCCTACAAGGGCAAGGGTGTGCGTTACGCCGGCGAGATTGTTCGCCGCAAGGCCGGAAAGAGCGGTAAGTAACCATGGGACTCGGAACTAGAGGCAAGAGCAAGGCCGCAGCCCGCGGACGTCGTCACACACGTCTTCGCAAGAAGATCGAGGGAACGGCGCTTCGCCCGCGCCTCGTCGTCACGCGCTCGGCTCGCCACGTATTCGTGCAGGTCGTCGACGACAGCAAGGGTTTCACCCTTGCGTCGGCATCCACGCTCGAAACGGATTTGCGCACCTTCGATGGTGACAAGACCGCCAAGGCCCGCAAGGTCGGTGAGCTTGTTGCTGAGCGTGCGAAAGCCGCCGGCATCGAAGCCGTTGTATTTGACCGTGGTGGCAGCAAGTACGCAGGACGCGTCGCAGCCATCGCTGAGGGAGCTCGAGAGGGTGGATTGAACCTGTGAGCACTGAAAAGATCGAAACCACAGCACCTGTTGCTGCCGTTGCCGAGGCGCCGGTTGAAACCGCTGCCTCCACGACCCCGCCGCAGAACGAGCCTCGCGAGGCTCGTCGTGGTGGCCGTGAGCGCAACCCGAACAAGGACCGCGGAAGCCGCGATGCCGACAAGAGCCAGTTCCTGGAGCGCGTCGTCACCATCAACCGCGTGTCGAAGGTCGTCAAGGGTGGTCGTCGCTTCAGCTTCACCGCTCTCGTCGTCGTCGGCGACGGTAACGGCCTGGTCGGCGTTGGATACGGTAAGGCCCGCGAGGTCCCGACCGCTATCTCCAAGGGCGTCGAAGAAGCGAAGAAGAACTTCTTCCGCGTTCCTCGCGTTGGCCTGACCATCCCGCACCCCGTGCAGGGTGAAGCCGCAGCCGGCGTCGTTCTGCTTCGTCCGGCAGCAGCAGGTACCGGCGTTATCGCCGGTGGCCCGGTGCGCGCCGTACTCGAATGCGCTGGCATCCACGACGTGCTGAGCAAGTCGCTCGGTTCGTCGAACACCATCAACATCGTGCACGCCACGGTCGAGGCACTGCACCAGCTCGAAGAGCCGCGTGCGGTTGCGGCTCGCCGTGGCCTCGCCTATGAAGACGTGGCTCCGGCCCGTTTTCTTCGTGCCGACGCCGCTGCAGCTGCAGCGGCCGCAACCGCGAAGGCAGGTGCCTGATGGCCCAGCTGAAGATCACACAGATCAAGTCCAAAATTAGTGAGAAGCAGAACCAGCGCGACACTCTTCGCAGCCTGGGTCTGCGACGCATTGGCGCCGTCACCATCCGCGAGGACAACTCGCAGAACCGTGGCTACGTCAACACCGTCGCTCACCTCGTAAAGGTCGAGGAGATTGACTAATGGCTGACGAGAAGGAAGCTACCAAGGTAGCCGACAAGCCTGCCACGAAGAAGGCTGCTGCCCCCAAAAAGGCCGCAGCACCGAAGAAGGCTGCTGCCCCCAAAAAGGCAGCCGTTGCAGCAGAGCCCACTGAGCCCCGCGAGCACGTGCTGAAGGTACACCACCTTCGCCCGGCGCCCGGAGCGAAGAAGGCCCGCCAGCGCGTTGGCCGTGGTGAAGGATCCAAGGGTAAAACCGCGGGTCGAGGCACCAAGGGCACGAAGGCACGCTACAGCGTGCGCGTCGGCTTCGAGGGTGGGCAGATGCCTCTGCACATGCGCACCCCGAAACTGCGTGGATTTAAGAACCCGTTCCGCGTCGAGTACCAGGTTGTCAACCTGGAAAAGCTCGAACTGCTCTATCCGGACGGCGGCGATGTCACCATTGCCAGCCTGATCGCCAAGGGTGCCGTTCGTGACAACGAAAAAGTCAAGGTTCTTGGAACCGGTGAAATTACCGTTAAGCTGAACGTGACGGTCGACAAGGTCTCTGCTTCAGCTGAGCAGAAAATTGTCGCCGCGGGTGGATCTGTAAAGTAAGTCCGTAGACGCTCAATCGAGCTTGTCGAATCCGTCAATCGAGTAAATCGTTTGGTGTGATTCGACAAGCTCGATCGTTTTAAGTCGATCTGCCGCTTTACATCGACATGCACTGTCGATCTGCGTAAAAATCTGGAGGCCTTTTTGTTTAGCGCCATTGCGCGGATCTTCCGCACACCCGACCTTCGTAAGAAGATCGGCTTCACCCTGGGCATCATTGCTCTGTTCCGTCTGGGCTCGTTCGTACCGGCCCCGTTCGTGGACTTCGGCAATGTGCAGCTGTGTCTCGCAGCCAACCAGGGCACGAGCGGCCTCTACGAGCTCGTCAACCTGTTCAGTGGTGGTGCCCTGCTGCAGTTGAGCGTCTTTGCGCTCGGCATCATGCCGTACATCACGGCCTCGATCATCGTGCAGTTGCTGCGCGTGGTCATCCCCCACTTCGACACTCTCTATAAAGAGGGTGCATCGGGCCAGAGCACTCTGACCCAGTACACGCGTTACCTCACCATCGCCCTGGGTATTCTGCAGTCGACCACGCTGATCACGGTGGCTCGAAGCGGCGCCCTGTTCGGGACATCCGCCAGCACCGAGTGCACGCAGCTGATCACCAACGACGCCTGGTATGCCATCATGCTCATGGTCATCACGATGACCGCCGGCACCGGCGTCATCATGTGGATGGGTGAGCTCGTCACCGAACGCGGCGTCGGCAACGGCATGTCGCTTATGATCTTCATCTCGATTGCCGCCCTGTTCCCCGGCTCGCTTGCCTCGATCGGCCAGCAGCAGGGTCCCGACACCCTCATCATCGTTCTGATCGTCGGAATATTGGTGGTCGCCGGCGTGGTCTTCGTCGAGCAATCGCAGCGGCGAATACCGGTGCAGTACGCCAAGCGCATGGTCGGCCGACGCACCTACGGCGGAAACAACACCTACATTCCGATCAAGGTCAACATGGCCGGCGTGATCCCCGTGATCTTTGCCTCCTCGCTGCTGTACCTGCCAGCCCTGCTCGCGCAGTTCAACCAGCCGGCCGCCGGAACCGAAGCGCCGGCCTGGGTAGTCTGGATCTCGCAGAACCTCACCGGCGGCGACCAGCCGCTGTATATGGCCATGTACTTCCTGCTCATCATTGGCTTCACCTACTTCTACGTGGCCATCACGTTCAACCCCGAAGAAGTCGCCGACAACATGAAGAAGTACGGCGGGTTCATTCCCGGCATTCGCGCCGGCCGCCCGACCGCCGAGTACCTCGACTTCGTGCTGACCCGCATCACGCTCCCCGGCTCGATCTATCTGGGCCTGATCGCGCTCATCCCGTTGATCGCGTTCTCGGTTATCGGCGCCGACCAGAACTTTCCGTTCGGCGGCGCGAGCATTCTCATCGTCGTCGGCGTGGGGCTCGAGACGGTCAAGCAGATCGACTCGCAACTGCAACAGCGACACTATGAGGGGCTTCTTAAATGACGCGCTTATTACTGATCGGCCCGCCCGGCGCGGGCAAAGGCACCCAGGCGGAGCGTCTGGCGCTCGCCTTCGACGTTCCCGCTATTTCCACCGGTGACATCTTTCGCTACAACGTGACCAACAACACCCCGCTGGGGCTCGAGGTCAAGTCGTTCATGGATGCCGGCGCCTACGTGCCGGACACCCTCACCAACGCGATCGTCGCTGACCGTCTGAAAGAAGCGGATGCCACCAACGGTTTTCTGCTGGACGGCTACCCGCGCACAACCGATCAGGTCGTTGAACTCGACCGCCTGCTCGTTGCCGGCGGCACCCAGCTCGACGTGGTCGTTCTGATCACCGCCGACACCGACGAGGTTGTCGCCCGACTGCTGAAGCGCGCAGCCGAGCAGGGCCGCGCGGACGACACTGCCGAGGTCATCCGTCACCGTCTTGACGTCTACGCTGAGCAGACCGCTCCGCTCATCGATGTGTACAGCGCCCGCGGCCTCGTCGTCACCATCGACGGCCTCGGTGCCGTTGAAGTGGTCACCGACCGCATTCTCGCTGCGCTGGCCGAACGCGGCCTGCTCCAGGGCAGCAGCACTCTCTAGCAACAGTTTGGGGCTGGGCCGAAAGGCCCGGCCCATCATCATGTGCAGCACCAATTGAATAATCGCTCCCGTTCTCGGAGCTAGTTTGTAGGAAATCAGTGAGTCTTCGTCGTTCCATCTACAAGAACCCAGCCCAGCTGCGCCTCATGGTGGCACCGGGGCTGGCCACCGCGGCATCGCTCAAAGCTGCCCGCGCGGCCATGGTCATCGGCGCGACCACCCTCGAGCTTGATGCCGCTGCTGAGGCCGCCATCGCCCTGCTCGGCGGTAAGCCGAACTTCAAACTCGAACAGGGCTACCACCACACTGTGTGCGCCTCGGTGAACGACGACGTCGTGCACGGGATCCCGTCTGCACGTCGCCTCGGCGCCGGCGATATCGTCTCGATCGACAGCGGAGCGATCATCGAAGGCTGGAATGGGGACGCCGCGTTCAGCTTCGTGCTGCCCGACGCCTCGAGGCCCGAGATCGTGGCGGAGCGCCAAAAGCTGTCCGACGTGACCGAGCAGTCCCTCTGGCACGGTATCGCCCGCCTGCACACCGCGCGCCACCTGAACGAGGTCGGCGACGCCATCGAGGACTACATCGAGTCGCAGGGCACCTACGGCATCCTCACCGACTATGTCGGCCACGGCATCGGCCGCTCCATGCACGAAGCCCCGCCGGTGTTCAACTACCGCGTGCGCCAGAAGGGCCCGGATGTGAAGCCGGGCCTCGTGGTGGCCATCGAGCCGATGGTCGTGCTCGGCTCGATCGACACCTACACCCGCGACGACGACTGGACCGTCGCCACGAGCGACGGCAAGGCCGCAGCGCACTGGGAGCACAGCGTCGCCGTGCACAAGGACGGCATCTGGGTGCTCACCGCCGAGGACGGCGGAGCTTCCGGCCTCGCCCAGTTCGGAATCGTTCCCGTCCCAATTCCGTAGCTGGCTGATCGCGTAGCTACTGGTCCATCAGGTGCACGTCGGCTCGGTCGGCGAGGGTGCTCGCCAGTTCCGGCGGGAGCGCGGTATCCCTGCTGGAGGCGATTCGCGCGGCTTTCCGCTTCGACCTACCCGGCGATTCGCAGAGCGCCGAGTTTCAGCGCCTGCTGGCCGGGGAAGCCGCGCCGCGGATTGCGGAGGTGGTCTGCGGGCTGGCGCCGGGGCATCCGCTGTTTGACGCGGTCACCCGGGACATCGCCGCAGCCCAGCGGGTGAGCCGCTGAACCAGAACCCGAGCCGCGCCCACCGGCCCCCCTGACTCCTGCGGCCATACCTGCTTCCGCCGAGTCGGGGACGCTGGTGCGCGGGAGATTATAGGACTGAATTGCCAAAAGGCAATCTCATACCATAAGATTGATCCTTGGTGTCTGGTGTCGTCTTTTGTGGCGTGTCAGGCATCAATCCCGCATGACCAGCAATCAATACAGAGCGACAGTGAGGGTATGGCCAAAAAAGACGGTGTCATCGAAATCGAGGGCGCAGTAGTCGAAGCTCTGCCCAACGCGATGTTTCGCGTTGAGCTGTCAAACGGCCACCGAGTTCTTGCCCACATCTCGGGCAAGATGCGCCAGCACTACATCCGCATCCTCCCGGAGGACCGCGTGATCGTAGAACTCAGCCCGTACGACCTGACCCGCGGCCGGATCGTCTACCGCTACAAGTAACGACTGCTGTAAGTAACGGCCCTCGGCATCCCGCGGGTACGAAGACAGCGAAAAACAAGGAATCACCATGAAGGTCAAGCCCAGCGTCAAAAAGATCTGTGACAAGTGCAAGGTCATCCGCCGTAACGGCAACGTGATGGTCATCTGCGAGAACCCGCGTCACAAGCAGCGCCAGGGTTAAGTCTCCCTTCGAGATTTACCTGAATAACTGAATATTTACTAGCAGTTCCGGGAGCCCGTGAGGGTGACACCATCGGTTGGAGGCCGGTGTACAGGAGCTGTTACAGACCTCCATCACTAACAGGAGACACAATGGCACGTCTAGCCGGCGTCGACATCCCGCGCGATAAGCGCGTGGAAGTTGCATTGACTTACATTTACGGTGTTGGCCGCACGAGGGCCCTCAAGACCCTCGCCGACACTGGAATCGACGGAAACATCCGCGTCAAGGATTTGAGCGACGACCAGCTCGTCCTTCTCCGTGACTACGTCGAGGGTTCCTTCAAGGTTGAGGGTGACCTCCGCCGTGAGGTTGCCGCTGACATCCGCCGCAAGGTTGAAATTGGCAGCTACGAGGGCATTCGCCACCGCAAGGGCCTGCCCGTTCGCGGACAGCGCACCAAGACCAACGCTCGCACCCGCAAGGGCCCGAAGCGCACCGTAGCCGGCAAGAAGAAGGCGCGCTAGGCCCTCGGCCTAGCCCGCTAACGCCTTTAGGATTCAGGAGAAATTCATGGCACAACCCAAGTCGGCCGTACGGAAGCCGCGTAAGAAAGAAAAGAAGAACATTGCTGTGGGCCAGGCCCACATCAAGAGCACCTTCAACAACACGATCGTGTCGATCACCGACACGACCGGTGCCGTCATCAGCTGGGCCTCGTCGGGCCAGGTTGGTTTCAAGGGTTCGCGCAAGTCGACCCCCTTCGCCGCACAGCTGGCCGCCGAGTCGGCCGCCCGCCAGGCGCAGGAACACGGCATGAAGAAGGTTGACGTGTTCGTCAAGGGACCCGGCTCAGGCCGCGAGACCGCGATCCGTTCACTGCAGGCCGCTGGCCTCGAGGTCGGTTCGATCAACGACGTGACGCCCCAGGCTCACAACGGATGCCGTCCGCCGAAGCGCCGCCGCGTCTAAAGCACTCGCTGTATCTCGACGGGCTCGGCACTTCGTTGCTGCCGAGCCCGTCGGGACTCTTTTCTTTCAACTTTTCACTCTCTCGTCATTGCAAGTGTCATATAGCGGACACTTAGCCGAAAGGAATCAACAGTGCTTATTGCACAGCGTCCAACGCTCACCGAAGAGAACATCTCGGAGTTCCGTTCACGGTTCATCATTGAGCCGCTCGAACCTGGCTTCGGCTACACCCTCGGCAACTCGCTTCGCCGTACCCTGCTCTCCTCGATCCCGGGCGCTGCTGTAACCAGCATCCGTATCGATGGCGTGCTGCACGAGTTCAGCACCGTTCCCGGGGTGAAGGAAGATGTCACTGAGATCATCCTGAACATCAAGGGACTTGTCGTCTCGAGCGAGCACGACGAGCCGATCACCGCGTACCTGCGCAAGCAGGGTGCCGGCCAGGTCACCGCCGCTGACATTTCGGCTCCCGCCGGCGTCGAGGTGCACAACCCCGAACTGGTCATCGCAACCCTCAACGACAAGGCGAAGTTCGAACTCGAACTGACCATTGAGCGTGGACGTGGTTACGTCTCCAGCACCCAGAACCGCAACGAGTTCTCCGAGGCCGGCCAGATTCCGGTCGACTCGATCTACTCGCCCGTGCTCAAGGTGACCTACCGCGTCGAGGCAACTCGTGCCGGTGAGCGCACTGACTTCGACCGCCTCGTCGTTGACGTGGAGACCAAGTCGGCTATCTCGCCTCGCGACGCCATCGCATCCTCTGGCCGCACCCTGACCGAGCTGTTCGGTCTGGCCCGCGAGCTCAACACCGCCGCCGAGGGCATCGAGATCGGCCCCGCGCCGGTTGACGCCGTGCTCTCGACCGAGCTTTCGATTCCGATCGAAGACCTCGACCTGTCAGTGCGCTCGTACAACTGCCTCAAGCGCGAAGGCATCAACAACGTCAGCGAACTGGTCGCCCTGTCGGAGACCCAGCTGATGAACATCCGCAACTTCGGGCAGAAGTCGGTTGACGAAGTGAAGGACAAGCTCGTTGAGCTCGGCCTGTCCCTGAAGGATTCGGTTCCCGGATTCGACGGCGCGCACTTCTACAGCGGCTACGAAGAAGAGACCAACTAAGGCTCGCGCTTCAACGCTGCCTTTCGATTTTTTGATACTGGAGAATACCAATGCCTAAGCCCACAAAGGGCCCCCGTCTCGGTGGCGGCCCGGCGCACGAGCGCCTCATGCTTGCGAACCTGGCCGCGGCCCTGTTCACCCACAAGTCGATCAAGACGACCGAGACCCGTGCCAAGCGCCTGCGTCCGCTCGCCGAGCGCATGGTGCAGTTCGCCAAGCGCGGCGACCTGCACGCCCGTCGTCGCGTCCTCGCGACGATCACCGACAAGTCCGTCGTGCACGAGCTGTTCACGGTCATCGCCCCGCAGGTCAACGAGCGTCAGGGCGGTTACACCCGCATCACGAAGCTCGGTTTCCGCAAGGGTGACAACGCGTCCATGGTGCAGATGGAGCTCGTTCTCGAGCCCCTGACCCCCAAGGTCAAGCGCTCCAAGACTGCGACCGTTGCCGCGACCCCCATTGGGTCCGAGGACGTCGTAGCCGAGGACGTAGTAGTCGAGGACGTAGTAGTCGAGGACGTAGTAGTCGAGGACGTAGTAGCTGACGATGTCGTCGTCGAAGACGCTGCAGCAGAGGCCGACAAGAAGTAGCATCACCCCCGCTCGCGAGAGCGCAAAAAGTGCCCGATTGGATCGCTCAATCGGGCACTTTTTGCGCTCTCGACGAAAGATAGGGTTGGGGGATGGATCTACACGAGACTTCGTTGGCGGAACGCGTGGGGGTCGCCCCGGCTCCGGTTCTTCCGGAGCACCCGGATGTCGCGGCGTGGCGGCCCGCCACCACCGCCGACATCGACGGCATCTGGCAGCTGCGCCGGGCCATGGGCGAAGTCGACCACCCCAACTACCTCACGGCTCGCGGTGCGATCGCCGCCGACTTCGGCTACTCCCACTTTCATGCGGAGCTCGATTCGCTCGTGGGCATCGACGCCGCCGGCAGCATCCTCGCGGTCGGCATGGTCATGTTCCCGCCCCGCCAGGTCAGCCTCGTGCGCTCGATGCCGATTGGCGGCGTACACCCCCGACTGCGCGGCCGGGGCATCGGCCGCCAGCTGCTGGAGTGGCAGCTCGGCCGGGCGAAACAGCAGCTAGCGAGCTCGACCACGACGCTGCCCGGCTGGATCCTCAGCTACGCCGACGAACGTTCCCCGCAGAACGCCGCCCTGTTCGAGCACGCCGGCCTCAGCCTCGCGCGCTATTTTCTCACCCTCGAACGCCCATTGGATGCGCCGGTGCGCGTGATCGACCCGGCCGCCGGCATCCGTGTCGCCGCGTATACCGCGGCGGTCTCGGCCGAGGTGCACCGCACCCGAGATGACTCCTTCATGGACCACTGGGGCAGCCAGCCGATGAGTGACGAAAACTGGAATGCCTTCGTGGGCGGAAAATGGTTTCGCCCCGACCTGTCATTCGTGGCTTACGGCACCGACGCGGCCGGCACCGAGCAGGTCGTCGGCTTCGTGCTCTCGACAGCGAATGAGAATATCTGGGCCATGCAGGGGTTCACCGGCAGCTATATCGACCTGGTCGGCGTCTTGAGCGGATGGCGCGGCCGCCACATCGCGCAATCCCTCCTGGCCGCCCAGCTGGCTGCCGGGCAGGCCCTCGGCCACGAGCGGGTGACCCTCGCGGTGGACTCTGCCAGCCCCACCGGCGCCCTCGGCCTGTATACCGGCATGGGTTTCGTGCCCACTCACAAGAAGATGGCGTACACGCTCGAGTTCTAGACCTGGCCCCGTTCGGGACGGCGCGGATAGGGTGAAGCATGACCGATCACACGACTCCACTCTCTGCGCGCGTGACCGCTCCCGCGCAGCTGCCCGTTCCTGAGCATGCCGAGGTCGCACTGTGGCGCCCGGCGACGTCCGACGATATCGACGCCATCTGGGAGCTGGAGAAGGCAATCGGCCGGGCCGACCACCCCAACTATGTGCTGGAGCGGGATCAGATCGCCGAGATCTTCGACTTCTCGTTCGTCGAACCGGCGACCGACACCCTCGTCGCTCTCGACGCCGACGGTCACGTCGTCGCCGACGGCCTGGTCGTGCTCCAGCCCGGGCAGGACACCCTGGTGAAAGCCAACCTGAGCGGCGGGGTACTGCCCGCGCTGCGCGGCCGGGGCATCGGCCGTGAGCTGCTGGGCTGGCAGGTCGCCCGCGCCCACCAGCAACTGGCCACCTCTGGCAAGATGCTCCCAGGCTGGATCTCCACGTTCTCTGACGAGCGTGCACCCCAGAACGGGCGCCTGTACGCACGGTTCGGTCTGGCCTGCACGCGCTACTTTCTCACCCTCGACCGCGTGCTCGCCGACCCGATCCGCGAGGTCACGGTGGGCGCGGGCATCCGCGTGGCCGGGTATACGCCCGAGCTGTCGGCGGCCGTGCACGCCGCGCGTGATACCGCCTTCATGGATCACTGGTCCAGCCAGCCCATTCCCGACGAGAGCTGGAACGCGTACGTCACCGGGCCGTCGTTCACCAACGACCTTTCGTTCGTCGCGTTCGCGACCGAGCCCGACGGCAGTGAACACATCGTCGGCTTTGTCATGTCGAGCGTGAACGAAGACGACTGGGCAGCGGCCGGCTACCGCAGCAGCTACATCGGACTGGTCGGCGTGCTGAGCGGATGGCGCGGCCGCCACATCGCGCAGGCCCTGTTGGCCGTGCAGCTGGCCGCCAGCCGGGCCGCCGGGCACGAGCGGGCCACCCTCGACGTGGACTCGGCGAGCCCGACCGGCGCGCTCGACCTGTATACGGGCATGGGTTTCTTCGCCACCAACCGGGAGCTCGCCTACGTGCTCGAGTTCTGAAGTGTCAGCGGTAGGGCGGCGAACTTGGCGCGTCGGAATCACGCATCAACCAGCTGGTGTCCGGCAGCGGCGGCACCGCCGCCAGACGCTGAACCGCGGCGTGCACCTCGTCGGCGTAGAGCTGGCCGCCGGTCGGCCCCGGGTGCACGTGATCGCCGGCCAGCAGGTCGAGTCGCCCCGCGATCACGTCGTGCCAGTTCGCGAGTTCGACCCGGCGATTGCCCGAAGCGAACTCGGCGAGCCTGGCGTTGACACCGTCGGTCCAATCCCGTTCGGCGTAGGCGTTCACGAGCACGAGCTGCCGGTCGGGCCCGAGAATGCGCAGAATCTCGGTGAGTTCGCTGGTCGTGATCGGCCCGTTGGTGCCGAGCCCGATCACCACGACCGGCTGCAACTGGCCCGCCGCCTCGAGCGCCAGCAATATGTCATCTGCGGAATACATCCCGCGGGAGACCGACGCGTCAACGGTCATGCCCGCGAAGGTTGCCTGCAATTCCGGAGCCGACGCCAGCATGACGGAGTCGCCGATCGCGGTGATTAGTCCGTCGACGAGGGCCGGGGCTGCAGTGGCCTGGCGGGCAGCCTCGGAGGCCGCAGCCTGCGCGGCGGCCCGGGCCGCGGCATCCATTGCCCGTTGGCCCCGTTCGATGCGGAGTTGCGCCGTGGTCTGCGCCGGCGCGGCCACGACGGCGGCGGTGGTGCCGCCGACCAGCAGCAGCGACAGGGCGGCCGTCGCAGCGATCAGGCGGCGGCAACGGGTGGGTCCGGTCCACAGCGCACCGATCTGACGGATGCTGCCGCGCACGCCGACCTGCCGGATCGGCACTTCCAGCCAGCGGTACGACGCTGCGGCGAAGACCAGGGTGATGACCGTGGCAACGAGGCCGATCGGCAGCAGGCTGCTCGCGCGGGACGATGCCGGCCAGAGCAGCTGCACCAGTACGAGGATCGGCCAGTGCCACAGGTAGATGCCGTAGGAGCGCTCTCCGAGGTAGCGGAGCGGGGCCGCGTCGAGCAGACGCCCGAACCGGCCGCCGCGCACTCCCGCCCAGATGGCGACGGCTGTGGCGACGGAGACCGCGACGAGGCCGCCGCGGTAGGTGGCGGTGCCGTCTTCCGGCAGCCAGAGTGCGAAGGCGATGATCGTCAGGATGGCAGCCCCGCCGAGCCACGGACGCAGTCGGGGCACTTCGTTGCGTTGTCCGCTGGGTCGACGGAGCAGTAGGGCCAGGGCGGCGCCCGCGAACAGGCCGAAACTGTGGGTGTCGGAGCCGTAGTACACCCGGGTCGGGTCCGCTCCGGGCTGGTACAGCACGCCCATCCACAGGGCCGAGGCGATGAACAGTGTGGTGACGATGGCCAGCCGAACGCGCGGCCGGCTAATCAGCAGCACGCCCAGTAGGAGCAGCGGCCAGACCAGGTAGAACTGTTCTTCCACCGCGAGCGACCACAGGTTGCGCAGCAGTTCGGGTTCGTTGACGCTGAAATAGCTCGCATCATTGGCGATCGACACCCAGTTGTAGCCGAAGGTGCTGGCCCCGACGAGTTGCGCGCCGAGCCCGACCAACACGTCGCCGCCGATCACGAAGGCGATGGTGCAGCTGATCAGCACGACCGGAATGAGCGGGGGCACCAGCCGGCGGGCGCGGCGTTGCCAGAACCGGTGGAGCGAGATGCGCCCGGTGCGGGTGTGCTCGGAGACCAACAGTCCGGTGATCAGAAAACCACTGATCACGAAGAAAACGTCAACGCCGATGAAACCGCCGGGCAGCATCGCCGGAAAGAAATGGTAGAGCGCGACGGCAATGACGGCGAGCGCGCGCAGGCCGTCGAGGCCGGCCAGGCGAGAGCTGCGCGGGGCGTTCGTCGGCCCCAGCAGGGGAGTGTTGACCGGCCCGAGTGCGGCGGTCGCTGGCCGAGTTCTCCCGGTGAATGGGAACAAACGCGGGGAACGAGTCATGGGCAACACAGGGTTTCTTTGGCACTCATTATGGGGGTGGGCCATGGGCCGGTTTCAACGATAACCCGAGCGCGCCGCCTAGGCTTACCCTCGTGAATCTTTTTGTGCCCCGCGCCGTGAACGCTGCGCTCGGCTCCACGCGCATCCGTCTTGACCTCTCCTACGATGGCACTGATTTTACCGGTTGGGCCCGCCAACCGGGCTTTCGAACCGTTCAGGCCGACATCGAAAATGGCCTTGCCGGCATTCTGCAGAGCTTTCCCCCGCACCCCACCCTGATCGTCGCGGGCCGAACGGATGCCGGGGTGCACGCCCGCGGGCAGGTCGCCCACTTCGACCTCACCGCCGAGCAGGCGCACTCCCTGGTGCGCATCCAGCGCGGCACCGGAAACCGCCCGCCGGTCGACCTCGGCACTGCCGTGCTGCGCCGCCTCGGCGGCATCCTGGTGACCAAGCCCGACATCGTGCTGCGCCGCGCCACGGTCGTGCCCGGCGGCTTCGATGCCCGGTTCTCGGCCATGTGGCGCCGTTACGAATACCGCATCAGCGACCCCCTCGCCCTACGCGACCCGCAGCAGCGGCTGCGCACCACGTGGCATCCGTTTAAACTCGACCTCGCGGCCATGGACGCCGCAGCCGCGACGCTGGTGGGACTGCACGACTTCGCCGCCTACTGCAAGCCGCGCCCCGGAGCGACGACCATCCGAACCGTGCAGGACTTTCGCTGGTCGCGCGACGACGACGGCCTGATCATCGCCACGATCAAAGCGGATGCCTTCTGCCACAGCATGGTGCGCGCCATGGTCGGCGCCTGCGTGGCCGTGGGGGAGGGGCGCCTCGACGGCAGCACTCTCGCGCACCTGCACTTCGACAAGCACCGCATCAGCGAGTTCAAGGTGATGCAGGCGCACGGCCTCACCCTGATCGACGTCGCCTACCCCGACGACGCGTCCCTGGCGCAGCGCGCCATTGACACGCGCAACCGGCGCTCGCTTCCGGGGCAAGTTGCGTCCGCGGTCGCCTCCGACTAGTGTTGACCCTTGGTGTCTGTGCGTTGCAGCGCGGCACCCGAACGTGAGCCCTCCATCGACAGTGTTCTCATTTAGAACACGCCCGGAGCGGGATTCACGAACACCTCCGTTCGAAAAAGAAGAAAGCAGCACAACAGTGACGCGCACTTACACCCCCAAGGCAAGCGAACTCCAGCACGACTGGGTTGTCATCGATGCCACCGATATCGTCCTCGGACGTCTGGCCAGCCACGCGGCAATCCTGCTGCGCGGCAAGCACAAGGCCACCTTCTCCCCGCACATGGACGGTGGCGACTTCGTTATCATCGTCAACGCCGAGAAGGTTGCCCTGACCGGTAAGAAGCTCGACCTGAAGATCGCCTACCGCCACTCCGGTTACCCGGGCGGCCTCACGGCGACCAACTACTCCGAGATGCTCGAGAAGCACCCGACCCGTGCGGTTGAAAAAGCGATCCGCGGCATGCTGCCGAAGAACTCGCTCGGCCGCGCCCAGCTCACCAAGCTGAAGGTTTACGCCGGCCCTGAGCACCCGCACTCCGCTCAGCAGCCCAAGCCGTACACCCTCAGCCAGGTCGCGCAGTAGCGCCGGCAACCAGACTTCTCGACTCTCAGATACTTAGATACACGGATAAAAAGGATTCCCATCATCGTGGCGAAGATCGCAGACCAGATTGACCAGGCTCCGGAGAGCTACTCCACCGAGACTCCGGCCGAAACCGTAACCAAGGCGCCCCGCGCCGTCCTCAACGTTCCCGGCGCAGCCGTCGGCCGTCGCAAGCAGGCCATCGCCCGCGTGCGCATCGTCCCCGGCTCCGGCACGATCGTTGTCAACGGTCGCGAGTTCGCTGACTACTTCCCGAACAAGCTGCACCAGCAGCTCATCAACGACCCGTTCAAGGTTCTCGACCTGCTCGGCTCGTACGATGTCATCGCTCGCATCACCGGTGGTGGCCCGTCCGGCCAGGCCGGCGCGCTTCGCCTCGGCATCGCACGCTGCTTGAACCTGATCGACGAAGAGAACAACCGTGCCATCCTCAAGAAGAACGGCTTCCTCAGCCGCGACGCTCGAGTCAAGGAGCGTAAGAAGGCCGGACTCAAGAAGGCCCGTAAGGCACCTCAGTTCAGCAAGCGCTAACCCGATAGCCGACGACGAAATGACTCGTCTGTTCGGCACGGACGGCGTTCGGGGCCTGGCCAACCGTGATCTCACGGCTGGCCTGGCCCTGAGCCTTGCCCAGGCCAGCGCCGCAGTGCTGACCAAGGGACGTCGTGCCCAAGCACGTCTTGAAGCGGGCCGCCGGCCCGTCGCCGTGGTCGCCCGCGACCCGCGAATCTCCGGTGAATTCCTGACCGCTGCAGTCTCGGCCGGCTTGGCCTCCAGCGGTGTCGATGTTCTCGACGCCGGGGTCATCCCCACGCCAGCCGCGGCCTTCCTGATCAACGACATCGGGGCCGACTTCGGTGTGATGATTTCTGCCTCACACAACGCGGCCCCCGATAACGGCATCAAGATCTTCGCCTATGGCGGAACCAAACTTCCCGACGACGTCGAGGACCGCATCGAGAGCCACATCGGTCGCGACACGCTGATGCCGATCGCCGGCGACGTTGGACGCATTCGTCGCTTTGCTGACGCCGAAGACCGCTACGTGGTGCACCTGCTTACCACCCTGCCGCACCGCCTCGACGGCATCCACGTCGTACTGGACTGCGCGCACGGCGCCGCCGCCGGCGTGTCGCCTCAGGTGTTCACGGATGCTGGTGCTCGCCTCACGGTGATCGGCGCCGACCCCGACGGCCTCAACATCAACGACGGTGTGGGCTCCACCCACCTCGACAACCTCGCCAAGGCCGTGCTTGAGCACGGCGCCGACGTCGGCATCGCCCACGACGGCGACGCCGACCGTTGCCTGGCCGTGGACAAGGATGGCAACATCGTCGACGGCGACCAGATCATGGCTATTCTCGCCGTGTCGATGGCCGAACGCGGTGTGCTGAAAGACCGCACGCTGGTCGCGACCGTGATGAGCAACCTCGGCCTGAGCAAGGCGATGGCGGCCAACGACATCGCCATGGTGCAGACCAAGGTCGGCGACCGGTACGTGCTCGAAGAACTCAACGCTCACGGGTATTCCCTCGGCGGCGAGCAGAGCGGTCACGTCATCATGACCAAGTTCGCCACCACCGGCGACGGCATTCTCACCGGGCTGCACCTCGTGGCCGAAATGGCGCGCACCGGTAAAACCTTGGCCGAACTGGCATCCGTTATGACCGTGTACCCGCAGATTCTGGTCAACGTGCGCGGAGTCAACCACAAGGGTCTCGGCGCCGACGACGTCATCGCCGAGGCTGTGCTCGCCGCTGAAGCCGAACTCGGCGACACCGGTCGCGTGCTGCTGCGCCCCTCGGGCACCGAGCCGATGGTGCGGGTCATGGTGGAAGCCGCCGACCAGCACACCGCCGACCGCCTGGCGCACTCCCTCGCCGACGTGGTCCGCGAGCGCCTGGCCCTCTAGCCCGTCCCGGGGACGGGGCCCAGGCCCCGTCCGTGTCAGGACGGGTCAGACCTTGCGCAGGAGCACCGTGGAGACCGCGTGCGTGGGGTCCTTGCGCAGCACCAGGGTCGCCCGCGACCGGGTGGGGCGAATATTCTGCAGCAGGTTGGGCTGGTTGATGCTGGTCCAGATGCTGCGCGCCTTGCCGCGAGCCTCATCTTCGGTGAGGTCGGCGTAACGGTGAAAGAACGAGTTGGGGTTGGCGAACGCGCCGCGTTGCAGCTTGAGAAAACGCTCCTCGTACCAGCGGGCAATGTCCTGGGTGCGGGCATCCACGTAGATGGTGAAGTCGAACAGGTCACTGACCGAGAGGCCGTGCCCAGGGCCGGGCGGCTGCAGCACGTTGAGACCCTCGACAATGAGAATGTCGGGCTGGCGTACCACAATCTGCGCGTCGGGCACGATGTCGTAGCTGAGGTGCGAGTAGAACGGTGAGCGCACCTCGGGGGCGCCGCTCTTGACCGCGCTCACAAAGCGCAGCAGGGCCCGTCGGTCGTAGGACTCCGGAAAACCCTTGCGTTCCATCAGCCCGCGGCGGTTCAGCTCGGCGTTCGGAAACAAAAACCCGTCGGTCGTGACCAATTCCACCCGGGGGGTGTCGTCCCAGCGGGCGAGCATCTTCCGCAGCAGTCGGGCGGTCGTGGATTTACCGACCGCGACGGAGCCGGCCACACCGATCACGAACGGGGTCGGGCGGGCGCGTTCGCCCAGGAATCCACTGGTCGCGCGGTGCAGTGTGCGGGCATTGGCCGCGTAGAGGTTGAGCAGGCGGCTCAGCGGCAGGTAGACATCCGTCACCTCGTTGATGTCGAGCGGCTCGCCGATGCCGCGCAATTGCACGATCTCGGTTTCTTTCAGCGGCAGCAGAGTGGTCGGCGCGAGGGCCGCCCAGTCGGCCCGGTCGAGCTCCACAAAAGGGGTACCGTGACCGTTCAATACAGGGGCCAGCACCGGATCGGACATTCCCCCAAGCTTAGTCCGACTAAAATCGACTTCCATGTGTGGAATCGTAGGTTATGTCGGAAGCAATAAAACCGTTGACGTTCTCATGGGCGGGCTTGGACGGCTCGAATACCGTGGATACGACTCCGCGGGAATAGCCGTCATCGATGAGTTCGGTGTACTCAACACCGCCAAGAAGGCCGGCAAGCTGTCGGCCCTCACCAATGAGCTGAAGGCTCACCCCATCAACGACGGCACGACCGGAATCGGTCACACCCGCTGGGCCACCCACGGCGGACCCAACGACGAAAACGCGCACCCGCACCTCGGCGACAACAACAAGCTCGCCCTCATCCACAACGGCATCATCGAGAACTTCGCCCCCCTGCGCGAGGAACTACTCAATGAGGGATACACCTTTCTGAGTGAGACCGACACCGAGGTCGCCGCGGTGCTGCTCGGCCGCGAATACCAGCGCGTCGGCGACCTCGCCGAAGCCTTCCGCATCATCGTCGCCCGTCTCGACGGCGCCTTCACGCTGCTCGCCGTGCACCAGGACCAGCCCGGCGTCGTCGTCGGTGCCCGCCGTAACTCCCCGCTCGTCATCGGCCTCGGCGAGGGCGAGAACTTTCTCGGCTCCGACGTGGCCGCGTTCGTCGAATACACCCGCCGCGCCGTCGCCATCGGCCAGGACCAGATCGTCACGATCACAGCGGATGCCGTCACCGTCACCGACTTCGACGGTCACCCCGTCGAGACGGAAGAGTTCGACATCGCCTGGGATGCCTCCGCCAGCGAAAAGGGCGGCTGGTCCAGCTTCATGGCCAAGGAAGTTTCCGAGCAGCCGGACGCCGTCGCCAACACCCTGCGAGGCCGCATCGATGACGACCAGGTCGTCGTTCCCGAACTGACCGCGTTCGGCGATGACGTGCTCGCGGGCATCCGTCGCATCGTCATCGTCGCCTGCGGCACGGCCGCGTATGCCGGCCAGACCGCCAAGTACGCCATTGAAAAATGGGCGCAGGTGCCGGTGGACGTTGAACTGAGCCACGAGTTCCGCTACCGCGACCCGGTGCTCTGCGCCGATACCCTGGTGATCTCGATCAGCCAGTCCGGCGAGACCATGGACACGCTCATGGCCGTCAAGTACGCAATGGAGCGGGGTGCCAAGGCCATCTCCATCTGCAACACGCAGGGTGCGACCATCCCGCGCGAGAGCGACGCCGTCATCTACACGCACGCCGGCCCCGAGGTCGCAGTGGCATCGACCAAGGCCTTCGTCGCCCAGATCACCGCACTCTACCTGTTCGCCCTGCACCTGGCCCGCGTGCGCGGCAGCCTCACCGAGGCCGAACAGGCCGTGCAGGTCGCCGAACTGCAGGCCATTCCGGAGAAGATCCAGGCCGTTCTCGGCGTCGAAGACGAGGTGCGTCAGCTGGCCCGCTGGATGAGCGACACCCGCGCTGTGCTGTTCCTCGGCCGTCACGTCGGGTTCCCGATCGCGCTCGAGGGTGCGCTCAAGCTCAAGGAACTCGCCTACATCCACGCCGAAGGCTTCGCCGCCGGAGAACTCAAGCACGGCCCGATCGCGCTGATCGAACCCGGCCAGCCGGTGTTCGTGGTGGTACCGAGCCCGCGCGGCTCCGCCCACCTGCACCCGAAGGTCGTCTCCAACATCCAGGAGATCCGTGCCCGCGGTGCCCGCATCATCGCCATCGCCGAGGTCGGCGACGCCGCCGTGCTGCCGTTTGCCGACACCGTCATTCACATTCCGCTCGCGGCCCCCCTGTTCGAACCGCTGCTGGCCGTGGTGCCACTGCAGATGTTCGCGATGGAGCTCGCGATCGCCAAGGGCCTCGACGTGGACCAGCCGCGCAACCTCGCCAAGTCCGTCACGGTCGAATAAGCCACGTTGAATCGAGCAGCGTGATCAAGGGCATCGGGGTTGACGTGGTCGACCTGGCGCGGTTCACCCGCCAGGTCGAACGCACACCGCGCCTCGTGCCGCGGTTGTTCACCGAAAACGAACGAAATCTGCCGGTGCATTCCCTCGCGGCGCGCTTCGCCGCCAAGGAGGCCCTAATCAAGGCCCTCGGCGACAGCGCGGGGGCCACCTGGCAAGAGATGGAAATCGTGAACGACCCGCACGGCAACCCCGAATTCAAGCTGAGCGGGGCTGCCCTGCACGCGCTGACCGACCGCGGCATCAGCCGGGTGCACGTCACCATGACCCACGACGCCGGCGTGGCCTGCGCCTTCGTCGTCGCGGAGGGTGAAGCGTGACCGGCTTTCGCGAGGCCGTGATCGACCTCGCCGCCATTCGCCACAACATGGCCCACCTGCGCGCCGTGGCCGGCACCCCGCACGCAATGGCGGTGGTCAAAGCCAACGCCTACGGGCACGGTGCCGTTGCGGTGGCGCGCGCCGCTCTGGCCGGCGGGGCGGACTGGCTCGGCGTCGCCGACATCGACGAGGCCCTGGCCCTGCGAGACGCGGGCATCGACGCACCGATTCTGGCCTGGCTGCACGACCCCGACGCTGATTTCAGCGCCGCCATCGACGACGACGTCACCCTGGGCTTGTCGTCTGTGCGTCAGGTGCAGCAGGTAGCGGATGCAGCGGCGGAACTCGGCAGGGCCGCATCCGTTCACCTGAAACTCGAGACCGGCTTGAGCCGCAACGGCGTGCACGAAAACGACTGGGCCGCCGTCTTCGCGCTCGCCTCCGCCCTCGAGCGGGTCGGCCTGCTGCGCGTCGACGGTGTGATGAGCCACCTCGCCAACGCCTCGGCCGAGGACGACCAGAAAGCCCTGGACTGTTTTGAACGCGGCGTTGCGGCTGCCCGCGCCGCCGGCCTGACCCCCACGCTCGTGCACCTCGCGTCGTCGGCTGCGGCCCTGCGGTTGCCGGCCGCCCGTTTCACCATGGTGCGGTTCGGCATCACCCTGTACGGGCTGTCGCCGTTTGAGGATGCGAGCAGCGACGACCTCGGGCTGATTCCGGCGATGACGCTGCGCGGCCGGGTGGCCCTGGTACGCCGGGTGAGCGCCGGCGCCGGTGTCTCCTACGATTACCTCTGGCGGGCGCCGCAGGATTCCACCCTCGTGCTCGTGCCGCTCGGCTACGCCGACGGCATTCCCCGGCAGGCGTCGGGAACGGCGCTCGTGCACATCAACGGCGAGAACTATCCCCTGGTCGGTCGGGTCGCGATGGACCAGTTCGTGGTCAACCTCGGCGCCGACAACCCCGGCGTCGCCGTCGGCGATGAGGTCGTGCTGTTCGGCGACCCGGCCACCGGTGCGCCGAGCGCCACCGACTGGGCCGATGCAGCGGGCACGATCAACTACGAGATCGTCACCCGCATCGGGCACCGGGTGATCCGGCGGCACCTCAATGGCTGAGCTTGTTCGTACGATTGCGGATGCAGCGGCGATGCATCGCTTCGGCGTGATCCTCGCCGGCATCCTGCGGGCCGGGGACCTCGTCGTGCTCACCGGACCACTCGGGGCGGGTAAAACCACCCTCACCCGCGGCCTGGGCGAGGGGCTGCAGGTGCGCGGAGCCGTCACCAGCCCCACCTTCGTGCTGGCCCGCACGCATCCAAGCCTGGTCGGCGGGCCGCCGTTCGTGCACGTCGACGCCTACCGCCTCGGCAGTGCCATGGAACTCGACGACCTCGACATTGATTTCGCCCGCTCCGTCGTGGTGGTCGAGTGGGGCCGCGGCCTGCTCGACGGCATCACCGAATCCTGGCTGGACATCGAGATCGAGCGACCGCAGGGGCGCGCGGAGGCAGCGCGTGAAACGGATGCGGCGGCATCCGTTCTCGACCTTGATCACGACCTCGACGAACCGCGCACCCTGACCCTCACGGGTCACGGCCAGCGCTGGACGCGTCTGGCCGACTCGATGCCGTGACCTTGGGCCGTGGCGCCCACTATTCGATTACTCTCGCTCTGATCGGGCTGCGGCGGGACGCCCGTTCTCCCCTACTTGAGCAGGGCTACGTCGGAGACGAGCTCGATGTGCGAGAGCATCGCCGCGGTCGCCGCTGTGGCGTCCTGCGCCCGGATCGCCTCGGTGATGGTGCGGTGTGAGGCGAGGGACTGCTCCGGCCG
Source organism: Cryobacterium sp. TMT1-2-2 (assembly GCF_004403505.1). Taxonomy (NCBI): domain Bacteria; kingdom Bacillati; phylum Actinomycetota; class Actinomycetes; order Micrococcales; family Microbacteriaceae; genus Cryobacterium; species Cryobacterium sp. TMT1-2-2. Next base: position 371,006 of record NZ_SOGS01000016.1, on the reverse strand, counting down.
GCCCGGCTGAGCGAGGGATTCGAGCCGGGTCTCGAGTATCATCTCTGCGATGAACGTCATGAGTTGGGCGAGCACCGGGGAGTGAGCAGCCGCAGTGACGGCTTGGTGGAAGAGCTCGTCGCCGTGCGCCCCGCGGTCGCCGACGGCGATTTCGTCTGCCATCGTCCGGAGCGCATCCTCGATCGCGAGCAGGTCGGCATCCGTTCGGCGTTCCGCGGCGAGCTCGGCGAGTTTGACCTCGAGGGTGGTGCGTGCTTCGACAATCTCGGGCAGCCGGTTGCGGTGCTCCCGCAGCCCACTGATCACCGCTGCGATGCTCGGCCGGTAGACGAGAACGGCGCCGGTGCCGTGTTGAACATCGATGACGCCGAGCACTTCGAGAGCCACGAGGGCCTGGGCGAGCGTGGCGCGGGAAACGCCGAGGCGTTCGGCGAGGTCGCGCTCGGCGGGTAACAGGTCGCCGGGGCCGAGGTGGGCGGACTCGATGTAGGCGAGAAGCTGGGCCACGAGCTGTTCGTACAGGCGTGGTTTCGTGACGCGCATGAGCGGCTGGGTTATTGCGTCCCTCGTCATGTCTGCCTCCCCATCAGTATTCGACCCAAGGCTACACGGCTCTTGACAAAGTCGCCTACTGTCTAGGAGGCTAGTCCAGTGAGCCAATAGCCCACATTCACCTGAACTTATGGAGGAACAACGATGTCCGCTCCCGTCATCTCAATCATCATCCTGGCGGTGATGTTTCTGATCGCCACGCTTTTGCCCGTCAACATGGGTGCGCTGGCCTTCGTGGGTGCCTTTCTACTCGGTGCCGTCTTTCTCGGCATGGAGACCACCGATATTCTCGCCAACTTCCCGGGCGGGCTGTTCCTCACGCTCGTCGGGGTTACGTACCTGTTCGCGATTGCGCAGGGCAACGGCACGATCGACCTGCTGGTGCGCGGCGCAGTGCGGCTCGTCGGCGGTCGGGTGGCCCTCATCCCCTGGGTGATGTTCGTGATCACCGCCGTGATCACGGCCGTCGGTGCGCTTTCCCCGGCCGCGGTGGCCATCGTGGCGCCGATTGCGCTCGGCTTTGCCCGCAAGTACAAGATCAGCCCGCTGCTGATGGGCATGATGGTGATCCACGGCGCGCAGGGCGGCGGATTCTCGCCGATCGCCGTCTACGGCGTGATCGTGAACAGCCTCATCTCGACCACCGGGCTCGACGCGAGCCCCACAGCGGTGTTTCTGTCGAGCCTCATCTTTAACTTTCTGATCGCCGTCGTGCTGTTCATCGTTCTCGGTGGCCGAAACCTTATCTCGAGCCGGGTCGGACATTTCGTGGAGCAAGCCGCCGAAGCGCGCATGGCCGTAAGTGTCGGTGCGCGCGCCGGCGGTGATGTGGCGTTCAAGGGCTTCGGCTCCGGCATCTACGGCCCCCGCGACCCCGCGGGCGACGGAGTGGCGGCCACGGCCACCCGAGGAGAGCGCATCCCTCAGCTTGTGACGGTGGCCGGCCTCATCGCCCTCGCCGTGATCGCGCTCGGCTTCAAGGTTGACGTGGGCTTCGTTGCCATCACAATCGCCGTCATCCTCGCCCTCGTCTCGCCCGCGGCGCAGAAGGGCGCGGTCAATAAGATCAGCTGGTCGACCGTGCTGCTCATCTGCGGCATGCTCACGTTCGTCGGTGTTCTCGAAGAGGCCGGCACCATCGAATACGTATCGGGAGCGGTGGCCAACCTCGGCATGCCCCTGCTTGCGGCACTCTTGATCTGCTACATCGGTGCCGTCGTCTCGGCCTTCGCCTCGTCAACGGCCATTCTGGCTGCGCTGATTCCGCTCGCCGTGCCGTTCCTCGCTACCGGGGATATCAGCGCCATCGGCGTGATCTGCGCGCTCGCCGTCGCGTCGACCATCGTGGACGTGTCGCCGTTCTCGACCAATGGCGCTCTCGTGCTTGCCAACGCCCCCGACGACGTGGACAAGGACCGCTTCTACAAGCAGATTCTCGCCTACAGCGGAATCGTCGTCGTGGCCGGGCCGGCCATCGCCTGGGCCGTGCTCGTGCTGCCCGGTTGGCTGTAACCCGCCACCTGCCGAAATACTGAGAAAGGACCGAACATGAGTACCAGCATCCGCTCCGAAACCGGTATGCAGGGCCCGCTGTCGGGCTATCTCGTCGTAGACTTGAGCCGCGCACTTGCCGGCCCGCACGCCACCATGATGCTCGCCGATCTCGGCGCGCGCGTGATCAAGGTGGAGAACCCCATCACGGGAGACGATACCCGCGGCTGGGGCCCGCCTTTCGTGGGCCCCGCGAACGATCCGCAATCCACGTATTTTCTCTCCTGCAATCGCAATAAAGAATCCATCGCCCTCGATCTGAAGAGTGACGACGGCCGGGAGGTGCTCAGCGAGCTGCTGCTGCGCGCGGACGTTGTGGTGGAGAATTTTCGCCCAGGGGTGCTCGACCGGCTCGGATTCTCGCCCGAGGCGATGCACGCTCTCAACCCGGCGCTGGTGATTCTCTCGATCACCGGTTTCGGCCACGACGGCCCCGAATCGAGCCGCAGCGGCTACGACCAGATTCTCCAGGGCGAGGCCGGACTGATGTCCCTCACCGGCTCTGGCCCCGACGACCCGCAGCGTGTGGGCGTGCCGATCGCCGATCTGCTCTCGGGCATGTATGGCGCGTTCGGACTGCTCGCCGCGCTGCTTCAGCGCGAGCGCACTGGTCAGGGACAGATTGTGCGCACCTCACTGCTCGCCGCGCTGGTGGGAGTGCACGCCTTCCAGGGCACCCGCGCCACGGTGGCCGGAGAGGTGCCGGAGGCCCAGGGCAACCACCATCCGTCGATCGCTCCCTACGGGCTCTTTCCCTGCCGCGGCGGCAGTGTGCAGATCAGCATCGGCAGTGAGAAACTCTGGGCCACCTTCGCAGCCGAGTTCGGGCTCGATGCTGCGCGATCCGAGTGGGCCACCAACGCGCAGCGCGTGCGCAATCGGGAGGGTCTCAAGGAGACCATAGCGGATGCCTTCGCCCACTTCGATGCCGCGACCTTGCTGAAGAAACTGACCGACGCCGGAATCCCGGCCGGCAAGGTGCGTTCCCTGGATGAGGTCTATCAATGGGATCAGGTGCTCTCGCAGGGGCTGCTGATCGACGTTGAACACGAGGTGCTCGGCCGGATCAGCCTCCCCGGTCCACCGCTTCGGTTCTTCGGACCCGCCGATACGGTTGAGACAACGAACACGATGCACTCCGCTCCGCCGGTGCTCGACCAGCACGGCACCGACATTCGCACCTGGCTCAACCGCTCACTGGAAGGTATCTCACTGTGATTTCTCAATCCGCGCTCACAACTCGCCACCTGAACGCCACGGAGCTCATCGACGTGGTGCTCGATAACGGCTCCTTCACGAGCTGGGATCAGCCCGTGGTCGACCCCGCCCCGAACGAGGAGTACCGGGCCGACCTCGTGAAGGCCCGAGCGAAGAGCGGCACCGACGAGTCGGTGCTCACCGGCGAGGGGCTGATCCGCGGCCGCCGGGTGGCGATCGTGGTGAGCGAGTTCGCGTTTCTCGCCGGATCGATCGGGCTTTCTGCTGCCGACAGGATTGTGAACGCGATCGAACGGGCCACACGCGAGGGGTTGCCGGTCTTGGCCGGACCGGCATCCGGCGGTACCCGCATGCAGGAGGGCACGTTGGCCTTTTTGTCGATGGTGAAGATCACCGCGGCCGTGCGCGCGCACCGCGAGGCGAGGCATCCGTATCTGGTGTACCTGCGGCACCCCACCACGGGCGGGGTGATGGCCTCATGGGGCTCACTCGGGCACGTGACGGTGGCCGAGCCGGGCGCGCTGCTCGGGTTTCTCGGCCCTCGGGTCTATGAGGCGCTGTACGGCAAGAAATTTCCGGAAAACGTGCAGGTCTCCGAAAACCTGTTCAACCAAGGGCTGATCGACGCCGTTGTGCCGCCGGAGCAGTTGCCGGAGATCGTGCACCGCGCCCTCACAATCCTTACCGACCGGGTCTCTACGCCGGTGGCGGCACCGGAGACCCTGAACGTGCGGCCGGCAGCGAGCGGCGCGTGGTCATCCATTTTGATTTCGCGCAACCCGCGGCGACCGGACCTGCGCCAGCTGCTCGCCTACGGCGCGCACGACGTGCTGCCGTTGAACGGCACGGGCCAGGGTGAGAAGGACCCGGGGCTCATGCTCGCCATGGCACGGTTCGGGCAGCAGAGCTGCATCGTGCTCGGGCACATCCGGCCGCGGCCCTCGCAAGACACCAGGATGGGCCCCGGATCGCTGCGGGAGGCCCGGCGCGGCATGCGCCTTGCGGAAGAACTCGGGCTTCCGCTGCTCACCGTGATCGACATCGCCGGCGCCGCGCTGTCGAAGGAGGCCGAGGAGGGCGGCATGGCCGGGGAAATCGCCCGATCTCTGCACGAGCTGATCGGCCTGCGGTCGGCAACCGTGTCCGTGCTGCTTGGACAGGGTGCCGGCGGCGGGGCGCTCGCGCTGCTGCCCGCCGATCGTACGATCGCCGCCCAGCACTCCTGGCTGTCGCCGCTTCCTCCTGAAGGGGCCAGTGCCATCGTGCACCACAACACCGATTTCGCGCCGGCCATGTCGGAGGCGCAGGGCGTGAACGTGGCCTCGCTGTACGCCAATCGGATCGTCGACCACATCGTGGACGAGCGCCCCGACGCCGCAGACGAGGGACGGGCGTTCTGCCAGCGCTTGGCGTCGGCCATCGAATACGAGCTGTCCGCGCTCTCCACAGTGCCCGTTGATGAGCTACTTCCGCGCCGCCTGGCCCGCTACCACTCCCTCGGTCGCTGACCCCTCGTCATTTCGGTGTGGCGCATGGTGTCGGTTGCGCCCCGTTCGGCAATTACCCCGCGGGCCAGGTTTGCCATGCCGGCCAGAACGCTTTTGGCCCCGTTGGCTCGGTACATGTCGGTGGGCCGAATTCTTGTCACGGCTTGCCTAGGCGATAATCGAACGAGACGAGCAGGGGCCCTCAGACTGCCCGATGTTGGCCACGAAAGGACACGTCCATGATGCAAGCGATTCTGGTCGAACCGGGGACTGCCGGATCGCAACTGGTGCTGCGTGAACGCGCGGTACCGGTTCCAGGACCGCGCGACGTGCGCATTCTCGTGCACGCGGCATCGGTGAATCGGGCGGATCTGGCCCAACGCTCCGGAACCCATGAGCCGGCGGTTCCGGGAAGCCCTCCGCCTGTGGTCGGGCTCGACGCGGCCGGCGAGGTGGTCGAGATCGGTTCCGACGTCACCTCACTGCGGGTTGGCGATCGCGTCATGACCATCGTCGGCGGGGGACTCAGTGAGCACATCGTGGTCGATGCGGGCCTGCCGATTCCGATTCCCGACGGGTGGAGTTACGCCGAGGGGGCGGCGGCCGTTCTCGGGCTCCTGACCGAACACAACGCGCTCCGCACCCACGGTCGGTTGCAGCCCGGTGAGACCGTGCTGGTCCATGCCGCGGCATCCTCTGTCGGGTTGCAGTGTGTTCAGCTCGCGAAACACCTCGGTGCCGGGCTCGTGATCGGTACGACCCGCTCGGCGGGCATGACCACGCTGATCCGATCGGTCGGTGCCGACCAGGTGATCGTCGTTGGCGATGACGGCTTCGCCGATCAGGTGCTGGCGTTGACCGATGGCCACGGTGCCGACGTCATCGTGGACCACGTCGGCGGACCCTACCTGGCCGACAACATCCGCTCGGCCGCCATCGCCGGCCGCATCATCGGCGTGGGGCGACTCGGCGGCAGCGAGGGCACGCTCGATTTGGAAATGCTCGCCTACAAGCGACTCGCCCTGCACGGGGTCACCTTTCGCACCCGCTCCACCCAGGACAAGATCGACCTCGTCGCCGCGCTGCGTGCCGACGTCGACCTTGGCTCGCCGGTTCTTCGACCGCTCATCGACCGGATCATGCCGTGGACCGAGGCCGACGCGGCCCAGACTCTGATGCGCACCAACTCCTCCCTCGGCAAGATTGTGCTCGCCGTTGGCGACGCGGCCGCCGAGAATTCGAACACGGGAAACTCTCACTAAATGACACTTCTTGAAGGCGCGATCATCCTGGTCGCCGGAATTGCCGCGGGCATCATCAATGTGGTGGCCGGCGCTGGAACCCTGATCACCTTTCCCACCCTGCTCGTCCTCGGTATCCCTCCGATCACGGCGAACGTATCCAACACGGTTGGTCTGGTTCCCGGGTCGATTGCCGGAGCTTACGGTTATCGCCGGGAACTGCGCTCGCAGTGGCGGCCCGTGGCCTGGATGGCGGTGTTCTCGGCCGTGGGCGGTGTGATCGGCGGGTTGCTGCTGCTGGTCCTGCCCGAGGAGGCCTTCTCGGCGGTCGTTCCGTTCCTGCTGCTGCTCGCCGCGCTGCTCTCCGCGATCCAGCCCCGCGTGGCCCGTTACGTGCGGCGCAAGTCTCCCGAAGGCACCACGACCGACACTCGGCCGATCACGTTTGGCCTCGTGCTCGGCATTCTCGGCACGGGGGTCTATGGGGGATACTTCGGCGCAGCGCAAGGAGTGGTGCTGTTGGCACTGCTGGGTATTCTGTGGTCCACCGACATGCACCGGGCCAACGGTGCCAAGAATGTGCTGGCCGGCATGGCCAACCTCGTCTCTGCAATTATTTTCATCTCCAGCGGCACGGTCGACTGGGTGATCGCTGTGCTGATCGGCGTTGGTTCCGCCTTCGGTGGCTGGCTCGGTGCCCGCATCGGGCGAAGGCTCTCGGCTCCGGTGTTGCGTGCGATCCTGGTGATCGTTGCCCTGACAGCCGCCGTCGTGCTCTTTCTGACCTGATCGCGGCCCCAGGAAAGCCAGCCGCGCGAAGCGCTGGCCTATGAAAGCCAGCCGCGCGAAGCGCTGGCCCATGAAAGCTAGGCTGAACGGGTGCTACTTGCCATCGACACGTCCGCCGGCACGAGCGTCGCCGTCGTCGACCTTGCCCGCGGAGTCATCGCCGAACGCGGTGAAGCCGACACGATGCGTCACGCCGAAATCGTCGGCCCGTTCATTCTGGAATGCCTGCAGGAAGCGCATGTCGCCCCGGCTGACCTCTCCGGCGTCGTCGGCGGCATGGGTCCAGGCCCGTTCACCGGCCTGCGAGTCGGTATCGCCTCGGCCCGCGTCTTCGCCCTCGGGGCTGGCACTCCGCTCGTACCGGTGATCAGCCACGACGCCATCGCCTACGGCCACTACCGCCGCGGCCACTCCGGCCCGCTCGTCGTCGTCACCGACGCTCGCCGCCGCGAAATCTACTGGAGCGCCTATTCCCAAGCGGATGCCGTTGGTCTGCCCGTGCGCGTCGGCCAGCCCGGCCTTGCCAAACCGGCCGACCTCGACGACGAGGGCTGGCTGCACGCCGGGTGGCCGCGCCTGGACGCCGCCACTGTGTCGGCCGGTGAACTCGGTCTGGTCGCTGAGTTGAGCTACGCCCACGGACGCCCGTTCGCGGCCAATGAGCCGCTCTACCTGCGCTCGCCCGACGTCACCCTCTCGAACGGTCCGAAGCGAGTCAGCCGATGACCTGGCAGCTGCGCCGCGCGCACGAGGCCGATCTTGAAGCCATCATGCACCTCGAGACGACCACTTTCGTCCATGACGCCTGGTCGCCGACCATGATGGCGCGCGACCTCGGCGACCCCGCCTGCTTCTACCTCGTGGCGTTTCCGCCCGACGACCCCAGCACGGTCGAGGGCTACGCCGGCCTGCTCGCCCCGCGGGGAGCCGTCGAGGGCGACATTCAGACCATCGCGGTCGCCGAATCCGCACGCGGACGCGGCCTTGGCCGCACACTCATGCAGGCGCTCATCAATGAGGCCCGGAAGCGCGGCGCCCGGCTGATCTTTCTCGAGGTGCGGGCCGATAATCCCGGTGCCCAGCGCCTGTACGAACGCCTCGGATTCATCGAGGTTGGCGTGCGCCGCGGCTACTACCAGCCGGACAACGTAGATGCCATCGTCATGCGTCTCAATATTCCAGAATTGGAATCTATGCTTGTGGAGACCTCGTGATGACCATAAACCGCGCTGATCCGCTCGTGCTCGGCATTGAAACGTCCTGCGACGAAACCGGCATCGGCATCGTGCGCGGAACCACCCTGCTCTCCAACACCATTGCGAGCTCAATGGACGAGCATGCCCGTTACGGCGGTGTCGTGCCCGAGATCGCGGCCAGGGCGCACCTTGACGAGCTCGTGCCGGCCATCAACGCGGCCGTTGCCGAGGCGGGCATCCGTTTGAGTGATCTGGACGCCATCGCGGTCACCTGTGGGCCCGGACTCTCCGGCGCGCTTATGGTCGGCGTCGGCGCAGCCAAGGCACTTGCCGTGGCGCTCGACAAACCGATCTACGCGGTCAACCACCTGGTCGGCCACGTCGGTGCCGACCTGCTGCAGGGAGAGCTTCGGCACGGCGACACCAAAACCGGCGACACCAACACCGGCGACACCGCTCCGCTCGAGTACCCGACGATCGCCCTGCTGGTCTCCGGGGGCCACACCTCGCTGCTGCTCGTGCGCGACCTGGTCAGCGACGTCGAGCTGCTCGGCGAGACCATCGACGATGCCGCCGGCGAGGCCTTCGATAAGGTCGCCCGGCTGCTCTCCTTGCCCTACCCCGGCGGGCCGCAGATCGACCGGGTCGCGCTCGGCGGCAACCCGAAGGCCATTCGGTTTCCACGCGGACTCAGCCAGCCCAAGGACATGGCCGTGCACCGTTACGACTTCTCCTTCTCCGGCCTGAAAACCTCGGTCGCTCGCTTCGTCGAACAGCGCCAGGACGCTGGCGAACCCGTGCCGATCGGCGATGTCGCGGCCAGTTTTCGGGAGGCGGTCGTCGATATTCTGCTCACCAAGGCCCTCGCCGCCTGCGCCGACTACGGCGTACCGCGGCTGCTGCTCGGCGGCGGCGTCATCGCCAACAAGCGTCTGCGCGAGGTCGCCACCCAGAGAACGGATGCTGCCGGCATCGTTCTGCGCATCCCGCCCCTCTCCCTGTGCACCGACAACGGTGCCATGATCGCAGCCCTCGGTGCGCAGCTCATCATGGCCGGGCATGAGCCCTCAACGCTGCAATTCGGCGCTGATTCCACCCTGCCGGTCGGCCAGATTCAGGTCTGATCTGCCACAGAATTCGCCCACGCGCGGGCACACGGGATATTCTGGCTCTGCGACCCCGAACATTCCGCACGAAGGAGACCGCAGATGTCTGATCCCACCCAGCCCCCCGTCGATCCGACCAGCAGCGAACCGACCAGCAGCGGCCCGGCGAGCAGCGACCCGACGGGTTCGACTCCGGCCGACTCCAGCCTGCCGCCGGCCTACCCGGCCGCTCCGAGCTACCCGGCACCCGGCGCTCCGGCCGCTTCCGGATCTGGCCAGGCTCCCGCCTACGGGCAGCCCGCCGCGTATGGCCAGCAGCCGGCCTACGGCCAGAACCCCTACGGCCAGCAGAACCCGCAGGACAAGTACAATGTTCTTTCGATCATCTCGCTCGTCACCTCGATCCTCCTCATCTCAGTGGTCGGCATCATCACCGGCCACATCGCCCTGAGCCAGATCAAGAAGACCGGCGAAAAGGGACACGGGCTCGCCCTCTGGGGAACCATCCTCGGCTACGTCGGCCTTCTCGGCGGCGCTATCTTCGCCGCTTTCACGATCATTCTGCTACTCGCGGCGGCCTCCACCGGCACGAGCTACAACAACTAGCCACGCAGACGGCCCCGTCGGGGCCACGCGGCACGTTTCGATCGACAGGGGCCACCCCCCACAAGCTGACCGTATGCGCGGCCAGAGGACAGCCATGACTACACCCCATCCGCACGACGAGACTTCGGCGCAGCTGCAATATACGCGCCCTCCCGCGCCACCCGGCAGCCAGTTGGACTGGGCCTCGACGGTCACCGCTCCCACCGAGTTCGTGCCGTACAGCTACACCGAGGCCGAGGTGCAGCGCATCACCGGCCGCCGTCGGCTCGCGGTCTCCTCCGTCGTCTGTGGCCTTCTCGGTCTCGCACTCGGCGTGGTCGGGGTGTTTGGTCTACCGATCGCTCTCATTGCGATCACCCTCGCGCTGATCGCGCGCACCACCGAGAATCGGGCGCGCACGCTCTGGCGGAGTGGCCTCGTGAGCGGTCTCGTCGGGGTTCTGCTGGCGGCCGGCTGGATCGTCTACATCAGCCAGATCGTGCTGCCGCTGCTGTAATCCGCTACCGCACGCGCTCCACGAGCAGCGCCACGCGATGCCCGGCCGCCCTGGTCAGAATCAACGTTGCGGCTTCCGGTCCCTTCAGCTTCAGCCGGGTGCGCAGTGTCGCCGGATCAACGTCGACGCCGCGCTTCTTGATCGCGAGGGTGCCGATACGCCGTTCCAGCAGCGCCAGCCGCAGCTTCTTCTCATCGAAGGGGAGCGTTTCGAGCACCCGAAAAGCGCTCGCGAACGGCGTCGGCGTGAGCGTGTCGTTGGTCAGGTAGGCGATGCCCTCACTCAGCATGCGGGCATCCAGTGAACGGGCCAGATCGCCGATCAGGCGTGCCCGAATCACCGCGCCGTCCGGTTCGTAGACGTAGTTTCCGAGGCTGCCAGGTTCGACGTCTGCACTGTCGTCTGGAGCCGTTAGTTCGTGCCTGCCGTCTGCCGTCAGGAGCAGGGCCGACCGACGGATTCCGGGGCGCGCGAGGGCGCCGAACCACAGCCCCATCTCCACCAGCTGGCCGTCCACCGACACCCACTGTGCTTCGGCGTCGACCGGAATCTGGTCGCGGTCGTGGCCGGGCCCGAGCTTCATGCCGAGCGGCAGCTTCGTCGCGAGCAGATAGGCGAAGTCAAGCGAGGGGGAGTAATCCTCGGAGCGGGTCAGTCGCGTCGTGTTGCTGTGCCCGCTCGTGCGGCGGGCCGGGTCCAGCCAGACCGCGTCGAAATCTTCGAGGTCGACCGTCTCGGCATCGGCCTGCAGCGCCGAGGCGTTCGGAAACGGCGCGAGGTTGAAGCTTGCTACGGTCGCCGTGACCTCGTCGGCATCAACGGCCACGACCGACAGATCCAGCGCGGCGAGGGCCATGGCGTCGCCGCCGATACCGCAGCCGAGGTCGGCGACCCGCGGCGTGCGGCCGAGCGCAGCGCCGAGACCATTGAATCGGCCCGCGTGCAGGGCGGCGACACGCAGCCGGGTGGCCTGTTCCAGGCCGGCCTCTGTGAAGAGCATCCGCTCGGCGAATTCACCGAACTTGAGGGCGGCTTTTGCCCGCAGCCGCGATTGGCTGAGCACGGCCGACACGAGTCCGGGCGCGTGCCCGGCCTTGCGCAGATCGCTCACGAGCTTCAGCACGTCGCCGTGGGTGTCGTAGGGCGGCAGCGAGTCCAGCAGCCGCAAACTCGCGGGGGAAAGCAGCTCAACGAGTTCGGTTCGATCCATGCTGCAACGCTACCAAAATGACCCCCATCTGGCACTCACGTTGCGTGAGTGCCAGAACCCCCCTAAACTTCACTTGGCACTCTCGCTGTGAGTCTGCTAACCCAAATCTTAGAAAGAGGTCAACCGTGTCGGTCTCCATCAAGCCGCTCGAGGATCGCATCGTCATCAAGCAGGTCGATGCCGAGCAGACCACCGCATCAGGTCTGGTCATTCCTGACACCGCGAAGGAAAAGCCCCAGGAGGGCGAAGTTGTTGCAGTCGGCCCCGGCCGCATTGACGACAACGGCAACCGCATCCCCCTCGACATCGCCGTCGGCGACAAGGTGATTTACTCCAAGTACGGCGGAACCGAGGTCAAGTTCGGTGGCGATGACCTTCTGGTTCTCTCCGCTCGCGACGTGCTCGCCGTGGTCGTACGCTAACACCAAGCAGTCGGTCGTTCTAGACTGAAAACTCCCGGATAGCCCCGCTATCCGGGAGTTTTCTGCTTTCTTCACCTCTGCCGAGTCAAGGACCCTCATGTCGGATGCCGTAAGCCCAGTCGCGACGACCGGTACCGCCGCCGGCACGCATCGCTCCGGACTCATCTTCGGCGGCCTCTCCTACGCCCTCTGGGGTGTGCTGCCGCTCTACTTTCTGCTGCTCGCACCGTCGGGTGCCTTTGAGATCGTGGCCTGGCGGGTGCTGTTCTCCCTGGTCTTCTGCGTACTGATCATCACGGTGACCCGCACCTGGACGGTTCTCGGGCGGGCCCTCAGGCAGCGGCGCCTGGTATTGACCATGGGCCTGGCCGGGGTCTTCATCTTCATCAACTGGCAGACCTACGTGATTGCCGCGACCACCGGTCACGTGGTCGAAGCGGCCCTCGGCTACTTCATCAACCCGATCGTCACCGTGCTGCTCGGCGTCTTCGTGCTGCGGGAACACCTGCGCCGCCTACAGTGGGTGGCCATCACCATCAGCTTTCTCGCCGTGGTCGTGCTCGCCGTCGGGTACGGCTCACTGCCGTGGATCTCGCTCATCCTCGCTTTCTCCTTCGGACTCTACGGTCTGATCAAGAAGCGAGTGGGCCCGAGCGTCGATGCCGTCACCGGCCTCACCTTGGAGACCGCCTGGCTCGCACCGGTCGCCGTCATCCAACTGGTCGTGGTCTCCGGCATTTCCGGGCTCACCTTCGGCACGGTGTCGCCCTGGCATACAGCTGGCCTGCTCGCGGCCGGCATCATCACCGCGGTACCACTGCTGCTGTTCGCTGCCGCCGCGCGGCGCCTGCCGTTGACCGTGCTCGGGCTCATTCAGTTCGTGGCCCCGGTGCTGCAGTTTCTGGTGGGCGTGTTCATCCTGAACGAGGCGATGCCCCCCGAACGCTGGCTCGGTTTCGGGCTGGTCTGGGTTGCCCTGATCATTTTGACGGTCGACATGGTGGCCTCCGGCCGCACTCCCCGCCGCAGTACCCTCGAACCCGCCTAGCTTGCCCGGCCTGGTCCGGCCCCGGCCAGCCGATACGCTGAACCAACAGCACGCGCCAGCCCAGCCTACGCAGCACCGATTCAGCCCAGCACCAGAGGATCCACATGCCCCGTCGCCCCATGATCGCCGCCGTTCTGCTGCTTGCCCTGGCACTGACCGGCTGCACCGGTGCGCCGGCCGCCAGGCCGAGCCCGACCCCAACACTCGTCGCCAGCACGGCGCCCACCGGCGACGGCACGCTTCTCATCGGCACGCTGTTTCCCATGACCGGCGCCAATGCCGCGAGCGGTGCCGCTCAGGTAGCCGGCACCGAACTCGCCGTGCGTGACATTCTCGCCGACCAGACAACGCCCACCCAGCCCGTGCAGCTCATCCACCGCAACGTGGCCGGCGACCTTGCCGCCGCCTACGCCGACCTCGCGACGCGCGGCGTCGATCTGGTGCTGTGGGACGCGACGACGGCATTGCCAGCGGATGCTGAAGGACTGATTGGCAGCGCGGCCATCGTTGCCCTGATCGACTTTGCCAATGGTGGAACCCCGCTCGCCGCCACGGACGAGTTCACCGCGCGACTCAAGACCGCCGATCCGACGCTGACGGCCACCGCTGGCGGTGCAGAGGCCTACGACGGAGTGATCACGGCCGCCCTGGCCGCCGTCATCACCGGCGACGATGGCGGTTCCTCGCTCGAGGCTGGCTGGCCCCAGGTGATTTCCGGAAGCGCCGTGTGCGCTTCCTGGGGGGAATGTGTGTTCGCCATGACGGAGAAACAAATCATTGATTATCAGGGGATTACCGGCCGTCGTTCGTAACGATTTGGTCGCATTACAAAGTTCTCCCATCAGGGGGTATGTTTCTGGGCCCTTGATTGCCTACTCTGACACCACGGCAGTCAACCGGCTGACCAGTCTTACCCCTCTTTATAAATCAAGGAGCAACATGAGCGTTTTCGCGAAGGCCTCGGCTTCCCGCTCAGTTCGTACCCTCGTTACCGGTGTCGCCCTCATCGGCGTGAGCGCCCTTTTGCTCACCGGCTGCAGCAACGGTGCTGCGACCACACCCACCGACGCGGCCACAACCACAGCGGCATCCGACTTCAAGCCGGTGGCTTCCGGAGCGCGCGACCTGTCCCTGAAGATCGGCACTATTCTTCCGCAGAGTGGTGGACTGGCCTTCCTCGGCCCGCCCGAAGAAGCCGGAGTGAAGCTCGCCGTGCAGGACGTCAACGCGGCCGGTCTCGGTATCAAGGTTGAAGCGATTTATCGCGACTCTGGCGACACGACGACCGACACCGCGACGACTTCGGTCACCGACCTGCTCTCGCAGAACGTGACAGCCATCGTCGGAGCGGCCTCATCTGGCGTCTCCAAGACCGTGATCGACCAGATCACCGGTGCTGGCGTTGTGCAGTTTTCCCCGGCCAACACCTCTGACGCGTTCACGACCTATGCCGACCAGGGTCTGTATTGGCGTACCGCACCCTCCGACGTGCTCCAGGGTGAAGTGCTCGGCACCCAGATCGCTGACGACGGCAACGCCACCCTTGGCCTGATCGTGCTCAACGACGCCTACGGGACCGGACTCGCCAAGTACGTTGGCGACGCGTTCACCAAGTCTGGCGGCAAGGTCGTCGCAACCGCACTGTTCAACGAGGGCGACCCGTCGTTCTCCGCGCAGATCGCCGAAGTCACCGCTGCGGCCCCCGACGCGATCGCTCTGATCACGTTCGACCAGGCCAAGGTCATCATTCCGGACCTCGTGGCCACCGGCTTCCCGGGAAAGCAGTTGTACTTCGTTGACGGCAATCTTTCCGACTACAGCGCAACCTTCGCTCCCGGTCTCGTCGAGGGCGCCAAGGGCACGCTGCCAGGCCTCGACACGGCATCGCTCGGCGACTTCACCGACCGCCTGCTGACGGTCGACCCGACGCTGACCGACTACAGCTACGCAGCCGAGTCTTATGACGCCGTCGTCCTGATCGCCTTGGCCGCCTATGCGGGCAACGACGTTTCGGGTACCTCGATCGCGAGCTACCTGCGTCAGGTCTCCGGCGGCACCGGCGACGGCACCAAGGCCACCGATTTCAAGTCCGCTGCTGCGGATCTGAAGGCCGGCAAGCAGGTCAACTATGACGGCTTCTCTGGTCCGATCACGTTCGATGAGAACGGCGACCCGACCGGCGCGACCATCGGCATCTACCAGTTCGGTGCCGACAACAAGTACAAGCGCATCAACTAGCTCCACCGCTCCCGCTCTACTGAGCGATCTGAAGGGCCCCGGCTTCGGCCGGGGCCCTTCTGCGTATACGTGAGCCGATCCTGAAGCGCGAGCCGTGGCATCCGTTCGCCGGCACACACACAGAAGCGGCGCCCGAGGTGATCTCGGACGCCGCTGGAGGCTCGTACAGGGGGTGAGAGCGCTAATCCTGCCCGAGGGTGCCGAGGTACAGGCCGATCACCTTGGGGTCGTTCAAAAGCTCACGTCCGGTGCCGGTGTAGGCATCGCGACCCTGATCGAGCACGTAGCCGCGGTCGCAGATTTGCAGGCAGCGGCGTGCGTTCTGCTCGACCATGATCGTGGTCACACCAGCCTTGTTGATCTCTTTGACGCGCAGGAACGCTTCGTCCTGGCGCACGGGGGAGAGGCCGGCGCTCGGCTCGTCCAGCAGCAGCACGTGTGGACCCATCATGAGCGCGCGGCTCATGGCGACCATCTGTCGTTCGCCGCCCGACAGCGAACCGGCGCGCTGCGACATCCGTTTACTGAGCTCCGGGAAGATCTCGGTGACGAACTCGAGCCGCTCGATCAGACCCTTGGGCTTCTGAAAGATGCCCATCTCGAGGTTCTCGCGAATGGTCAAGGTCGGAAAGACGTTGTTGTTCTGCGGCACGAAGCCGACGCCCTGGGCGACGAGCTTGTTGGCCTTGAGATTGGTGATGTTGTTGCCGCGCAGGAGGATCTCGCCGTCGCGCACTTTCACCAAGCCGAATATGGCTTTGAGTAGCGTCGACTTGCCTGCGCCGTTCGGGCCGATAATGCCGATCAGCTCGCCGTCGTAGGCGGTGAGGGAGCAGGCATTGAGAATATTCACTCCGGTGACGTAGCCGGCGGTGACGCTCTTGACCTCGACGACGGCGTCCCGGGTTTCGGTCGGTGCCGGCACGATTTGCGGATTAGCGTTCGTCATCGAGCAACTCCTTAATGGCTGAAACGTGCACGATCTCGGCATCGGGGTCTTCCCCAATGTCTTCGTCATGGTGCTGACCGAGATATGCGTCGATCACGGCCGGGTTCTTCATGACCTCGTGCGGGTCGCCCTCGGCGACCACCTTGCCCTCGGCCATTACGATCACCCAGTCGGCGATGTGGCGCACCATGTGCATGTCGTGTTCCACGAACAGAACGGACATGCCTTGCGCCTTGAGGTTGAGAATGTGGTCGAGCAGCGACTGGGTCAGTGCCGGGTTGACCCCGGCCATGGGTTCGTCGAGCATTACCAGGGTCGGATCGCTCATGAGCGCTCTGGCCATTTCGAGCAGCTTGCGCTGCCCGCCGGAGAGGCTCGCCGCGTAGTCGTCTTTCTTGGTATCAAGCTTGAACCGGGTGAGCAGATCGAGTGCTTTGGCGCGGTTCTCCTCTTCTTCATTGCGCCAGAGAAACGGCATCAATGCGCGGAACATGTTCTCGCCGGTCTGGCCCTTGGCACCGAGCAGCATATTGTCCATGACGGTGAGCAGACCGAGCGCCTTGGTCAACTGGAAGGTGCGAATCTGGCCCATGCGGGCCACTCGGTACGCCGGAACACCAGCGAGGGAGCGACCGTTGAAGGTCCACTTTCCGTCGTCGGGCTTGTCGAAACCGGTCAACAGGTTGAACAGGGTCGTCTTACCGGCGCCGTTCGGGCCGATCAGTGCTGTGATCGCGCCGCGCGGAACCTCGACGTGATCGACGTCGACCGCGGTGAGCCCCCCGAAGGTGCGCCGCACGTTGTCGACGACCAGAATCGGGTCGACCTTCGCACAGCCGGGTGCTGGTTCTCCGATGTGCAGGCCGGTCGCTTTGACCGGCTTTGTGATGGGAACGGGCGGCTCGAGGGGAGCGGCCGGAACAGCGTTATCGGACAAAAGCCAACTCCTTCTTATTGCCGAAGATACCTTGCGGTCTGAAGATGACTATTAACATGATCGCCACTCCCACCAGTACGAAGCGCAGCTGGCCGGCCTGAATGGACGTCATGAACGGCAACCAGCCTGCTTCGACGGCCCGAGCCATGAAACCCGAGAAGAACGACAGCAGCACCCAGAAGATCATTGAACCGATGATCGGGCCGAGCACCGTGGCGGCCCCGCCGAGCAGCAGAATCGCGTAGATGAAGAACGTCAGAGTCGTCTGATAATTCGACGGCACGACCGCTCGCGGCAGCGCGAAGATCATTCCAGCGATGGTACCGAACACACCACCGAGAATGAGCGACTGCATTTTGTAGGCATAGACGTTCTTGCCGAGGGCACGCACGGCGTCTTCGTCTTCGCGAATGCCCTTGATGACGCGGCCCCAGGGGCTGCGCATGATCTGCCAGACCAGCAGGGCCGCGATAATCACGATCGACCAGGCCACGATGCGCAGCCAGGTGTCGTAGGCGTTGTTCTCGAACGGCCCGAACCCATAGCTGCCATCAGCTAGCGGGTTGAGCGCCGCGAACTCGTTCTTGTACCCACTCAGGCCGTTGGCCGATCCGGTGACGGAGGCGAAAGTGTTCGTCGTGAACAACAGCCGCACAATCTCGGCGGCAGCGATCGTGACGATGGCGAGGTAGTCGGCGCGCAGTCGAAGCGTGGGAATACCCAAAATCAAGGCAAAGAGCACGGAAGCCCCCACGCCGACCAGAAAGGCTCCCCAGACGGGAAACCCGAAGGTCAAAATGGAGATGGCGTAGCCGTAGGCTCCGAGGGCCATGAACCCGGCCTGTCCGAAGTTCAGCAGGCCGGTGTAGCCGAAGTGCACGGCGAGCCCGAGGGCGGCGAGTGCGTAGGCGGCCGTGGTCGGGCTGATCAGCTCGACGGCGGCGTTATTGAAGATTGCTCCCCAGTCCATCGTGAACCCCTAACCAATTCTCTCTTTGCGACCCAAAATGCCTTGCGGTCGAAACAGCAGCACCAAGATCAAAACAACAAGGGCGCCGACCACTTTCAGGTCGGACGGGAGCCACAGCGTTGACAGTTCAACGAAGAGGCCGACAATGAGGGAGCCGACGAGGGCTCCGAACGCCGTGCCGAGACCGCCGAGGGTCACAGCGGCAAAGACCAGCAACAGCATCTGGAAGCCCATGTCCCAGCTGACGCCGGGGCGGAAGTAGGCCCAGAGAACGCCACTGAGTCCGGCGAGTGCGGCCCCGACCACCCAGACGATGCGGATGACATGGTCGACGTCGATGCCGCTCGCCGACGCCAAGCTGGGGTTGTCGGAGACGGCGCGGGTGGCCTTGCCGATGCGGGTTCGCAGCAGAAAGTAGGCCACGGCCAGCAGCACGACGATGCTGATACTCATGCTGGCGAGGTCGATCGGGGAGAGTGAGATCGCGCCGAACTTGAGGTCGGCCATGCCGGCACCCGGCAGCTGGCTGGTGCTGCCGCCGAAGAAGTACTGGTAGAGATAGCGCAGTGCGAGGGAGAGCCCGATGCTCACGATCATGAGCGGAATTACCGCCACGCCCTTGCGGCGCAACGGTTTCCAGATCACCGCATCGAGGCCGAACCCGAGAGCGCCGCTGAGCAGAATGGCAATCAGAATGGCGAGCCAGATCGGCAGGCCCAACTGCACCGAGAAGACCAAGGTCATCAACGCGCCAAACGTGATCATCTCCGCGTGGGCGAAGTTGCTCAGCCCGGTGGTTCCGAAGATCAGCGACACTCCGATCGCCGCGAGGGCCAGCAGTAGGCCAAAGTTGAGGCCGTTGACAAACCGGTTGACGAACTGGTCGAAGAAGCTGACAGTGTTGCGGGTGCCCTCACCGAGGAAAAAGTTCACCGAGCGGCGGTCGGTGAGTCCGAACTCCGCGTCGATGACATTGCCACCCTTGGCGACGATAACGCCCTTGGGCAGGGTTCCCTCATCGAGAGTTACCTTGTAGGTTCCCTTTTCGGGAACTCCGATGGCCCACTTACCCTCGGCGTCCGTCACGGTATCGGCCTGGTAGCCGTTGCCGTCAACGGCGATGGCCACCTTGTCGAGGGCCTTGCCGTTGAACTGCACGTTGCCGGAGATAGTGAAGTTGTATTCCGTACCGACCGCATCGGCCTGCGCGCTGCCTGCCGAGAATGTGGCCATGGTGAAGGCTGCTAGCAGCGTCACAAACAGGATGGCGAGCATCCTGGGTATGTATCTTTGAGCCGTATGTGTGGGGTGCACGGGACCTCCATGTTGGTGCCGACCGACGGGTAACCGGGCGGGCGCCGGGTGACTACTGCCAACTTCTCTGTTGAGAGTATTTGCCGATTATGTCCTATAAGTTTCGAAACACCGCACCGTGTTGACAATGGTGTGCGGAATGTGATGAACCCAAACACGCTTAACATTGGAGGACCGGTTGATTTTCGTGACTTTCCGGTTAATTTTCTGTTTTTCAGCTACAGGTAAGGGGTTTCATGGATCAGCCAGATCCGTTCGGATTCACCGGGCTCACCTACGACGACGTGCTGCTCCTGCCGGGGCACACCGACGTCATTCCGAGCGAGGCGGTCACCAAATCCCGCCTGACCCGGCGAATCGACGTGTCGCTGCCGCTGCTCTCCAGCGCCATGGACACCGTCACAGAGACGCGCATGGCGATCGCCATGGCCCGAGAGGGGGGCCTTGGCATTCTGCACCGCAACCTCTCGATCGGGGACCAGGCCGAGCAGGTCGACCTGGTCAAGCGCAGCGAATCCGGGATGATCACCAATCCGGTCACCACCTCGCCCGACGCCACCGTGGCCGAAGTCGACGCCCTGTGCGGCCAGTTCCGCGTCAGCGGGCTGCCCGTCATCGACGGTGACGGCATTCTGGTGGGCATCATCACCAACCGTGACATGCGCTTCGTGCCGTACGCCAAGAAGGCCCTCACCCGGGTGCGCGAGGTCATGACGACCTCGCCGCTGATCACCGGCAAGGTCGGCATGGCGCCCGAAGACGCCCTCGCCATCTTCGCCAAGCACAAGATTGAGAAGCTCCCGCTGATCGACGCCAACGGCAAGCTCACCGGCCTGATCACCGTGAAGGACTTCGACAAGAGCGAGGAATATCCCCTCGCCACCAAGGACGACGCCGGACGCCTGCGCGTCGGCGCGGCCATCGGCTTCTTCGGCGACGCCTGGCAGCGCGCGACCGCCCTGCTCGAATCGGGCGTTGACGTGCTCGTGGTCGACACCGCCAATGGCGACAGCGCCGGGGTGCTCGACATCATTCGTCGGCTGAAGGCCGACAAGGCCTTCGCCGACGTCGACGTGATCGGTGGAAACGTGGCCACCCGCTCCGGCGCCCAGGCTCTCATCGACGCGGGCGCCGACGCCATCAAGGTGGGCGTCGGCCCCGGCTCCATCTGCACCACCCGCATCGTGGCCGGTGTGGGCGTTCCGCAGATCACCGCCGTCTACCAGGCCTCCCTCGCCGCTCGCGAAACCGGTATTCCGGTCATCGCCGACGGTGGGCTGCAGTATTCCGGTGACATCGCCAAGGCCCTCGTGGCCGGCGCCGACACCGTCATGCTCGGCTCGCTGCTCGCCGGTTGCACGGAAAGCCCCGGCGAACTGGTGTTCGTCAACGGCAAGCAGTTCAAGACCTATCGCGGCATGGGTTCGCTCGGTGCCCTGCAGACCCGCGGTACGAAGACGTCGTATTCGAAGGACCGCTACTTTCAGAGCGACGTTCCGAGCGATGAGAAGCTCATTCCCGAGGGCATCGAGGGCCAGGTGCCGTTCCGCGGCCCCCTCGCAGCTGTGGCCTATCAGCTTGTCGGGGGCCTGCGTCAGTCCATGTTCTATGTGGGCGCCCGCACCATCGCTGAGCTCAAGCAGAAGGGCAAGTTCGTGCGCATCACGCCCGCCGGTTTGAAGGAGTCGCACCCGCACGACGTGCAGATCGTGGTCGAGGCCCCGAACTACCGCCGGTAGGGAGGGTCCGGCATCCGCTTGAAAAGAGGATGTCGGGGGTTCCCTCTAAACTGGAACCATGGAAATCGAGATTGGCCGTTCCAAGCGCGCTCGCCGCGTATATGCCTTCGACGACATCGCGGTGGTGCCGAGCCGGCGCACTCGCGACCCGGAGGACGTGTCGGTCGGCTGGACCATCGACGCCTACCAGTTCGCCATTCCCGTGCTCGCCGCCCCGATGGACTCCGTCGTCTCGCCGACCACAGCCATCATGATGGGCCAGCTCGGCGGCGTCGGCGTGCTCGACCTCGAAGGCCTGTGGACCCGGCACGAAAACCCGGAGCCGCTACTCGCCGAAATTCGCAGCCTGCCCGCCGATAAGGCGACCGCGCGCATGCAGGAGATGTACTCCGCTCCGATCCAGCCCGAGCTCGTCACCGCACGCCTCGCTGAGATTCGGGCGGGCGGCGTCACCGTGGCCGGCGCCCTTTCGCCCCAGCGCACCCAGGAACTCTACGAAACCGTCGTCGCCGCCGGTGTTGACCTGTTCGTGATTCGTGGCACGACAGTGTCGGCCGAGCACGTGTCGCAGAACCAGGAACCGCTCAACCTCAAGAAGTTCATCTACGAACTCGACGTTCCCGTCATCGTCGGCGGCGCGGCCACCTACACGGCTGCCCTGCACCTCATGCGCACCGGAGCCGCGGGTGTTCTGGTCGGTTTCGGTGGGGGAGCCGCGTCGACCACCCGCACGACCCTCGGTATCCACGCCCCGATGGCGACCGCGGTAGCGGATGTCGCCGGCGCGCGTCGCGACTACATGGACGAGTCCGGCGGGCGCTACGTGCACGTCATCGCCGACGGCGGCCTCGGGACCTCGGGCGACATCGTCAAGGCCGTCGCCTGTGGCGCCGACGCTGTCATGCTCGGCACCGCACTGGCCCGGGCAACGGATGCTCCCGGCGGCGGATTCCACTGGGGCGCCGAGGCTCACCACCCGCAACTGCCGCGCGGCAAGCGCGTGCAGGTGGGCACAGTGGCCCCGCTCGAGGAGATTCTCTACGGCCCGGCACCGGTGGCCGACGGCACCGCCAACCTCATCGGCGCGCTGCGTCGGTCGATGGCGACCACCGGCTACTCCGATCTCAAAGAATTTCAACGGGTTGAAGTGGTTGTCGCGCCGTACCGAGTGAACTAGCGTCGAAGATAGCGGAACTTTTCGTAAATAACCCTCAACACTGTTGTCGCAGCACGCCCTGACCTCTCGTCTTGAACATTGAGTCTGAACAGGAGTAGCAATGACGTCCCACAATTCGGTCACCCGATCCACAAAAATGGGGCCTGAGGAGCGGATCGCCGCTCTCGCCAAGCTCAAAGACAAGGAACTCGACATTCTCGTCGTCGGCGGCGGCATCGTCGGCGCCGGCGCAGCCCTTGATGCCGTCACGCGTGGTTTGAGCGTGGGCATTCTGGAAGCCCGGGACTGGGCGTCGGGCACGTCGAGCCGGTCATCCAAGCTCGTGCACGGCGGCATTCGCTATCTGGAGCAGCTCGACTTTCGTCTCGTTCGCGAAGCGCTCACCGAACGAGGACTGCTGCTGCAGCGCATCGCACCACACCTCGTGAAGCCGGTGCGGTTTCTGTACCCGCTCAAGAAACGCTTCACCGAACGTTTCTACATCGGGGCCGGCATGCTGCTCTACGACATCTTCTCCTACACCGGCGGTCGTCCGCCCGGAGTGCCGCACCACCGCCACCTGTCCAAGAGCCAGGTGCAGAAGCTCATCCCGAGCCTCGCCAATGACGCCCTGGTCGGCGGCATCACGTACTACGACGCCCAGGTCGATGACGCCCGCTACGTGTCGTCGCTCGTGCGCACCGCCTCGTTCTACGGAGCCCACGCGGCCAGCCGGGTGCGGGTCGAGGGCTTTATCAAGGTGGGGGAGCGCGTCGTCGGCGTGCGCGCCCACGACCTGCAGACCGACGAACACTTCGACGTGCGGGCCAAGCAGGTCGTGAACGCGACCGGCGTCTGGACCGACGACACTCAGCGCATGGTCGGCGAACGCGGCACCTTCAAGGTGCGGGCCTCGAAGGGCGTGCACCTCGTCGTGCCGCGCGACCGGTTCCAGAGCGCCATGGGACTGCTGCTGCGCACCGAGAAGAGCGTACTGTTCGTCATCCCGTGGGGCCGGCACTGGCTCATCGGAACGACCGACACCGATTGGCACCTCGACAAGGCGCACCCCGCTGCTACGGCGGCGGATATCGACTACATCCTCGAGCACATCAACGAGGTGCTGAGCGTTCCGCTCACCCGCGAAGACGTTGAGGGCGTCTACGCCGGGCTGCGTCCGCTGCTGGCCGGCGAGAGCGACCAGACCTCCAAGCTGTCCCGTGAGCACCTCGTCGGGCACTCCGTTCCCGGCCTCGTCGTCATCGCCGGCGGCAAGTGGACCACCTACCGCATTATGGCCAAGGACGCAGTGGATGCCGCGGCGTCGGCTCTCGACGGTCGCATTCCCGCGTCGGCGACCCAGGACATCCCCTTGCTGGGCGCCGAGGGTTATCAGGCCGCCTGGAACAAGCGCGGCAAGATCGCCAGGGCGTTCGGACTGCACACCGTGCGGGTCGAACACCTGCTCAACCGGTACGGCACCCTCACCGACGAGTTGCTCGACCTGATCAAGGCGAACCCGGCGCTCGCCGAGCCGCTGCCCGGCGCCGATGACTACATCGGTGCCGAGGTCGTCTACGCGGCGTCGCACGAGGGTGCCCTGCACCTCGAGGACGTGCTGGCGCGTCGCACCCGCATCTCGATCGAGGCCTGGGACCGCGGGGTGTCGGCCGCGCCGGTCGCCGCAGCTCTCATGGCTGACGTGCTCGGCTGGGACCAGGGGCGCATCGACCGGGAGGTCGGCTTCTATCTCACCCGGGTCGCCGCCGAGCGGGCCTCGCAGGAGGAGCCGAACGACGAATCCGCCGACCGGGTGCGCCTCGAGGCTCCCGACATCGTGGTCACGAACTAGCATCGCGCGCTCCCACATCGCTCATCGCGCCAGCTGCCGGTGGTAGCACCACCTGTAGCTGGCGCGCTCACCGCTACCGGGCGCGGCGCCGGCGCTAGCGGGATCGAGGGACGCCGATGCGCGTGAGGTAGGCGCCGAAGGCCGTGAGGTCGCGTGCGATCTGCCAGTCCCACCGCGAAACGGATGGCCCGCACGCGCGAATTCGATCTTCACGGCGCTTCTCGTCCATTACGACTTCGGCGGTCGTGCGGCCCCGGGTGTACGTGTCCTTGACGTATTTGCCGAGTCCGTCGAATTCGCCGACAGTATTGATGCTTCGCCAGAAGAAGTCGACAAAAGCGATGAACCCTGCGGCATCGCGCGAAGCGCACCTGCAACTCGGGAGCGGCGAACCCGAGCAGGAACATGTGCGCGCGGCTGATCGATTCCCCACCTGAATCGGACTGCGTTGACGCAAAGTCCCCGGCGCGGAGTGCGGCGGTTTTACCATAGCGCCGGCCGGACCTTTCGAGGGTGTCGAGGGCTGCCTGCAACGCGTCCCGTGTGGCCAGTGTCGTTCCCGAACTGCCCCCGGGAAACAACATGCGGGGCACGTGGATGGCCCGGTCCATCATCGCGACGGACTCCGGAAATGGCAGAATGCGGGCCATCGCGACAGCGGTCTCGGCCGCCGACGTGACCAGCAGGCCACCGCGCCTGACGGCCCCGGTAGACATTGCGCCCTGGTCGGTGGCACAGTGCCGCACGATACCGGGTTTGGAACGACCGCCGGATGCCTGTGGGACGGTGACATGGACATCCGTTGGCCAGTGTGACGGCCGGGGAAACCCCCAGATCACCGCCGCAGAGTGGTGGGAGAAAACTGGCGGATCTGCGCTGACCGCAGCGTAGGCGCGGATGCGAAAGAGGTAGCGCGCGTCGAGATCGAGTTGTTCCCAGTGCGCGGTGGGCAGGTAGACGCCCCGCCGCAGTCGCGTCACTCGGTGGTGGGTGAACTCTGTGCGGAGCGCCTCATGCAATCCGACCGTGGCAGCATCGGATGCGAGGATGAGCCCATCGGGTCGCAGGAGAGCCGCGATCAGGTAGTTCGATGCAGGTTCGGAGGGCGCCGTGGTTGCCATGACCCGAGAATGGCAGCAACTTTAGCGCTTAAGACGCGCGCCGGAGGATCTGTGCATAACTCACCCTCACTCATCACTCACCGCGCCATTTGCCGGTGGTCGCGCCACCTCTTACTGGCGCGGTCACCGGTAACGGGCGCGGTGACAAAAAGCTGAGCGCGCGCGGCGGAAAAAAGCGGCTCCGGTAGAATGAGGGCACTGCCCCTAAACCTCAGGAGTCATGACAATGGTTGATGTTCGGCGGGTCAAACTTCCCGGCGTGGGTGTGCTGCACACCTTCATCACGGATGACGGTGGCAAGGTCGGCGTCATCGCCCACCGTTCCGGCCACAGCGACCTCATTACCTTCGCTGACGACGAGGGCGGCCCCGACGCGAGCAAGGTCTCGCTTCGGCTCAACGAAGACGAGGCGCACACCCTCGCCGAGCTCCTCGGCGGCACCCAGATCACCGAGTCGCTCAGCGCCCTCGACCAGATTCCCGGCCTCAGCATCGACTGGTTCACCGTCGACTACGAAGACCACATCGCCGGCCAGGCGCTTGGCAACCCGGCCGATCGCGGTATCGCCGGACTCACCGTGGTGGCCGTCGTGCGCGGAGAATCCGCCAACCCGGCACCGGCCGCCGACTTCAAGGTCTTTCCCGGCGACACCCTCGTCGTCGCTGGCTCGCCGGAAAAGGTCGTCAAGGCCTTCGCGTTCTTCCGCACCGGTGAAGTGAAGGCGAAAACCGTCGACGCTCCACCCGGGGGGTAAGCGATGCACCTGGGCGAAGACCTTCTGGTTCTCGGCATCCTGCTCGTCGTCGCCTACATCCTTGGCCGCCTGGGCAAAATGATCGGGCTCCCCACCATCCCGATCTATATGATCGTGGGCGTTCTCGCGAGCCCGAACACCGACTTCTTCCCCCTCGACTTTCAATCCGCCGATATTGAGCTCATCGCCGTGTTCGGCCTGATCCTGCTGCTCTTCAGCCTCGGCCTCGAATTCGACCAGGAAGAATTCTTCGGCAACGCCAAGACTCTGATCATCTCCGGTGGATCCTGGGTGCTCATCAACATGGGCGCCGGCTTCATCTTCGGCCTGCTCGTGGGCTGGGGCCCCCGCGAAGCCCTCGTCATTGCTGGCATGACCGGAACCTCCTCGAGCGCCATCATTACCAAACTGCTCATCGAACTGCGCCGCCTGGCTAACAAAGAGACCCCGATGATCCTCGGCGTGACGGTCGTCGGCGACATCTTCATCGCCATCTACCTCTCCATCGTCTCGGTCGTGCTGAGCGGTGAAACCGAGATCTGGCCGATCGTGCTGCAGCTCTCCATCGCGTTCCTGTTTCTGGTGGCCATGTTCTCGCTCGCCCGCTGGGGCGGCCGCGTCGTCTCGCGCCTGATGCGCACCAAAGACGACGAACTGTTCACCATTTTGTTCTTCGGGCTCGTGGTGCTGTTCGCCGGCATCGGCGAGATCATCGGCGTGACGGATGCGATCGGCGCGTTCCTGATCGGCGTCGTGCTCGGCGCGAGCAGCTATCGCGCCAGAATCGAACGCGTCGCCGTGCCCCTCCGCGACATCTTCGCGGCATTCTTCTTTCTCAACTTCGGACTCGCCCTCGACGTAGCCCAGTTCGGGTCGGTGATCGGAGTCGTGCTGATCGCCATCGTGATGACCTTCGTACTCAGTCTGCTGTCTGGGGCGCTGCTGGCCTGGCTGCACAAGATGGGGCCACGCGAAGCACTGAACACCGCCGCGATCTTTGTCAACCGCGGCGAGTTCACGCTCATTTTGGCAACGCTGTCGGTGTCGGCCGGGCTGGATCCGCGGCTGCAACCGTTCGCCGGGCTCTACGTGTTATCGATGGCCATACTCGGCCCGCTGTTCGCGGCGAATTCCGAGAAGATCGGATCGGCGCTGCGTCGTCGGGTGCCGGCATCTGTTGCGCCGCGCGCACCGCGCAACCCCATGCTCGACGAAGAGATCGCGCTGGTCGAGGCGGCGACCGCCGCCCAGGCGGCCGATGCCGACGAGTTCACCCGCCATACGGCCAAACGCGACTCGGCTAATTCCCAACCGGCGGAAGATACGGTTGCCAGAGCGAAACGCTCGCATTCAGATGTAGATTCCATGGCTGATTTCGCGCTCGGTCAGCATTCCCCAGAACCCGACGACGCGGCCGACCGGCCGGCACGCAAACCCGGGCGAGAAACTCACACAGGTGACTATTCGTGATCAGAATGATGGTGCGCCCCCGCTGGGTCGCTGCACTGCTGCTTGCCCTCGGCGTTGCCGCGGCGTTCACCCTGCTCGGGCACTGGCAGCTCGAGCGCGCCATCGAATCCGGCGTGGTCGTGGAGCGCAGCACCGAACAGGTCAAGCCTCTCGCCGAGGTGGCGCAGCCCGACGGGGGAGTGACGCAGATCGCGACCGGCCAAATGGTCAGCACCGAAGGCACCTGGGTGCCCGGTGACGACACGCTCATCTCGACACGCTTCAACGGCGGCGTCGAAGGGTTCTGGGTGGTCAGCCATTTTCAAACGGATGCTGCCGCCAGTATCGCCGTCGCGCGCGGCTGGGCCCCCGATAAGGTCAGCGCCCAGGCTGTCATCGATGCGCTGCAAACCGAACCGGAAAACACCCCGGTTACCCTGACCGGGCGCTTCCTCACCGGCGAGGCACCCGAGCTGCCCGACCCGCAGGGTGACTCAATGGAACTGACCAAGGTGGCGCCATCCGCTTTGATCAATTTGTGGGCTGATTTCACCGACGAGTCCGTGTATTCCGCGTATATCGTCGCCGCCGAAGCCCCGGGAGGACTCGACAAAATCGACTCCCCGGTGCCCGAAGTCGATCAGTCGCTCAACTGGCTGAACATCTTCTATGCCATCGAGTGGGTCGTCTTCGCCGGATTCGCCGTGTTCCTCTGGTATCGCCTGGTGCGCGACGCGCTGGAGCGCGAGCAGGAAGAGGCCGAGCTCGAATTGGTCTCTGCAAGCACTCCCAGCGCTGGCGCATAGAATTACCCCATGCCACTTGATCCCAAGCCCGCCGATATTTCCCGAATCCCCGGTGCGCTTCGGCTCTACCAGGTGTCGTCCATCATCACCGGTGTCTTTCTGCTGCTGCTCTGCGCCGAGGTCTATGCCAAGTTCATTCTCGGTTACGAACTCGAAATGAACGGCGCCGATGGCTTTCTCGCCTTCGTGCCGCGCGACACGGTCGCCGCAATCAACCTGAGCACGATCATCCTGATCGTGCACGGCTGGTTCTACGTGCTCTACCTGTTCGCCGACTTCCGGCTGTGGAGTCTCATGCGCTGGCCGTTCCCGCTCTTCGTGCTGATTGCGCTCGGCGGCATCATCCCCACGCTCTCGTTCTTCCTGGAAGGCCCCATGACCCGCCGCGTCAAACGTTCCCTCGAGCAGCTCGAAGCGAAAAAGGCCGCCGAGGTGCGTTCGTGAGTGTCGTCGACACAGCATCAGCGGATCCCTCACGCGCCGATTCAGCTGCGGTCGCCGACTCAGGCCTCGATCGCCCCGTTCTGGTGGTCGATTTCGGTGCGCAGTACGCGCAGCTGATCGCGAGGCGCGTGCGGGAGGCATCCGTTTATTCGGAAATCGTGCCGCACACGATTACCGCCGCCGAAGTTCTCGCCAAGAACCCGCGCGGAATCGTTCTCAGCGGCGGCCCGTCGAGCGTGTACGCCGATGGTGCGCCCGCGTTCGACGCCGCGATCTTCGAGCTCGGCGTGCCCGTACTCGGCATTTGCTACGGCTTCCAGGTGATGGCGACCGCTCTCGGCGGCACCGTCGCCCACACCGGTGCCCGCGAATACGGCTCGACCCCGGTCACCGTGAGCAACGGCGACAACGTGCTGCTGGCAAACCAGCCGGGCAACCAGACCGTGTGGATGAGCCACGGCGACTCGGTTGCCACGGCGCCGGAGGGCTTCACCGTGCTGGCCTCCTCGGTCTCGACCCCGGTCGCCGCGTTCGCCAACGACGCCAAGCGCCTCTACGGCGTGCAGTGGCACCCCGAGGTCAAGCACTCCGAAAACGGGCAGCACGTGCTCGAGAACTTTCTGCACCGCGCCGCCGGCATCAACCCCGACTGGAACAGCGGCAACGTCATCGCCGAGCAGGTCGCGAAGATTCGCGCCCAGGTCGGCACCGGCAAGGTCATCTGCGGCCTGTCCGGCGGAGTCGACTCCGCCGTCGCCGCCGCCCTCGTGCACAAAGCGATCGGCGACCAGCTGGTCTGCGTGTTCGTCGACCACGGCCTGCTGCGCCAGGACGAGCGCCGCCAGGTTGAGGAAGACTACGTCAAGGCCACGGGCATCCGCCTGGTCACCGTGGACGTGCGTGAGCAGTTCCTCGTGGCCCTCGAAGGTGTGAGCGACCCTGAGACCAAGCGCAAGATCATCGGCCGCGAATTCATTCGCACCTTCGAGCAGGCCCAGGCCGAACTCATCGAAGAAGCCAAGGAAATCGACGGCGACCCGATCCGGTTCCTCGTGCAGGGCACGCTCTACCCCGACGTCGTCGAATCCGGCGGCGGCAGTGGCACCGCCAACATCAAGAGCCACCACAACGTGGGCGGCCTGCCCGACGACCTCAAGTTCGAACTGGTCGAACCGCTGCGCACCCTGTTCAAAGACGAAGTGCGCGCGATCGGCGCCGAGCTTGGACTGCCGGCCGAAATCGTGCAGCGCCAGCCGTTTCCCGGCCCCGGCCTGGGAATTCGCATCGTCGGCTCGATCACCCAGGAACGCCTCGACCTGCTGCGTCAAGCGGATGCGATCGTTCGCTTCGAACTGACCGCCGCCGGCCTCGACCGCGAGATCTGGCAGTGCCCGGTCGTGCTGCTGGCCGATGTGCGCTCGGTGGGCGTGCAGGGCGACGGCCGCACCTACGGTCACCCGATCGTGTTGCGCCCGGTGTCTTCAGAGGATGCCATGACCGCCGACTGGACTCGCCTGCCCTACGACCTGCTCGCCAAGATTTCGAACCGCATCACCAACGAGGTCGACGGCGTGAACCGCGTCGTGCTCGACGTGACGAGCAAGCCGCCGGGAACCATCGAGTGGGAGTGATCGCGCAGTAAAAAGGGCCGGCTCGCGAGAGTCGGCCCTTTTTGTGTGCCCGGCGCCGGCATCCGCTCGTGGTCGCGCCCGAAACGGGTGCGCTCATACTCCTTCCACCGCGATGCGGTTGCCTTGGCAGAGCGGCGCGCAGTACAGTCGAATCATGTTCCGCTCCTGATTGTTCCGCGCTCTCGTGCATTCCGCGCGATTGAGCACCGAATTTTTCAACGATCAGGGACACGATGCTACAGATACGGGACTACCGCACTTCCGACGAACGAAGCTGGCTCACCTGCCGCTTGCTGAGTTTTTTTGACACCGATTACTATGACGACGTCAAAATTTGCAAGACAACATTTGCGAGTGATCGTGTGGAATTAGTTGCCTGCAGGGGCGACGTCGTCGTTGGACTGATCGACGTCGAGATCGACGGCGACACCGCGACGATCGACTCAATAGCCGTGCATCCGGATGCTCAACGCCACGGAATCGCCTCAAAGCTCCTGCGGCATGCCGTACAGCGGCTGCCGGAGCGAGTCACGTCGCTCGATGCCTGGACGCGAGAAACCGCGAGTGCAAACGACTGGTACACCTCGGCAGGATTCGCGGAGAACTATCGCTACCTGCACGTCTACAAGGAGTCAGCGAGCGGGGACGACGGATTTGAGTCTCCCGCTGGACTGTCCACACCCGTGCACGCCTTCATGCACGCGCGCTTCGAACTCGAGGATGAGCTTCGTCAGCGCTACTCCCGTGTATACGTCTGCCGCCAATATCTCTTGCGACTGCGGGCGCCAAGCCCCCGTTACCTTGTAGGTAGCCCTTGAAGCTTTGCTTCTGAAGGGTGTTGGCCTGTTAGGCCCGGCATGGTTATTGCCCCCAGTCATTGATGATCCGGGGGTGTTGTCACCGGGCCAACGGGCATTGGATGATCAGGGGCAGGATCGTGGGGGAGCACGATGACAGCCAGCACCGCACAACACACGAAGACTCCGCCACCGACGGCGATCGGCAGTGCAAGGCCAACCACAGCCAGCAGGCCGCCGAGCGCCGAACCGAGCGCCAGCCCGAGCAGGCTGAGCACGCGGGACACCGCGTTTACCCGTCCGCGCAGGGCGTCGGGCACGAGTCGTTGCCGGAGGGAGGTAGTGCAGATTCCCCAGACCACGGCGTGCAGGATGTAGACCGCGAGAAGCACAGCGGCAACAACTCCGTTGGTGGCGATCGACAGCGCGAACAGTGCTGCCGCCGCCGTGACGAGGCTCGCAATAATCGTGCGCCGGTAGCCCATCGTGCCAACGACTCGTGCTGTCGAGAACGAACCCACCAATCCGCCGAGCGCTGAAACAGCCAGGATCACCCCGTAACCGAGGGCGTCGAGGGCGAGGCGTTGCCCGGCGAACAGCACGAGGATCGAGAAGGGGAGCATGTAGCCCACACTGGCAAGCGCGCCGATCAGCGCCAGCCCGCCAACCGTGCGGTTGCCCGCGAGCCATCGCGCACCCTCGATCGCCTCGCGAAAAATGGGCTGGCGCAGGGTGAGGTCGGGGCTCGACCCACCGAGCCGCCGGATCGGCAGCGCCAGGGCGAGAATCCCGGCCGCAGCCCACAGCCCGCCCATGAGATACAGGGGAGCGGCGGCCAGGGCGGCAAACAGCAGTCCACCCAGCGGCGGCCCGGCGAACTCATCGGCGATCAGCTGCGCGGCTGAAATGCGACCATTGGCCCGATCCAGCTGCGTGACCGGTACGACCCCGGGCAACAGCGAAACGGATGCGTTGTCCGCCGCGCTCTCCAGCGTTCCGACGACCGCAAACGCCGCGTAGAGCAGCGGCAACGTTGCGAGGTCCAGCTGCACCGAGACGGCCAGGGCGAGTACCGCGAACCCACGGATGAGGTTCGCGCCAATCAGCAGCGTGCGC
The DNA here is from genome assembly GCF_004403505.1 of Cryobacterium sp. TMT1-2-2. Classification (NCBI taxonomy): domain Bacteria; kingdom Bacillati; phylum Actinomycetota; class Actinomycetes; order Micrococcales; family Microbacteriaceae; genus Cryobacterium; species Cryobacterium sp. TMT1-2-2. Next base: position 338,811 of record NZ_SOGS01000016.1, on the reverse strand, counting down.
CGATCGACTCGATCGACCCATACCCCGATGGGCAGCGCGACCAGGAGCCGCACCAGGGCGTACGTCGTGGCCAGACCCGCGACCAACCGCGGATCGTCGGTGAGCGACGCCGCGAGAAGCGGCATCGAGATGAACGCGACTCCGTCAGCGAGATTCGAGGAGGCACTCGATGCCCACAGCGCTCGAAATGGGCGACCGAGCGACATAACCCGAGTCTACGCAGGGATTCACGCGGTGCGCTGCGGGCGAACCCCGGACTGAAACCGTCGCCGTTGCGATTGACTGGGCAGATGACCCACACCCTGAGGCTCGGCGCGAAGGAGAATCATGACCAGCCCTGAACTTCACGACTGGCCGGCGAGCGATCCGAAATTCCGGCGCTCGGAAGTGTCAGCGGTCGTGGGCAGCGGTGACGCGGTGTGGGAGCGCGCCGCCGGGGATGTGCTGCGCTGGCGGGTGAAGACGGCGAGGAGGCGTTCATCATGCACCGCCACGGCAACGAAGTGCATCTCACGGTGCGATCGCTGACGCGGGCGGCCCCGCAGCAGCCGTGGCGCGCCCTCTACCCACTACTTCGGGTCGCTCAACTCATCGTTCGCCGGCGTTACCTGCGTTCGCTGCGCTGATTCGTTCAGTCCGTGGGTTGCCGCAGCGTTGATCCTCTGCAGCAGCCCCACCAGAAGCGATTGCTCGTCGTCAGAAAGAATCGCGGTGATGGTTCGCTCGGTCTCGACGTGCGGGGCCAGGGCGGCGTCGATGAGCCGCTTACCGGCATCCGTCAGCGCGACCAGGGTACCGCGGCCATCGTCGGGGTTCGCCTCCCGGCTGACCAAACCTCGCGTCTGCAGTTTGTTCAGGCGCTGGGCCACCGCGCTCGTCGAGATCATCGCATCGCGGGCCAGTGCCGCCGGGGAGATCCGGTAGGGCGCACCGCTCCGCAGCAGCGTCGCGAGCACGTCGAAAGAGGATGCGTCCAGGCCGTACCGCGCAAAGGTCGCGGCCAGGCGGGACTCGACGGCCAGAGCGGTGCGACTCAAGCGGCCGATGACGGCCATCGGGGAGACATCCAGATCGGGCTTCTCGGTGCTCCACTGCTCGAGGATTCGATCGACCTGGTCTGTCATGGTTCCACACTATCAATTGCTAAGCACTTAGCTATAATAGCTAAGTGCTTAGCAATCGATTCCTTCTGTTGGCGACCACCGCCCTGGCTCCCGTTCTTTGGGGAACCACCTATCTGGCGACGACGGCGTTGCTGCCCGCGGATCGGCCGCTGCTCGCGGCATTCCTGCGCGCGCTCCCCGCAGGGCTGCTGCTCCTGGTGCTCTGCCGCCGATTGCCGCGCGGCGAATGGTGGTGGAAGTCCTGGGTGCTCGGCGTGCTCAACATCGGGGCGTTCTTCGCGCTGCTCTTCATCGCGGCCTACCGGCTCCCGGGCGGAGTGGCCGCCATCGTCGGAGGCCTGCAGCCGCTCGTGGTCGCATTGCTCGCCAGTCGCGTGCTGCACGAGAGGATGACCGGACGCGTTCTGGCGAGCGGCGCGACCGGTGCCTTCGGCGTCAGCCTCATCGTGCTCCAATCGCAGGCGAGGCTTGACGCTATCGGGATCCTGGCCGCTGTCGGCGGCACGGTCTGCATGGCCTCGGGCATTGTGCTCTCCAAGAAGTGGGGGCAGCCGGCGCCGCTGCTGGCGACGACCTCGTGGCAGCTCATCGCGGGCGGGCTCAGCCTGCTGCCCGTTTTGCTCCTGCTCGAAGGCCTTCCGACCACGCCGTTGACCGTGGCCAACCTCGCCGGCTACGCGTACCTCGCTGTGGCCGGCACGGCATTTGCCTACGTCGCCTGGTTCCACGGCATTGCGCGCCTGCCGGCGAGCACCATCGCATTCCTCGGCCTGCTGAGCCCCGTCGTGGCCATCGTGCTCGGCTGGGCGATCGCCGGAGAGTACCTTGCCCCGATTCAGATCGCGGGAATCGTCATCGTGCTCGGCTCGATCGCGGCCGTCATCGTCGCCAGGACCCCGAAACGCGGTGTCTCCCTGCATCGACCCAGGTTTGCCCGTGGCCGCGCCCGAAACGGGTGACCGCTACGGTAACCGGCGTAGCGACTGCCGATATTGGGGGCGCACATGGGATGACCCCGGGGCGGGCATCCGTTTAGTCAGTCTTTGGGCGCTTTGAGGTAGCGGCGGATGGCGAGCACGACCACCCAGGCGAGCCCGAGGAGCACGATACCGCTGCCGATGTAGCCGAACGTGGCGTTCACGCCGGTGGATTCGAGGGGAAGCAGCGCGTGCAGGTCAGTGAAACTCATTGCTTAAGCCAACCACAGTGTGGCGTGCGTGGGGTACGAAAAAGCGCCCCCGTTCCGAAATAACGAGGGCGCCTGATCAAGCGGATGCCGCTACTCGCGGGTCAGCACGAAGATGCGCAGCATTTCGACGTAGAGCCAGACGACGGTCATGATGATGCCGAACGCGCCGGTCCAGCCGTACTTGCGCGGCAGGCGGTTGTTGACGCCCTTCTGGATGAAGTCGAAGTCGAGCACGAGCGAGTACGCGGCCAGGAGCACAGCGAGCAGGCCGATGAGGATGCCGAGCTTGATGTCGAAGCCGAGAATGCTGATGCTCTGGCTGCGCATGCCGAAGGCCTGATCGGTGGCGCCGAACAGCATCATGCCGAAGTTGATCAGCGAGAACGCGGCGTAGCCGATCATGGCGACCAGGAAGATCTTGGTGGCTTTCTTCGAGGCGCGGATCTTGCCGCTCTTGAACAGGGCGAGCGTGACACCGACGACGACGAGGGTGGCGAGAACTGCCTGCATCACGACGCCCCCGTAGAGGTCCTCGAAGACGCGCGAGATGCCGCCGACGAACAGGCCCTGGGCCCCGGCGAAGGCGAGAATGAGCGGAGCGGACGGCTCCTTCTTGAAGGTGTTGACCAGACCGAGCACGAAACCGGCGATGGCACCCAGAATGAACAGGAACGGCAGCACCGGGGTAGCAACCCAGGAGATCATTGCCGCGACGAGCAGCAGCGCGAAGCCGAGGCCGGTCTTGGTGATGGTATCTTCGTAGGTCATGCGTTCGGTGTCCTGCGCACCGGCCGAGGGCCGGTTGTACATCGACTGCAGATCGTTGTCCGAGAGGGCCCGCGACGACGCCACTGCGCCGCGAGGGCCGAACGCCTCGTTGCGGGAGAAAGCGGGGTTGGAGGATGCCATGTGTTGCTGTACTCACAATCAGCTGGTGGAGTTTGGGTGCGCCTGGTGCGGCACGTACTCCACGGTACCCGAGAGCACATGCGAATGTGCAGGGGATCAGCCGATTTGCAGCATTGCAGGCGGTGGTTCGCACCCATTTCGCTTCGAGCGAATGCCGGCCCCCAGCATCCGTTCTCGCCCCGTTGTTAGCCTGAAACCATGAAACCGATCGTGATTGGCCACCGCGGGGCCAGCGGGCACCGGCCCGAGCACACCCGCAGCGCATTCGACCTCGCCTTCGGCCTCGGCGCCGACGCGGTCGAACCCGACCTCGTCGCCACCCGAGACGGGGTGCTGGTGATCCGCCACGAAAACGAGATCTCCGGCACAACGGATGTCGCCACCCGCGCCGAATTCTCCGCTCGCCGCACCGAGAAACACATCGACGGAACGCTCGTCACCGGCTGGTTCACCGAGGACTTCACCTGGGACGAACTGCGCACTCTGCGGGCCAGGGAACGACTGCCCGCCCTGCGGCAGGGCAACACCACCTTCGACGACCAACAGCCGATCCTGCGCCTGCGCGACCTGTTCGACCTGGTCGATGCCGCAGCCGAACACACCGACCGGGTGCTCGGTATCGTGGCCGAAATCAAGCACAGCAACTACTTCGCGAGCCTCGACCTGCCACTGCCCGAGCTGTTCGCTGCCGAGGTCTCCGCCGCAGGCTGGAACACCGACCGGCTCACCGTGGAGAGCTTCGAACCGAGCGTGCTCGCGCAGGTTCGGGCCCAGGGCGTGCGTGGCAAACGCATCTTTCTGCTCGAAGACCAGGGGCACCCGGCCGACCAACTCGCCGAGTACGGGGCCGGTGCGCTCAGCTACGCCGCCCACCTCACCGCTGGCGGGCTCTCGAGCCTGGCGGCGGGCCGCTCGGCCGGCGGCTCCCGCAGCAGCATGGGCTCCAGCACGGCCACGAGTGACATCGGGGTGGACGGCATCAGCGTTCCCAAGTCGCTCATCCTCAAAACGGATGACGCGGGTGACGTGATCGGGGCATCCGCTCTGGTCGATGATACGCACGCCGCCGGACTGGAGGTCTACTGCTGGACTTTGCGCCCGGAGAACAAGTTTCTGGAGACAGCCTTTCAGAGCGGCACCCGAAAGGCTGATTTCGGCCACTGGCAGTCCGAGTTTCGCCTTATTTTCGACTCGGGCGTCGACGGGGTGTTCGCCGACCACCCCGATCTGGCCGTGCACGTGCGCGACGAGCGGCGCTGACCCGTGGGCGTCATCCCGGCCTCGTGTCAGGGGCCTCGCCTACACTGGAAACCGACATGACCACACCTCTGAACGCGGAATCCGCACCCGTCACCACCGGCCGCTCGGCCACGCCGATCATTCTCGATTCCAATGGGTATGCCGGCCCGGGCGGTACGCAGGAGAGTCCCTTGCTTGACGGGCTCAACCCGCAGCAGAAAGAGGCCGTGGAATACCGCGGCCAGGCCTTGCTCATCATCGCTGGCGCCGGGTCGGGCAAGACCAGCGTGCTCACCCGTCGCGTCGCGAGCCTGCTCGAAACCCGCGATGCCTGGCCGAGCCAGATTCTCGCGATTACCTTTACCAATAAGGCCGCCGCCGAGATGCGCGAGCGGGTGCACGCCATCCTCGGGCAGGGCTCAGACGGCATGTGGATCAGCACCTTCCACTCCTCCTGCGTGCGCATCCTGCGCCGCGAAGCCGAAAAGATCGGCCTGTCCAGCACGTTCAGCATCTACGACTCGGCCGACACCAAGGTCACGCTCAAACGCATCATCAAGGGCCTCGACGCCGATACCTACGGATTCACGCCGGGGTCAGCGGGCGCCAAGATCTCCAAGCTGAAGAACGAGCTCGCCGATGCCGATTCCTATGCGCGCAACGCCAACATGAGCGACCCGCAGGAGGTCATGTTCGTCGAGATTTTTCGGCAGTACCAGGCCCGACTGCGCGCAGCGAGCGCGCTCGACTTCGACGACCTCATCGGCGAGACGGTCTACCTGTTCCGTGCTTTTCCCAAGGTCGCCGCGCTCTACCGGCGCCGTTTTCGGCACCTGCTGGTCGACGAATACCAGGACACCAACCACGCCCAGTACGCCCTCGTGCACGAGCTCACCCGACCGGTCACGCCCGAGCTCGCCCAGGAGATGGAAGACGACGGCGTGCACGTGCGCAACCTGCGCGACGCGTCCGGCGCCATCCCCGGGGCGTCACTCACCGTGGTCGGCGACTCCGACCAATCGATCTACGCCTTCCGTGGCGCCGACACCCGCAACATCAGCGGGTTCGAGCGGGACTACCCGGGAGCGAAAGTGATTCTGCTCGAGCAGAACTACCGGTCGACCCAGAACATTCTCTCGGCGGCGAACGCCGTGATCGGCCACAACTTCGACCGTACAGACAAGAAATTGTGGAGCGCCGGCGGCGACGGCGAGAAGATCGTCGGCTTCACCGCCTACTCCGGGCACGACGAAGCCCAGTTCGTCTCCGACGAAATCCAGGTGCTGCACGCGGCCGGCATGGCCTACCGAGACATGGCCGTGTTCTACCGCACCAACGCCCAGACCCGAGCGCTCGAAGAAATCCTGGTGCGCTCCGCGACCCCCTACCGGGTGGTCGGCGGCACCAAGTTCTACGAGCGGGCCGAGATCAAGGACGCCCTGGCCTACCTCATCGCCGTCGCCAACCCGGTCGACGAACTCGCCCTGCGCCGCATCCTCAACACCCCGAAGCGCGGCATCGGCCCGGCCACCGAAACCGGTCTGTCGAGCTTCGCCGACGACAACGAACTCACCTTTCGGCAGGCCATGCGCAATTCCGCCGCGCTCGGCCTCGGCCCCAAGGTGACCGGCGCCATCCTCAAACTTGCCGAACTGCTCGATGCCGCCGCGCTCATGCTGGTACCGACCTCGATCACCGACGACGGCGTGCCGGTCGGCGGTGCCAACGTCTCCGAAGTGCTCGAATTTCTGTTGAACGGCAGCGGGCTGCTCGCCGGCTTACGAAACAGTCGCGATCCGCAAGACGAGGTGCGCGCCGAGAACATCGAAGAGCTCGTGGCCCAGACCAAGGACTTCAACAAGGAGAACCCCGACGGCGGTCTCGTCGACTTTCTCACCCAGGTGTCACTCGTGGCCGCCGCCGACGACCTCGACGATGCCTCGGGAACCGTATCCCTGATGACCCTGCACACCGCGAAGGGCCTCGAATACGAGGCAGTGTTCCTCACCGGAGTGGAAGAGGGGCTGCTTCCGCACCAGATGTCGGCGAACGAGCCCGGCGGCCCGGCCGAGGAACGGCGCCTGTTCTACGTGGGCATCACCCGCGCCCGCAAACGGCTTTACCTCTCCCTCGCCATGACCCGCGCTCAGTTCGGCGACATCAACGTGGCCATGCCGAGTCGATACCTACAGGAGATTCCGGCCGACCTGATCGACTGGAAGCAGTCGCCGGGTATGGCCAATTCCCGTGGTGGCACCCAGCCGCGAGCCCTCAATGCGCGACGCGACGGTGGCTTCGGTGGGTTCGGTAATTCACTGGGCACCGGCTCTAACGATGGTTACGGCGGGCGCAGCAGCTACGGCACCAGCAAGCAACCGGTCGGCCTGCCGCCCGGCAAGCCGAAGACGGAGTGGGCGAACAAGATCACCGGAACGGTGCGCGACAACGGTGGCCTCGAGCTTCAGGCGGGTGACCGCATTCGCCACCACGACTTCGGCGAGGGCCGAGTCAACCAGGTCACCGGTGAAGGTACCAAGCGCATCGCGCACGTGCAGTTCGACACTGCGGGCGCCAAAAAGCTGTTGATCAAGATCGCCCCGATCGAAAAGATCTAGCGTGCACCCCGTTCAACCCGCGCCAGGGCCGGAACCGGGCCAGCCCGAATCCCTGCGCCAGCCCGATTCCTTGAGGCAGTAGGCGCTCAACCTGCGCTCCTTCCAGTTCGAGGTCGCTCGACTGGGCAGCGTCTTCGCCCTGGTGATCGTGCTGCTCGCGCGGGCGAGAGTCCGGCTGAAAAACAGGCATTGACGACACACAGACTGTTCACAGGTTATCGATAGCTGTTCGATGGCCCCCCGGTCGATGCTCTACTCATGAGCCTCGACACGCGCACCAACCGAACCGGCCAGGCGCCCACACGCCGCACCCGTACGGCGTTGCAGCACCCCGCGTACCAGAAGCGGATGCGCCTCGCCGACAGCCTGCAGATCCTCTGCGTGGCGTCGGTCGCCATCGTCATCGCCATCTTTCTCGCCGACGGGGGAGCAGCCAAGTTCTCCGCTCCGGCCGACGCTTTCACCTCGCTCGGAATCGTCGCCGGACTGGTCGGAACCGACCTGCTGCTCGTGATGCTCGTGCTGGCCGCGCGGCTGCCCCCGATCGACCGCGCTTTCGGACACGACCAGGCCATGGCCGTGCACCAGTCGCTCGGCAAGCCCGCCCTCTATCTCATCCTCGGCCACGCGGCGCTGCTCATCACCGGCTATGCCCTCGCCGAAAACGTGAACGTGTTCGTCGAGGTCTGGAACATGTTCACGACCCTGCCCGATATGCCGCTCGCCTTCCTCGGCCTCGCTCTCATGCTCGGTGTCGTGATCACCTCGCTCGTGGTCGTGCGCCGTAAATTTCGCTACGAGGCCTGGCACGCAGTGCACCTGCTCGCCTACCTCTCGGTGCTGGTCGCCATCCCGCACCAGCTGAGCGTCGGCAACCTGCTCAGCGAGGGGGCTATTGCCCGCTACTACTGGCTCGCCCTCTACGTGGCGGTCGCCGGCTCCATCATCGTGTTTCGCTTTCTACTGCCGGTCACCCGGTCGTTGCGCCATCGCCTCGTGGTTGACCGGGTCGACGCCATCGCTCCGGGCGTGGTCTCCATCACACTGACCGGCCGGCAGCTGGACAAACTCCGGGCGACCTCCGGGCAGTTCTTCGTCTGGCGGGTCTGGTCCCACGGACTCTGGTGGCAGGCGCACCCCTTCTCCCTGTCGTCAGCGCCGAGCGAGCGCGGACTGCGCATCACGGTGCGCAGTCTCGGCGATGCCTCCCAGCAGCTTCCCCAGCTGAAGCGCGGCACCCGAGTGAGCTTCGAAGGCCCGTACGGGCTCTTCACCGAGAACGCTCGCACGTCGCCCCGCGTCGTCTTGATCGCCGCCGGCATCGGCGTCGCCCCCATCCGCTCGCTGCTGGAAACGGTATCGTTCGCGCCGGGCAACGCCACCGTGCTGCTGCGCTCGCACAGCCTCGGCGACACTTACCTGGTCGACGAGCTGACCGACCTGTGCCGGGTGCGCGGCGCTGAACTGCGCATCATCGCCGGCAAACGTCCCAAGGGAGTGAGCACCTGGCTGCCAGCGGATGCCGCCCGCGCCGGCATCACCCTGCGCAAGATCGTGCCCGAACTGCTCCACTGCGATATCTACATCTGCGGTCCCCGCCCGTGGACCGACGCCGTTGTGCGAGACGCCCGCGCCGGCGGGGTCCCCAAGAAGCAGATCCACTACGAAAGGTTTGACTGGTGAGAGCACGTGCCGTAGCACTGGCCGCACTGGCCTCCGTCTCGATCGTCGGCATCGGCTGGCAGCTCGGCTCGCAGGCTATCGACGCCTCGCAGAGCCTGACCGCAGCCACCGGTACCGGCTCAGCTGCCGCCGCCGCCTCGGCCGCAACGGATGCCGCCGCCCAGGCCGCAGCGACCGCGAAAGCGGCCGCCGACGCTGCGGCCACCGCCCAAGCCCAGGCCGATGCCGCCAACACCGCTGCCTCGACGAAGGCAGCAGCGGATGCGGCGGCAGCAGCAACAGCCGCGGCCGACGCAGCTGCGGCTGCCAACGCGGTTGCAGTCACCGCGGCGACCGCATCGTCGCAATCGGGAACCTTCACCGGCTCGGTCGTCGCCACCCAGTTCGGCAACATGCAGGTGTCCGTGACGATCGCCAACGGGGCGATCACCGAGGTCACTCCGCTGCAGCTGACCAACCGTGGCGGCCGATCGGTTGCCATCAGCAACCAGGCCGCGCCGATCTTGCGCTCCGAGGTGCTCGCGGCCCAATCCGCGAGCGTGCAAAACGTGAGTGGCGCCACCTACACGACCCAGGGCTACCTGCGGTCGCTGCAGTCGGCCCTCGATACGGCCGGGTTCTAGGTGCCTGCCGTGCGCCGCGACTCTGAGCGGATGCCCGCGCTCACCTTTGCAACGATGGGCACCGTCGTCAGTTTGCGACTCGGCGATTTCGCTGCCGATACCGCTGCCGGTGACCTGGTCGAGACAGTGTTTCGGCGCTGGGATCAGCAATTCAGCCTCTACCGAGACGACTCGGAGCTGTCTCGGGTCGCGCGCGGGGACATCCGTTTGACCGACGCGAGTGAGAGCCTGCGCAACTGTTACGCCCTCGCGCTGGACTGGCGGGATCGCACCCGGGGCGTATTCACTCCGCATCGTGCGGATGGCGTGATCGACCTGTCCGGGGTGGTCAAGGCGCTCGCCATCGCCGAAGCCGGGGCGGCCCTGATCGCGAGCGGCTTCGCCGACTGGTCGATCAATGCCGGCGGTGACGTGCTGGTCAGTGGTCAGCCGGGCGAACGATTTGAGGCGTGGGAGTCCGCCGACAGTGCGATGCCGACCGGGCATCGAGTGGCGGCGCCGGCCGCGGCGACCGAGCACCTCGAATGGGTCGTGGCGATCGTCAATCCATTCGATCGGGGTGACGTGATTGCGAGCGTGCCGCTGCGGCATCCGCTTCGAGCCGTGGCCACCTCGGGCAGCGCGGAACGCGGAGAGCACATCTGGACGGCGTTGAACGGTGAGCCGTCGCCGTTTCGCCAGGTGAGCGTTTTTGCCGCCGATATCGTCACGGCCGACGTGCTCGCGACGGCGATCGTGGCTGGCGGCGAGGCGACGCTGAACGAAATGACCGAGCGCTTTCCCATCGATGTTCTCGCCGTGTTGCGTGACGGCCAGTTGCTCGCGACGCCGGGGCTGCGCCGGGCCGAATAGGTCATTTCAGACTGCCCGGACAGTTTGTACCTGGCGCTTGATCGACCGCAGCTTCGACCTCGATCTGGATCCAGACGCCTACGCCGATCTCGACTTCGACAACGACGACCGGTACTGATCAGCTGTTCGGTCGTGGCTGACCGGTCGTGCTTGGTCAGTCGTGCTTGGTCAGTCGTGATCGAGCAGGCGGTGGTCGGGGTCGAGGGTGCCGAGCAGTCGACCGCAGATCTCGCTGAGCTGGCCGACCTGGCGGGCGGTGAGCGGGTCGAACACCACGGTGCGCACCTCATCGACGTGGCCGGGAGCGCTGGCGACGACCTTCTGCCAGCCCGTTTCGGTGAGGCGGGCCAGGGAGGCGCGGGCATCCGCTTGCGAGGCACAGCGGGTGAGGTAGCCCTGCGTTTCCAGGCGGGTGAGCACGTGCGAGAGCCGGGAGAGTGAGGCGTTGGTGCGTGAGGCGAGTTCACTGAGCGGCAACGAGTGTTCGTCGTTCTCGGAGATCATGGCGAGCACGTAGTACTCGAAGTGGCTGAGGCCGGCGTCACGTTTCAGCTCGGACTCCAGGCGGGCCGGGAGCAGCATCGTGACCGCCATCAGGCGCAGCCAGGCGATGCGCTCGTCCTCGGTGAGCCAGCGCGGCTCCGGGGTGCGTTGGGGAGGGGAAGTCATAACAGACAATCTACCAGTTGACTTGACGTTTCAACTAAAAAGCCCTAGGTTTTAGTTGTTGCTTCAAGTAAGTAACATCCACATCGTGAACACGACCAACAGGCCTCACCCCCCCAATAGAAAGAGAATTCCCATGACTGACATCGTTATCATCGGCAGCGGCAACATGGCTCGCGGCATCGGAACCCGTGCAGTGGCGGCCGGCCGCAGCGTGCAGATTCTCGGCCAAGACCTGGCCAAGGCGGCGGCGCTCGCTGCCGAACTCGGGGCATCCGTAACCAGCGGCCCGGTCGACTTCGCTGCTGTCGACGGCGACATCGTCGTGCTCGCCGTTCCCTACGATGCGGCCCGCGCCCTTGTGACCGGCTATGGGGCCGCACTCGCCGGCAAGACCGTGATCGACATCACCAACCCGGTCGACTTCACGACCTTCGACTCCCTCACCGTCGCCCCCGGCACCTCAGCGGCCGAAGAACTCGCCAAGCTCGCCGCCGACGGCGTCAACATCGTCAAGGCCTTCAACACGACCTTCGCCGGCACGCTCGTCACCGGGTCGGTCTCCGGCCAGCCGCTCGACGTGTTCGTCGCGAGTGACTCCGACACGGCCAAAGCCGCCGTCGAGTCGTTCGTCATCGACGCCGGACTCAACCCCATCGATGTCGGCCCGCTGCGTCGCGCCCGCGAGCTCGAGGGCTTCCAACTGCTCATCATGACCCTGCAGGTCAACCCGGCACACGCCTCGTACAACTGGAACACCGGCCTCAAGGTACTCGCCTAGGCGCAGATCCGGCTGGGCGCCGCCCGCCCGCCCAGGAGGCGGCGTACAATACCCTAGGCTCGCAGCATGACCCTGACCGACGAACGGATGCGTCGGCCAGCGACGCTCGCCCGCAGTCTGCTCGTGGCGGTCGGCGCCGGGATCGCGACCGGGCTGCTGGCCCGCGCGCTGTATGCAGTGCTGCCGGAGCCGTGGACCACGCTCGCCAACACCAGCGCGCTGTGGGGCCTGCTTCCGTTCACCGTTGCAGCGCTGACCCGAACCCGCGGGTCGCGCGCGATCCTGCTTGGCGTGACCGCGCTGGCGGCGATGGTCGCAACCTGGGCCGTGCTCGGCCCGGAGTCGCAGCCACCCCGCGTGCTCGTGCTGTGGGGGATCGTCGCCATCGGCGCCGGCGCGCTGTGTGGGCTGGCGGGTGACCTGGCCGGTCGACGGCATCCGATCGCGCACCGATTGGGTTTGGCCGTGATGAGCGGGCTCGTCCTCGGCGAGGCGTTCTACGGCGCGCTGCTGATCGGCGGCCCGCAGTGGTGGGGCGAGGGCGCCCTGGGCCTGCTCCTGGCTCTCGGCGGAGGTCGCCGCTGGCCAGACCGGGCAGTGGCGCTCGCGCTGGCCGCTCTGATGGCGGCCAGCCTGTTCGGCGTCTACCTGCTCTTTGACGCAATCGCCGCCGGCTAGAACCGTTGCGGCCGACAGACTAGGCGGGGGTCGGCATCCGCTGGCGAGAGGCGCGCTGCACGAGCGCGGCGATGGCCCGCCAGCCGAGCAGGAACACGCCGAGCACAATAGTCGTGACGATCGCGAAACTGAGCTGCACGCCCTGGCCGCTGGCCAGGCGCAGCAGCAGGCCGCCGGCCACGGTGGCGATCCAGATGCCGATGCCGGTCCAGACGATCGTGCGTGGGTGACGCCAGGCACGCAGCACCAGCCAGCCGATGATCAGACCGCCGAGGAACGGCCAGTAGGTCACGCCGATGCCGGCCAGGCTTTCGCCGTGGCTGAGACGGCCGATCGCGGCGAAGGCCAGAACGAGGACCGCGTCGAGCACGCCAGCGGTGCGGATTGATGATCGAGGAATGGGGCCAGCGCCGATGTGCAGTGATGCCATATTTTCAGCCTATCCACGCGATGAGGGCGTAACCCGGAGTTGCCTGTGAGCCATCGTCTTAGATGCCGCCGCCGATCAGCGCACCGATGACATAGGTCACCGCGAGGGCGAGAATGCCGCCGATGACGATGCGGGCGATGGCGCGCGGCTTGGGGCTGTTGCCGAGGTGGGCGCTGAGCCAGCCGGTAATGACGAGGGCCACCAGCACCGCAAAGAAAGTGGCTCCGATGCGCCACTCGGCCGGTGGCAGCAGCACGGCGAGCAGGGGCAGTGCAGCGCCGACGGTGAATGCGATAGCGGATGCGTACGCCGCGTGCCAGGGATTCGACACATCCTGCTCGGTGATGTGCAGCTCGACTTCGAGGTGCGCGGCGAGGGCGTCATGCTCGGTGAGCTCGATTGCCACCTGTTGGGCGGTCTGGCTGGAGAGCCCCTTGGCCTCGTAGAATCCGGCCAGTTCGGCGAGTTCCTCGTCGGGCTCGTTCTCGAGTTCCCAGGTTTCTTTGGCGATGAGGGCGCGTTCGGAGTCGCGCTGGCTGCTCACCGACACATACTCGCCGAGGGCCATCGAAATAGCGCCGGCGAGCAGGCTCGCGACACCGGCGATGAGAATCACATTGGAATCGGTGGTCGCGGCGGCGACTCCGACGACGAGGGCGGCGACGGAGACGATGCCGTCATTCGCGCCCAGAACACCGGCGCGCAGCCAGTTCAGCCGGGAGGCGAGCCCGGCGGCGTGCGGTTCCACCGCTTGAGCAAGATCAGTCATAGCACTAGATAAGCACTCAGTGGCGGCGTCGTCCAGCAAGGTGTGGCTAGCCTTCGCGCTGGCATTTTGTGGCGGCACAGCGCCGTTTCGGGCGCCTCTTGTGTGCGCCGTGACGTTCAATTCACGCGATAGAGTTTCCAAGGGCCAGTTTGTCTTGATGTCGAGCTAATTTACGGCCGGACTGCTGTTACCAACAACCTCATATATCTTCACCGGCGGTGTGATCGCCAAGACGCGGATTGGAAGAGCAGCGTGGATCTTTACGAGTACCAAGCGAGAGACCTCTTTGAGGAATATGGTGTGCCGGTTCTGCCGGGCATCATCGCGGACACCCCCGCCGAAGTACGTGCAGCGGCCGAGGAGCTCGGTGGCGTTGTCGTCGTCAAGGCACAGGTCAAGGTTGGCGGCCGCGGCAAGGCCGGCGGCGTCAAGGTAGCTAAGACTCCGGATGACGCCGAGGCCGCTGGCCGCGACATTCTGGGCCTGGACATCAAGGGCCACACCGTTCACCGCGTCATGGTGGCCGGCGGCGCCCGCATCAAGGCGGAGTTTTACTTCTCCGTGCTGCTGGACCGGTCCAACCGGTCCTACCTGTCGCTCGCCAGCTACGAGGGTGGCGTGGAGATCGAAGTTCTCGCTGTCGAGAAGCCCGAAGCGCTCGCCTACACGGCGGTCGACCCGATGGTCGGCATCGACCTCGCCGTTGCGAAGCAGATCGCGATCGACGCCAAGTTCCCGGCCGAGCTCGTCGACAAGGTCGCTCCGGTCTTCGTCAAGCTGTACAACGTATTCAAGGGTGAAGACGCGACCCTGGTCGAGGTCAACCCGCTCGTCCTTACCGAAGAGGGCGACATCATCGCGCTCGACGGCAAGGTCACGATCGACGAGAACGCCGACTTCCGTCACCCCAAGCATGCCCTCCTCGAGGATGCCGCTGCGGCTGACCCCCTCGAAGCCAAGGCCAAGGCTGCCGGCCTCAACTACGTGAAGCTCGACGGTGAAGTCGGCATCATCGGCAACGGCGCTGGACTGGTCATGAGTACCCTCGACGTCGTCGCCTACGCCGGCGAGAACTTCGGCAGCGTCAAGCCGGCCAACTTCCTCGACATCGGGGGCGGAGCATCCGCTGAGGTCATGGCCGCCGGCCTCGACGTCATTCTCGGTGATCCGCAGGTCAAGAGCGTGTTCGTCAACGTCTTCGGCGGTATCACAGCGTGTGACGCCGTCGCCAAGGGCATCGTGGGCGCGCTCGCCGAGCTCGGTTCGAGCGCCAACAAGCCGCTCGTGGTGCGCCTCGACGGCAACAACGTCGAGGAGGGTCGTCGCATCCTCTCCGAGGCGAACCACCCGCTCGTAACACTGGCCGCCACCATGGACGAGGGCGCCGCCAAGGCCGCCGAACTCGCCCACGCAGCGAAGTAAGGGACAACTCAGAATGTCAATCTTCCTCAACAAGGACTCCAAGGTCATCGTTCAGGGCATCACCGGAGGTGAGGGCTCCAAGCACACCGCCCTCATGCTCAAGGCCGGTACCCAGGTCGTCGGTGGCGTCAACGCTCGCAAGGCCGGCAGCGTTGTCGTGCACGGCGACGTTGAACTCCCCGTCTTCGGCACCGTCAAAGAAGCCATCGAGAAGACCGGCGCCGACGTCTCCATCGTCTTCGTACCGCCGGTGTTCACCAAGGACGCCGTCATCGAAGCGATCGACGCCGAGATTCCGCTGCTCGTCATCATCACCGAGGGTGTTCCGGTGCAGGACTCGGCCGAGTTCTGGGCCTACGCCATCAAAAAGGGCAACAAGACCCGCATCATCGGCCCGAACTGCCCCGGCATCATCACGCCCGGTGAGGCACTCGTCGGCATCACGCCGGCGAACATCACCGTCAAGGGCCCGGTCGGACTCGTCTCCAAGTCGGGCACGCTGACCTACCAGATGATGTACGAACTGCGCGACCTGGGATTCTCCACCGCGATCGGCATCGGTGGCGACCCCATCATCGGCACCACGCACATCGATGCGCTCGAAGCCTTCGAGAACGACCCGGAGACCAAGGCGATCGTCATGATCGGCGAAATCGGCGGCGACGCTGAAGAGAAGGCCGCCGAGTACATCAAGGCGCACGTCACGAAGCCGGTCATCGGCTACGTGGCCGGTTTCACCGCCCCCGAGGGTAAGACCATGGGCCACGCCGGCGCCATCGTCTCCGACGGAGCCGGAACCGCCCAGGGCAAGAAGGAGGCCCTCGAGGCCGCCGGAGTCAAGGTCGGCAAGACGCCGAGCGAGGCTGCCACCCTGCTGCGCGAGGCACTCGCCGCACTGTAGATCGCTTCAATGGGGGGCTCGCCGGAACGTCGGCGGGCCCCTCTTGCGCGCGTGGCGTTCCAATCTGCGGATATTTCAGCAGAGGCCCGAGGCGGGCCGCGCGACGACGCGGCGGTTCGCGCGCGCCCGAGCCGCGACGGCAGAATATCCGCAGTTATGAACGGAGGCCGGGGTAGAAGCTCAGCGTGGGCGCGTGCTGGTGAGCATTGTCGGCCCGGCGATATAGGCTCGCAACGGATGAACCGCATAACGACCGCCCTGCTCGCCGCTCTCGAGGCTCTACTTGTTGTCGCCATTGGTATCGGCATTGCCATGGTGCCGCTCACCGTACTCTGGGCCGCCCATTTCGGCTTGTCGGTGGAATGGTTCGTGTTCTGGCGGGCGGCCGCCGATATCTGGCTGCTCGGCAACGGCGTCGACCTCACGGTGCAACTCGGCCCCGACGTCGCCGCAGCCCTCGGCCTGGCCGGCGCCGACACTCCCTTCCTCATCTCGGTCGTGCCGCTCGGTTTCGCCATCCTGAGCGTGCTCATGGGCGTGCACACCGGCCGTCGCGCGGCCGAAACCCCGCACCGCTGGACCGGCGTCGGCGTGGCCGTCGGCACGTATGCCATTCTGGCCGCGCTCGTGACCCTGTCCGCCGTGTCGAAAACGGTGGCACCCAACCAACTGCAGGGGCTGCTGCTGCCGACGCTCGTCTACGCTGCCGGAGTTCTGGTGGGGGCCGAACTGGGGCGGCGCAAGGCTGCGGGGGCCGTGGAGGGTCTGGACCGTGTGAGTCGCGGCATCCGCTCGTGGTACCAGCGCATGCCGCACACCACTCGCACCGTCATCGAGGGCGCCCTGCGCGGCGGAACCGCCGCCGCCGCCGGCGTTCTCATCGTTTCGGCCGTGGCCGTGACCGCGCTCATCGCCCTCAACTACGCCACCATCATCGGGCTCTACGAGGCGGTTCAGGCCGGCGTTTTCGGTGGCGCCACCATCACCCTGGCGCAGCTCGCGCTCATTCCCAACCTGGTGATCTGGGCCGCCGCCTGGTTCGTCGGGCCCGGCATCGCGCTCGGCGTCGGTACCACCGTCTCGCCGATCGGCACCGTGGTTGGCACCCTGCCCGGTCTGCCGCTGTTCGGTGCGCTGCCGCAGGGCACTCCGGCCTACGGCTTTCTCGGGCTGCTCGTGCCCGTGCTCCTGGGCTTTATCCTCGCCGTCGTGACCCGGCAATTCCTTGACCGTCGGGGAGCGCCAGAGCGCACCAGCCTCGAGCACGTGCTCACCGGACTGGGCATGGGCGTCGTCGGCGGGGCGCTCCTCGGTTTGCTGGCCTGGTGGTCGGCGGGCGCCATGGGCCCCGGTCGCCTCGCCCTGGTCGGGCCAAATCCGCTGCTGGTCGGCGCCCTCGCGGCAGCCGAAATCGGCGTTGCAGCGGCCCTCGGCATGCTGGCCGGCCGCGTTCGGCTCCCCTCGGTGCGTGCCGCCAAACGGTAAGCTCAAGACCGTGCTGTCTATTGTCGTGTTGATCTCCGGCGGAGGATCGAATCTGCGAGCCCTGCTGGAGGCGTCAGAAGACGCCGAGTTTCCCGCCAGAATCGTGGCGATCGGCGCCGACCGTGACGCCGACGGCCTCGAACTCGGCGTCGAATTCGGCATCCCGGCCTTTTCCGTTCCCTTCTCGTCGTTTCCCGACCGCGCCGCCTGGGGCGACGAACTACTTTCGCAAATTCAGCAGTGGCAGCCCGACCTGGTCGTGCTCAGCGGCATGATGCGCCTGCTGCCGCCGCGCGTGGTCGCCGCGCTGTCGCCGAACCTGATCAACACGCATCCGGCCTACCTCCCCGAATTTCCGGGCGCACACGCGGTGCGTGACGCTCTCGCTGCCGGGGCCGTGCAGACCGGTGCGAGCATCATCGTGGTCGACAACGGTGTCGACGAGGGCCCCATCCTCGTGCAGGAACGCGTCGACGTGCTGCCAGGCGATACCGAAACTTCCCTGCAGAATCGCATCAAGATCGTCGAGCGTCGCCTGCTCATCCAGGCCGTACTCGACATCGCCAACGGACACATGAACCTCAAGGAGAACTCCAACGCATGAGTGGACACACCAACGCGCCCAGCTCGTACCGTAACCGCGACCAGATCGTAATCGAGCGCGCACTCATCTCCGTGAGCGACAAGTCCGGCCTGGTCGAGCTCGCCGCAGCCCTGAAAGCGGATGGCGTCGAAATCGTCTCCACCGGTTCGACGGCGGCCACCATTCGCGCAGCGGGCTACGACGTAACCGATGTCGCGGAGGTCACCGGCTTTCCGGAGTCCCTCGACGGCCGGGTCAAGACCCTGCACCCCGGCGTGCACGCCGGCATCCTCGCCGACCTGCGGCTCGAAACGCACGAAGCTCAGCTCACAGAGCTCGGCATCAAGGCGTTCCAGCTCGTCGTCGTCAACCTGTACCCCTTCGTCGAGACCGCCCTGAGCGGCGCAGAGCCGGCCGATGTGATCGAGCAGGTCGACATCGGTGGGCCGGCATTGGTGCGGGCATCCGCTAAAAACCACGCGAACGTGGCCATCGTCGTCGACCCGGCCAACTACGGCGAGATCATCGCCGCCGTCGCGGATGGTGGCTCGACCCTCAAACTGCGCCAGAAGCTCGCCTCGCTCGCCTTCGAGCACACCGCCGACTACGACCTCAGCGTCTCGGCGTGGTTCACCGAGAACGTCTACGACCAGTGGCAGGACGACACCGAGGCGCTGGGCGAAGACGTCACGTTCTCCACCATCGACGACGACGACGAAGAGGAATCCACCTTTCCCGCCGGCCTCGGTATCGAGGTCACCCGCGACGCCATTCTGCGCTACGGCGAGAACTCGCACCAGGCTGCCGCGCTCTACGTCGGCGAAGGCGGCCGGGGCATCGCCCAGGCCAAGCAGCTGCACGGCAAGGAAATGTCCTACAACAATTATGTCGACGCGGATGCCGCGGTGCGCGCCGCCTTCGACTTCAGTGAGCCTGCCGTCGCCATCGTCAAGCACGCCAATCCGTGTGGCATCGCCATTGCCAAGCCCAATGCACCGGATGCCATCGCCTCCGCGCACCTGCGCGCGCACGCCTGCGACCCGATCTCCGCGTTCGGCGGCGTGATCGCCGCGAACCGCGTCGTCACCCTCGGCATGGCCGAAACCATCAGCGAGATCTTCACCGAGGTGCTCGTCGCCCCCGGTTTCGAACCCGCCGCGGTGGAACTGCTCACCAAGAAGAAGAACATCCGCCTGCTCGAACTGCCGGCCGACTACGAGCGTTCCTCGCTCGAACTGCACCAGATTTCCGGCGGCCTGCTCGTGCAGGAGACCGACAGCTTTGAGGGCTTCAGCTCGGCCGGCTGGACTCTCGTGGCCGGCCCCGAAGTGGATGCTGCCACCCGCGCCGACCTGGAATTCGCGTGGAAGTCCTGCCGTTCCGTGAAGTCGAACGCGATTCTGCTGGCGCACGCCGGGGCATCCGTCGGTGTGGGAATGGGCCAGGTCAACCGGGTCGACTCCTGTCACCTCGCTGTGAGCCGGGCCGGCGAACGCGCCGAGGGATCGGTCGCTGCGTCGGACGCGTTTTTCCCTTTCGCTGACGGGCTCGAAGTTCTGCTCGACGCCGGCATCGCGGCGGTCGTGCAGCCCGGCGGATCGGTGCGCGACCCCGAGGTCATCGCCGCGGCCACCGCGGCCGGTGTCTCGATGTACTTCACCGGGGAGCGTCACTTCTTCCACTAGAACAAACGCGAGAAGCACCGCGCGATATTGACTCGGCGGTGCTTTTTGCATGCCTGGGCCGGTTATCCTGTTCGAGGCGGTGCCACACACCGGCTCCGCCGCATTCGGCCCACAAGGCCCGAGACAACGGAGTTTCCATGACCCTCACGCATCCAGCCGCCGCCCTCGACTCCCTCGCGCAGACAACACTGTCCCACGAGAAAGTGCTGATCACGACCGGGGAACGCTCCGGACTGCTGATCACGGTGGCCGTTCATTCCACCCGCCTCGGCCAGGCGCTCGGCGGCGCCCGCCTCTGGCAGTACGCGAGCTGGACCGACGCGGTCGCCGACGCCCTGCGACTCTCCGGCGCCATGACCCTCAAGAACGCGGCCGCCGGTCTGAACCTTGGCGGCGGCAAATCGGTGATCTACCTGCCGCTCGGCACCGTACTCACCGACGCCCAGAAACGCCTGGCCATGCTCGACCTCGGCGACGCCATCGAAAGCCTGAACGGTGCCTACATGACCGCCGAAGACGTGGGCACGAGCGCCGAACTCATGGCCATCGTCGCCGAACGCACGAGCCACGTCTGCGGACTGCCCGCCGCGAGCGGCGGAGTCGGCGAACCAGCCGATGCCACAGCGGCCGGAGTTTACTCGAGCATCGAATCCACCCTGGAGGCCCTGTTCGGCAGCCGCGAGGTGCCGGGCCGCCACCTCGTCATCTCCGGACTCGGCCAGGTCGGCGGACGCCTCGCGCGGGCACTCGCCGCAGCCGGCGCCACCCTCACCGTGACCGACATCAACCCCGACAAGCGTGCCCTAGCCGACGAACTTGGAGCCAGCTGGGTGTCCGTCGCCGACGCCCACCGAGTACACGCCGACCTGTTCGTGCCGTGCGGCCTCGGCGGCGTGCTGAGCGCATCCGTCATCGCGGAGCTGAACGTGCTCGGCGTCTGCGGCGCCGCCAACAACCAGCTTGCGACACCGGCCGGGGCGGCCCAGCTGGATGCGCGAGGCATCCTCTGGGCACCGGATTTCGTCGTCAACGCCGGCGGGGTCGTCTACCTCGCCATGGCGAGCGAACCGAACGCCGACCTCGCGCAGATCACCGCGCGTGTCGCGGGCATCGGCTCCGTGCTGACCCAGATCTTCACGGATGCCCGCGCCAACGAGATCACGACGCTCGCCGCCGCCGAGATGCTCGCCGCGGCGCGGCTGGGCGCCGCCCGGTAGCCCGTTCGCTCGCCCTGGCGCGCCCGCTTCGAGCGCCGAGAGCTACTGGCGTTAGGTAAGCCTGCTGGCGCTCCTGGCAGGTCGGTCGCGCCAGCAGCTCGAGGCCACCGGTGCAGCTTTCGGCCGCGCGACATCGTGGTCTGCGGTCTGCGGTCTGCGGTCTGCGCCCGGGGCACTACTCGCGGAGGTCGGCCGGGATTGTCGGAACGACGCGTGCGGCCGCACGGCGCTCCTTGAGCGTCGTGCGTGCGGCCTTGCCCAGTTCGGTGAGAATGGGGATTCCGGAGAGCAGGATGATGCCGATGATGAAGAACTCGGAATACTTCTCGACGAAGGCGATCTGGCCGAGGAAGAACCCGACCAGGGTGAGTCCGACGCCCCAGGCGAAGGCGCCAATGGCGTTGTAGGTCACGAAGCTGCGGTAGCGCATCTTGCCGACACCGGCGGCAACCGGCACGAAGGCCCGAAAGACCGGCAGAAAACGGGCCAGAATAATGGACTTGCCGCCGTGCTTGGCGAAAAAGGCGTTGGTGCGCTCCACATTCTTCGGGTTGAAGAAGCGGTTCTTCTCCCGCGAGAACACCGCGGGGCCGGCTTTTCGGCCGATGACATAGGCCAGCTGGTCACCGGCGAAGGCGGCAATGAAGACCACCAGGCAGGTCACCCAAATCGGCAGCGGAACAACGCCGGTCGCGGTGAGCAAGCCAACGGTGAACAGCAGGGAATCACCCGGCAGGAATGACAAAACGATGAAACCGGTCTCGATGAACACGACCGCGGCGACGCCCAGAAGCACGAAGGACCCAAACGAGTGGATCAGCCACTCAGAGTCGAGAAAATCGATTCCGAAGAGGGTGGGCAGCATGAAGAATCCTTCCAACGGGCGAGCGCGCGGGGCATGGCCATGCCGAGATGAGGCGCAGAACCCAGACTACGTGACCTCAGGCTGGGAAATGCCGGGTGGCCATTCCGCCCCGCGGATGCTCCCGCCCCAGAAAAACCTTGCGTTCTGCCCCCGTTTCGCCATAGTCTGAAAGGCTGCCTGATCCGGGGGCATCTGACACATATTCTTGAGGCGCCCAGGAGGCAGACATGACAAAGACAGCACCGATCACGCTCGCAGCGATTGCGACCGACGGCGCACACTTTGGCGTCTCCGCTGGGTCCCCCGCCGCCGTGCGTCTCGTCGGCTAGCCGCGACTCACCCCGCAACGACGAGCGATTCGCTCGTTCAGCCCGGCAGCTCGCTGCCTGCGCGTTCTGTACACGCGCACCCATCGCTCGATACCGGGCATCGCCGACCCGCCAGCGCCGTACGGCGCGAGCGTCTCGGGTGGCGACCACTCTGTCTGGTGACCACAAACATCCGCTTCACGCGCACCCCGCACCACAATCAGGACTGGACCATGACCACCACTGCACCACCGGCACCGCCGCCTCCCACCAACGACGCGGCCGTGCGCAGCAACACCTTTCGCAGCCTGCAACGGCTCTACCCCTATGCCAAACCGGCCCTGCCGCGCATCTATCTCGGCATGGTCGCCGCGCTGCTGGCCGGTCTCGTGGCCCTGGCCATCCCGCAGGTGCTGGCCTGGCTGGTCGACGGCCCGCTCAGCAGCGTCGGCTCCGGCGACAGCGCCTCACAGATCTGGCCGGCCGTGTGGATCGTGCTCGCCCTCGGCGTGGTCGAGGCGATCATGATCGCCCTGCGCCGCTGGTTCGTGCTCACACCCGGCACCCACATCGAGGCGCGCATGCGCAACCACCTCTACGCCCGCCTGCAGGACCTTCCGGTGAGCTTCCACGACCGCTGGCCGAGCGGCCAACTGCTCTCGCGCGCCGTGAGCGACTTGAACCTCATCCGCCGCTGGGTGTCGTTCGGGCTCGTGCTGCTCGTCGTCAACTTTCTCACCATCGTCGTCGGCGTCGTCATTTTGCTGTGGATGCACTGGTTGCTCGGCGTGATCTTCGTGGTCTGCTCGATTCCGATCTGGATCTACGGTTACGTCTTCGAGGAGAAATACTCGGTGATCGCCAGGCGCAGCCAGGACCAGTCCGGCGACCTCGCCACCGCGGTCGAGGAATCGGTGCACGGCATTCGCGTGCTCAAGGCCTTCGGTCGTGGCTCGTTCGCGCTCAAGAACTTCGCCTCACAGGCCGAAAGCCTGCGCGGCACCGAGATCGAGAAAGCCCGCGCCATTGCCGGCATCTGGCTCTGGCTGCTGCTGGTTCCCGATGTGGCGTTCGCGCTCTGCCTCGTCGCCGGCGTCTGGCTCACCAGCCAGGGCGACCTGAGCGGTGGCGAGCTGCTCGCATTCTTCGCCACGGCGACCGTGCTGCGGTTTCCGGTGGAATCGATCGGTTTTCTGCTGTCGATGACCTTCGACGCGCGCACCGCGACCGACCGGTTCTTCGACATTCTCGACACCCCGAACGACATCACCGACCCCGCTGACCCGGCAACCCTGGCCGCACCGCTCGGCCGGCTCGCGTTCGACAACGTGCACTTTCGCTACCCGGACTCGCCGGAGCGTTTTCCCGACCTGCTCGACGGCATCGACCTCGTGCTCGAACCGGGGGAGACCATGGCGCTGGTCGGCCTCACCGGCTCGGGCAAGAGCACGCTCACGGCCCTGACCACCCGGCTGTACGACGTGACGGCCGGTTCAGTGACGCTCGACGGTGTCGACGTGCGCGCGCTCAGCCGTGAGGAGCTGCGCCGCCACCTGGCGATGGCCTTCGAGGACGCCACGCTGTTCTCCGCCTCCGTTCGCGACAACGTGCTGCTCGGGCGCGCCGATCTGGCCGAA
The DNA here is from genome assembly GCF_004403505.1 of Cryobacterium sp. TMT1-2-2. NCBI lineage: Bacteria > Bacillati > Actinomycetota > Actinomycetes > Micrococcales > Microbacteriaceae > Cryobacterium > Cryobacterium sp. TMT1-2-2. The sequence goes on along the minus strand of NZ_SOGS01000016.1, from coordinate 315,150 downwards.
AACAGCCCCGAAGCGGATGCCGCGCTCGCGCAGGCCCTGCAGATCGCCCAGGCCGGGTTCGTGCACGACCTGCCGCTCGGCGTCGACACCCTCGTCGGCGAGGAGGGCATGAGCCTGTCCGGCGGACAACGACAGCGCCTCGCGCTGGCGCGCGCGGTCGCGGCGCGGCCATCCGTTCTGATTTTGGATGACCCCCTCTCGGCGCTCGATGTGAACACCGAATCGCTCGTGGAGAACGCGCTCCGCGAGGTGCTCGTCGACACCACGGCGCTCATCGTGGCGCACCGCCCGTCGACGGTCATGCTCGCCGACCGGGTGGCGCTGCTCGAAGACGGCCGCATCACGGCGGTCGGTACGCACTCCGAACTGCTGCGCACCAGCCCGCACTACACCTTTGTCATCTCCAGTCTGGAAGACGAAGAACGAAGAGAATCGATCCGAGCGGAGGAAGTACTGTGAGCGTCACCGGAGTACAGGGTGAGGAACGCCACGACTTCACCAAGGCCGAAAGTAAGCAGATTCGGGCCCGCTCGCTGCGGCTGCTCGGGTCGCTCCTGCTGCCGGTGCGCGGCAAGGTCGTGCTCGCCATGCTCGTAGTGGTCGTCTCGACCGCCGCGCAGGTGGCCGGCCCGGCCCTGATCGCCTTCGGCATCGACCGCGGATTACCGGCGCTGCTGAAGCAGGACTGGATGCCGCTGGCCGCGACCGGCGGGATCTACCTGGTCGCCGGGGTGCTCGGCGCGCTGCTGATCGCGTGGTACACCGTGCTGAGCGCCCGGGTGAGCCAGGCCGTGCTGATCGACCTGCGCAAGCGCGTGTTTGTGCACACGCAGAAGCTGAGCCTCGAATTTCACGAGTCGTACACCTCGGGCCGCATCATCTCGCGCCAGACCAGCGACCTCGACGCCATTCGGGAGCTGCTCGACTCGGGGATCAACCAGCTGGTGCAGGGCATCCTCTATATGTCGTTCACCGCGATCGCCCTGGTGCTGTTCGACGGCACGAGCGGACTCGTGCTGCTCTGTGCGCTGCTGCCGCTGGTCATTCTCACCCGCTGGTTCCAGGTGCGCTCGCAGAGCCTGTTCCGGCAGTCGCGGGTCGCGTCGGCGAGCCTGATCGTGCGTTTCGTTGAAACCATGACCGGCATTCGTGCCGTGAAGGCCTTTCGCACCGAGAAGCACAACGAGTCGGTGTTCGGACAACTCGTCGAGAGCTACCGGCAGGTCAACGCCCGAGTGATCCAGCTGTTCGGAGTCTTCGACCCCGGACTCGTACTGATCGGCAATGTCACGGTCGCCGCCGTGCTGCTGGTGGGCGGCTTTCGGGTGGCCGACGGCGACCTCGCCATCGGCGCGCTGCTCGCGATACTGCTCTACACCCGCCGGTTCTTCGACCCGATGGAGGAGATGGCGATGTTCTACAACTCCTACCAGTCGGCCGCCGCGGCGCTCGAGAAGATCTCGGGTGTGCTCGAGGAACGTCCGGGCGTGCCCGATCCGGTCGCCCCGGTCGACCTCTGGGAGGCCCGCGGACGGGTGCGCTTCGAGAACGTGCAGTTCGCCTACCAGGCCGATCGGGAGATTCTGCCGCACTTCGACCTCGACATTCCGGCCGGGCAGACCATCGCCCTGGTTGGGTCGACCGGTGCGGGCAAGTCCACGCTCGCCAAGCTCATGAGCCGCTTCTACGACCCGACGGATGGCCGGGTACGGCTCGACGACGTCGACCTGCGCGACCTGCACCCCAAGGACCTGCGGCGCGCGATCGTCATGGTCACCCAGGAGGCCTACCTGTTCAGCGGTTCGGTGGCGGAGAACATCGCGATCGGCAAACCGGATGCCTCGGCGCACGACATCCGCGCCGCCGCGGCTGCCGTCGGTGCTCACGACTTCATCGAGAGCCTGCCGAACGGGTATGACACCGACGTGAACAAGCGCGGCGGGAGGGTGTCGGCCGGTCAGCGCCAGCTGATCTCGTTTGCGCGCGCTTTCCTTGCTAACCCGGCGGTGCTCATTCTCGATGAGGCGACGTCGTCGCTCGACATTCCGAGTGAACGGCTGGTGCAGGAGGCGCTGCAGACGTTGCTGGCCGATCGCACTGCCGTGATCATCGCGCACCGCCTGTCGACGGTTGCGATCGCCGACCGGGTGCTCGTGATGGAACACGGGCGCATCGTGGAGGACGGCACCCCGAACGACCTCATCTCGGGAACCGGCCGCTTCGCGACTATGCACGCCGCCTGGCGCGATTCCCTGGTGTAGAGCGGGCGAGGCCGCCGACACTAATCGAGCAGGGGACCACGGCGCTCGGTGGCGTCTGGACCGAGGGGCTCCGGGCGGCCTGGGGTGCCCGGGGTGAGCGTGGCGGGCACAGGCTCCTTGAGCTCGACAAAGATGGTGTGCGTGGCCGTATCGCCGATGTTGGACCCGGAATGCTCTTGGGCGGGAAGCCAGCGAGCGACGCCCTCCGGCAGGTCGACGTCGACGGAACGGCCGCCGCTTGACAGACGCCGCTGGAAGGCGGTCAGGGTGAACATGACGCTGTCGGGGTGCCGATGCGGCACGGTTTCGTCGCCGGGCCGGTCGAGGTACTCGAGCACCCGCACCCGCTCGTTCTCGAAAATCACCCGGTAGAACTGGGGGTTGGTGACGACCGGATCGCTCTGCATGCCAGCATGGTAGCACCCCGCCCACCTCCCCACCGCGGGCGCGGTCAGGGGCCAGGCCCGGACCGATCATCATGCTCATTCTGGGCACCGTGCTGGGTCTGGTCGGCGCCGGCATGATCTCGGGGGTACGGCGCTCGCCGTCGTCACCGCCGCGCAGGGGGATGACGGCTACTTCACCACGCAGGCCGAGACCTTCACTGTTGATTCCTCGGCGATCACCTCGCCGAACCTGGACGTTGGCAAGGACCTCGGAGTGCCGACCGGGATGGGGTTCGACATTGCCACGCTGCGCCTGCAGGCGACCGCTGTCGACTCCGACCAGGACGTCTTCATCGGCATCGCGCCGCGCGCCGACGTTGATACCTACCTCGCCGACGTGAACCACAGCGAGCTGCGCGAGGTACGGACGTCTCCGTTCCGGGTCGACTACCTCGACGTTCCCGGCACCCAAACAGCGGCCGCTCCCACGGACCAGAGCTTCTGGACCGAATCGGCCACGGGCACCGGCGCCCAGGAAATCATCTGAAAGCCCGCCGCCGGCGACTGGTCCGTCGTCGTGATGAACGCTGACGGCAGCCCCGGGGTCGCGGTCAACCTCTCCGCTGGTGTGCACACCGATCTGCTCGGACCGATCGCTGTGGGACTCCTGGTCGGGGGCGGCATCCTCTTTCTGATCGGTGTGCTCCTCGTTGTGGCCGGCGCCATCGGCCTCGGTCGACAGCTCACACCGAAGCCGCGTAAGCCCGGGGGCGCGGGCACGGCACTGCAGCCGCCCGCTTTTGGCCGAGTGGATGCGACCGGCCCGATCACCCCGCCGCGACGAGTACCCGCCGTTCCGGCTAGACCAGGGTCCGGTCGAGCCGACCCCGGTCACCCGGCCGGAGGGCTGAAAAACCTACTTGTCGGAGCCGGCTGTCAGCCCGCCCACGATGTACTTCTGCAGGTAGAGGAACAGCGCCATCACCGGCAGGGCGGCGAGCACGGCACCGGCCGAGAAGGCGCTCCAGTCGGCGTAATTGGGGTTGGAGACGAGCTTGTACAGGCCCACGGCGAGGGTTTGCTTGTCGGGGTCGATGAGCAGCACGCTGGCCACGACGAAATCGTTGGTCGTGGTGATGAACGAGAGCAGCCCGACGACCGCGAGGATCGGGGCGACCAGCCGCAGAATGATCGTGAAGAAGATGCGGGCGTGGCTCGCCCCGTCGATCTTGGCCGCCTCGTCGATCGACGACGGGATCGTGTTGAAGAAGCCGTACATGAGGTAGGTGTTCACGCCGAGGGCGCCGCCGAGGTAGACCATGATCAGCCCGACCTGGGTGTTCAGACCGATCGCCGGGAACAGGTCACCGATCGTGCTCATCACGAGGAAGATCGCGACGACGGCGAGCAGCTGGGGGAACATCTGCACGAGCACGAGGGTCAGCAGTCCAACCCGACGACCGGTGAAGCGCATGCGCGAAAAGGAATATGCCGCAAGAGCGCCGAGGAAGACGGTGAGAATCGAGGTGGTGCCGGCGATGACGATGGTGTTGCCGAACCACTGGGCGAACGGGGCGTCGGGGGAGTTGAGAATGCGCGCATAGGCTTCGAAACCCACCTGCGAGAACAGCTCGTTCGACCCGGTGAGGGTTCCCTGTGGGTTGAGGGAGGCCGAGAGTACGTACAGCAGCGGAAAGCCGGAGAAGACGACCATGACGATGCCGATCGCGTGCCGCCACCCCGTGCGGCCGAACCACCGCTTGAACGTGAACGGTCGTTTCTGCGGGATCACCCGCGTGCCCTCGTCGACGGATGTCATCGGTTCAACTCCTCGAGTGCCTTGGTCTTGCGGAAGGCGATGACCGAGATGACCGCCACCAGGATGAAGATGATGATCGAGAACGCGCTAGCGAGCCCGTAGTCCCGGGCCTGCCCCGTGAAGGCGACCTTGTAGACCATCGAAATCAGGATGTCGGTGGCCCCGACATTCACGTCGGCCGCGGCATCGCGCGGCCCGCCACCGGTGAGCATGTAGATGAGATTGAAATTGTTGAAGTTGAACGCGAACGATGCGATGAGCAGCGGCGCGACCGACACCAGCAGCAGCGGCAGCTTGATCAGCCGGAACACCGCCCAGGGCCTGGCGCCGTCGACCGTGGCGGCTTCCTCGAGTTCGGCCGGGATCGACTGCAGGGCTCCGGTGCAGACCAGGAACATGTACGGAAACCCGAGCCACAGGTTCACCACGAGAATGCTGATCTTGGCCAGCCATTCGTTGGTGAGCCAGGGGATCTGCGCCCCGCCGAGCAACACTTGGTTGACGAAGCCGAAACTCTCGCTGAGCATGCCGGCCCAGACTAGTGCGGACAGGAATGCCGGAAAGGCGTAAGGCAGGATCATGGCGACCCGGTAGAACTTGCGACCCTTCATGCGCATGTCGTTGAAAACGATGGCGAGAAAGAGCCCGAGGAAGAATGTCGTCGCCATCGAGAGGGCGGCGAAGGTGATGGTCCACAGGGTTACGCTGATCAGCGGTGTGCGAATGCCTTTTTCCGTGAAGGCGCGGGCGAAGTTGTCGAATCCCACGTTGATGCGCCAGCCCGGCAGCATCTCCTCACCGGTCGCCGAGACGAAGGCACCGTCACCGGTGTCGGAGAAGACCGTGCCGGTCTGGGCATCCGTCATGGTGTCGGCCTGCTCGTCGTAGACGAGCGAGGAGAGGTAGAGGTAGGCACTGCTGCCGTCGTTGGTGCGCAGGGCGCCGTCGTTCGGGTCGTCGGAGAACGGCACCGTGAGGGCGGTGATTTCAGCCGTGCGCGACAGGATGTCCTGGAAGCTGAGGGTGGTGTAGCCGTCGAGCCCGACGGCCTCACCACCGGTGATGGTGGCATCGTTCACGGGCGCCAACGGGCTGTCGGCCGAGCCGAGGCTCACCTCGCCGCCAGGGTCGGTCACCAGAAAACTCAGAGTGCCGAACTGGTCGAGCACCGTGACCGCGTAGCTGGGGGAGTCGGGCACGCGCTCCTGGGCGCTGCTCATGAGCGCCGAGATGGCCTGCGCCTTGTCACTGTTGTGGCCGGTGCTGTAGTTGGTGAACCCGATGTAGGCCGTGTAGCCCACGACGAAGATCTGGAACACGACCAGGAAGATGACGCCGGGGGTGAGGTATTTGGCCGGGAGCTTGCCGGGCGTGAAGTAGATCCAGTTGACCACGAGCGTGACCAGGGCGACGAGCGCGAAGATGAGCCACTGCTGCTGCAGGAACAGGATGAACAGGCCATAGAGCGCGACGGCGTCCACGACGCCGAGCAGCGCCATCTTGACCAGGATGGCTTTCAGGCCGCCGGAGGCTGCTTCCGCGACCATAGCCGCGCGATGCTGCCGCTTCGACGGTTTGGTCGTGCTGACGTCGGTGTCATCGGTGCGCATGGTTCAGCTTTCGTCGGGTTCAACTCTCGTGCGGGGTGTGGTCGACGGGCGACCACACCCCGCGGTGGTGCGGTTGCTGCGGTTCTACGGCGGGTGCCGGTCAGCCGATGGCGCCCTGCACGTCGGCGGCCAGCTTCTGCCACGTCGCGGTGGGGTCTTCGCCGTTGATGATGGCGGCCTGGGCGATGCCCCAGAACTGCCAGACCTGGCCCATGGCCGGGATGGCGGGCATCGGCACGGCCTCAGCGCCGACCGCGGCGAAGCCGGCCACGATGGGATCGCTCGACGCTGCCTCAGCGGATGCCTTCAGCGCGGGAAGGACCTCGCCCGACTCGAACAGGGCGGTCTGCACGTCTTCGGTGGCCATGTAGTTCACCAGGAAGTCGTTGGCGGCGACCTTGTTCTGGCTCTGCTCGCTGATGAAGAAGCCCTTCACTCCGGCGAAGGGGGCTGCGGCGCCGGTCGACGGAGCGGCGATCGGGTCGACCACGAGGTTGATTCCTGCGTCGAGAGCTGCGCCGACGTTCCACGGGCCGGTCAGCCAGAAGGCGGCGTCGCCGGACGTGAAGGCGGTCTTGGCGATGTCACCGGTGATCTCGGTGTTGAACACGCCGGTACCGGTCTTGCCCTGGGCGGAGAGCCAGGCAGCGAAGGCCTCACCGCCGGCGTTGCCAATTTCGAGCTGGGCGGCGTCATAGCCGCCGGTTGAGTCGGTGCCGAAGACCGGAGCTCCGAACGACGTCTGGAACGGGTAGAGGTGGTACGGATTGCCGTCGACACCCTGCTCGACCAGGAACGGGTAAGTCACGCCGGTGGCGGTGCCCTTGGCGATCATGTCGTCGTAGGAGGTGGCGGCCTCGGGCACGAGGTCGGCGTTGCGCAGCAGAGCGAGGTTTTCGACGGCGTAGGGCAGCTCGTAGACCTGGCCGTCGTACGTGGATGCCGTGATGGCGACGGGGAGGAAATCGTCTGCCTTGTCGCCGAGTTCGATCGGGCTGACGACACCGTTGGTGACGAGTTCACCGAGCCAGTCGTGGGCGCCCATGGTGATGTCCGGGCCCTTGCCGGTGGGGACCTGCTGAATGAAGTCATCCTTGAGGGTGGCATTGTCTTTGGAGACGAGGTCGACCTCCACTCCGGTCTTCTCGGTGTACGCGGCCGCGGCCGGTTTCAGGGCGTCGACGCGTTCGGCGTCGATCCAGACCGTCAGTGTGCTCGCGGAAGCGGCGTCGCCGGCGGTGTCGTCGGATGACGCGGGCGAGCATCCGGCGAGGGCGAGGGTTGCAGCGCCCAGGAGGGCGCCGAGGCGGAGCAGGTTCTTGGTGTTCACCGTCATTGGTGTGGAGCCTTTCGCAAAATTGTGCCTGCGGCGATGCAGGCGGGCTGATTCCGACCCGGTTTGCAAGCGATTGCATCCCGGCCTTGATCGAGGTTAGCCCGAATACGCGCCATTCTGGTCACAGAACTGCAACGAATCGTGGAGAACGCGAATTCTGTGCGGATCATCCTGCAAACGCTTGCAGTGATCGGAAAATGTGTAACATATCGACTACGCCGCCAACGAGGGCGGCACGACGAGGGGCCTCATGGTTGGAATCGCGGACGTCGCCCGTCACGCCGGGGTCTCGACGGCGACGGTGTCACGCGCTCTCAGCGGTGCCCACAACGTGTCGCCGGCCACGCGCCTGCGGGTGGAGGCATCCGCTGCCCAGCTCGGTTACGTCGTATCGTCGACAGCGTCGAGCCTCGCCTCCGGTCGCATGAAGAACATCGGTGTGGTCGTACCGTTTTTGAACCGGTGGTTTTTCGCGAGCGTCGTCGAGGGTGCTCAGCAAGCCCTGCAACGCCACGGCTACGACCTCACCCTCTATAACCTCACGGGCGGGCTCGAGGCCCGCCGCAGCGTCTTCGAACACTTCCTGCTGCGCCAGCGAGTGGATGCCGTCATCGCGGTGTCGCTGGAATTGACCGAGCACGAGGTGGCCCGTCTGCACGCCCTCGACAAACCGCTCGTCGGGGTCGGCGGCCCGCTGGCCGGCGTGCCAACCCTCACCGTGGACGACCTCGCCGTGGCACGCCTGGCGACCGAACACCTGATCGCTCTCGGCCACACCCGAATCGCCCATATTGGCGGGGACAAGGCCTTCGACCTGGACTTCAACCTGCCGACGAACCGGCGCTTCGGCTACGAAGCGGCGCTCGCGGCGGCCGGGATCACAGCACGCCGGGAGGACTATCGCCCGGCCGACTTCACCACGGCGGGCGGATACCAGGCTGCCAAGCAACTGCTTGGGCGGCCGCACGAACGCCCGACCGCCATTTTCGCCGCCTCCGACGAAATGGCCATCGGCAGTGTGCTCGCCGCCCGTGACCTCGGACTCGGTGTGCCCCGCGACGTGTCGGTGATCGGGGTTGACGACCACGAACAGGCGGCCTTCTTCGGGCTGAGCACGGTCGCGCAGTTTCCCAGGCAGCAGGGCGAGAAAGCCGTTGAGGTGCTCATGGAAGAACTCCGACCGCACCTGGAGCCGCGTACCGGGCTCAATATCAACATGCCGTTCGAGCTCATCGTGCGCGCCAGTACGGCGCGGCCGCCGGAGTAGTCCCGGCCGCGAGCAGATTACGCGAGCAGGTTAGGCGGGCGGTGACCAGCGGGCGGCGGCGTAGTCGACGCGATACGCGGCATCCGTTTTCGTGATGAGAACCGGCGTGTTTTCGGCGCGGTAGTGCGGTAGCGCCTGGGTCTCATGCCCGATCGGCGGATGCCCGCCGGCGCGAATCACCCGCCACCAGGCCGCATCAGAGCCGTAACGAGCCATGACTTGCCCGACCGCGCGGGCCGCGCGGGAACCGAGCTGCGCGGCCACGCCGCCGTAGGTCATCACCCGGCCGGGCGGGATGGAATCGACCACGCCGAGCACCCGGGACACGAAGTCGTCGGGCTCAGGCGTGCTCATCTGAGGCTCGACGCGGCTCAGAGCTTCAGCGAGCCGATGACTTCGCCGTACTGGGTCTCGCCGACATCGACGAAGCCCAGGCGGTGAAAAAAGGCCTCCGGGCCGTCGGCACCGGGCTCCCAGATGACGTTGACGTGGTCGAAGCCGCGATCACGGGCTTCAGCGGCGAGGGCTTCAGCGGCGAACTTGCCGACACCCTGACCCTGCGTCTCCGCGTTGACGTTGATGCGCCAGATGCAGGCGCGAAATTCTTCGTGCTCGGAGTTCGGGTCGAAGTTGCCGTGGATGAAACCAGCGACGACGCCGTCGAGAAGTACCACGCGCTGCCACGAGGTGGCCGGGTTGATCACCGAGGCGGCGACCGAATACGAGACCGGTGCAATGAATTGTTCCTGGCCAGGCTTGAGGCTCAGATTGTTGGCCGCGACGATGTTTCGTGCAGATAATTCTTCCAGCTTCAGCTCACCCATGTGTTCAGGCTAACGTGCGCCCGGGGTGGCCGGTAGTCGAGAGGGCGTTTGGCCCCCGCAATTCACCTCGCAAATTTATCTCGATGTCAAGATAGTTACCGTCCTCTAGTAAGCTTGACGGTGGTCGTGACGGCCACACTGAATATAGAGGAGATATTTTTGTCGAAGATCAAGGTTGAGGGAACAGTAGTCGAGCTCGATGGCGATGAGATGACCCGCATCATCTGGCATGCCATCAAAGAAACGCTCATTCACCCGTACCTCGATATCGACCTCGAGTACTACGACCTCTCCATCCAGAAGCGCGATGAAACCAACGACCAGATCACGATCGACGCCGCCCACGCCATTCAGAAGCACGGCGTCGGCGTGAAGTGCGCGACCATCACCCCCGACGAAGCCCGGGTGGAAGAGTTCGGCCTCAAGAAGATGTGGCTCTCGCCCAACGGCACCATTCGCAACATCCTCGGCGGCACCATCTTCCGCGAGCCGATCGTCATCTCCAACATCCCGCGCCTCGTGCCGGGCTGGAACAAGCCGATCATCATCAGCCGTCACGCCTACGGCGACCAGTACAAGGCCACCAACTTTCGGTTCAAGGGCAAGGGCACGCTCAGCATGACCTTCACCCCGCAGGACGGCAGCGAGCCGTCCACGTTCGAGGTGTTCGAGGCCCCGGGCGACGGCGTCGCCATGGGCATGTACAACCTCGACTCGTCGATCACCGACTTCGCCCGCGCCACCCTGGCTTACGGCCTCGAGCGCAACGTGCCGGTCTTTCTCTCGACCAAGAACACCATCCTCAAGGCCTACGACGGTCGCTTCAAGGACATCTTCCAGGACATCTTCGACGCCGAGTTCAAGGCCGGCTACGAAGCGGCCGGCCTCACCTACGAGCACCGCCTCATCGACGACATGGTCGCCTCGGCCATGAAGTGGGAGGGCGGCTACCTCTGGGCCTGCAAGAACTACGACGGCGACGTTCAGTCCGACACCGTAGCGCAGGGCTTCGGATCGCTCGGCCTCATGACCAGCGTGCTCTCCACTCCCGACGGCAAGATCGTCGAAGCTGAAGCCGCCCACGGTACCGTGACCCGTCACTACCGTCAGCACCAGCTCGGCAAGCCCACCTCGACCAACCCGATCGCGTCGATCTACGCCTGGACCCGCGGTCTGTCGCACCGCGCCAAGCTCGATAACAACAAGGCTCTGGCCGAGTTCGCGTTGACCCTCGAAGACGTCGTCATCAAGACCGTCGAAAGCGGCAAGATGACCAAGGACCTCGCGCTCCTGGTCGGCCCGGAGCAGAAGTACCAGACCACCGAGGAATTCCTCGCCTCGCTCGCCGAGAACCTGCAGACCCGCCTGGCGTAGTCAGCACCAGCGTCTCGGAAGGCCTCGACCGTAATCGGTCGGGGCCTTCGTGCGTTCTGCGTGACTGCAGGCGAGGCTTTCCTCGGTGGCGCTCGGCTGCACCGCGCGGGAGAATGCAGTCATGTCCCGCCTCCTCGTGTTCGCACGCCGATATCCGCTCGTCGCCGCCACGGTGCTCGTCGGCCTGCTCGGGCTCGCGCTCGGAATCTTCGGTCAAGCGGATGCCGTGCGCTGGCTGTTCAGCGGGTTCGGCATCGTTGCCGCCCTCGTTTCGTCCGTCGGGATGGTACGTCAACTGGTCCGGGGCAGCTTCGGCGTCGACCTGCTCGCCATCATCGCGATCGTCGCTACCACCCTCGTGGGCGAATACGTGGCGACCCTCCTCATCGTGCTCATGCTGTCGGGCGGCGCGGCCCTCGAAGATTATGCCGCTGGCCGCGCTGCGCGAGAACTCGACGCGCTCCTGAAACGTGCGCCTCAGATCGCTCATCGCCTCGACCCTGACTCGGGTGAGGCTACGGATGTGCCGGCCACCGAGGTGCGCGTCGGCGACCTGCTGCTCGTGCGCCCGTCGGAAATCGTGCCGGTCGACGGGCAACTGCAGAGCGACACTGCCGCGTTCGACGAGTCCTCGCTTACCGGCGAGAGCCTCCCGGTTGAACGCAGCGTCGGAGACCCGGTACTGAGTGGATCCATCAACGGGCAAATCGCAGCCACCCTGATGGCCACGGCGACCGCCGCGAACAGTCAGTACCAGCACATCATCGCCTTGGTCGAGGAGGCGTCAAGCAGTAAAGCCCCGGTGGTGCGCCTCGCCGACCGCTACGCCGTTCCGTTCACGGTGGGCGCTCTCACCCTGGCCGGTCTCGCCTGGGCGCTGTCCAACGATCCGGTGCGGTTCGCCGAGGTGCTCGTAGTGGCGACGCCGTGCCCGCTGCTGCTCGCCGCGCCGGTCGCGTTCATGGGCGGCATGAGTCGCGCCGCTCGGAACGGGATCATCGTCAAGGGCGCCGGCGTGCTCGAAGCCCTCTCCCGCGCCAAAACTATCGTCTTCGACAAGACCGGAACGCTCACCTACGGCACGCCCGCGATCAGCGAGGTGCGCCCCGAAGCGGGCTTCAGCGCTGACGAGCTGCTGACTCTCGCGGCGTCGGCCGAGCAGTATTCGAGTCACGTGCTGGCGGCATCCGTTCTTGGCGCCGCGCACGAGCGCGGTCTCGCGCTGCACACGGCGGACTCGGCGAGTGAGGCCGCAACCTTCGGCGTCGAGGCCCGATTCGGGCCCGGAACCGTGCGGGTCGGCAAGCTCTCGTTCATCAATGACGGGGCAGCGGATGCGACGGCTACGCACCTTGCCGGCGGCGAGCTGGCCATGTACGTCGCCGTGGACGGACGGTTCGCCGGCAGCATCGTGGCCAGCGACCGGGTGCGGGACAACGCCCGCCAGAGCGTCGCTGACCTCGCCCGTCTCGGCGTGCGGGAGAATCTCATGCTCACCGGCGATGCGCGCGCTACCGCTTTGCATGTGGCCGGCCAGGTGGGCATTGTGCACGTGCGAGCGGACTGCCTGCCGAGTGACAAAGTCGACGCTGTGCGGGCGCTGACCCGACGCCCGGTGATCATGGTGGGCGACGGCGTCAACGACGCTCCCGTACTCGCAGTCGCCGACGTTGGTATCGCGATGGGGGCCAAGGGCTCGACGGCGGCGAGCGAATCGGCCGACGTGGTCATTCTGCTCGACGATATCTCGCGTACCGTGCGGGCCGTGCGCATTGGCCAGGACACCGTTCGTGTTGCCTTGCAGAGCATCTGGCTGGGGATTGCCCTGAGCGTGGTGCTCATGGTGATCGCGGCGTTCGGCCTCATACCGGCGACGGCCGGAGCGATCAGCCAGGAGGTCGTCGACCTCATCACCATTCTGAACGCGCTGCGCGCCATCGGCGGTCGGCGCGATGCCGTGCGGGCTCGGCGGGCATCCGTTGGCGGTGCATCGGCCCCACTGGAAACCAGCGAAAGGGCAGACAGACCGGTACTCCCGGCAGTAGACAGACCCGTCTGATTCAGGGGCTACCCCGAGCCTGAATTGAGCATTGGTCAAGGTAACGATCGTGTTACCGAGCATTCTGCACCCTGTACGGGGGTGTCGCCCGTGCGATACGTTCACGAGCACGTTGTGCCCCGAACTGGGGCAGAGCGGCTAGCGCACTCCGATCCGATTGGACACGCACGTGAGATCACAGTTCAGGCGAACCACACTCCCGCCCGAAAGCCCGTATTTCGCTCCTCACCAGATGCGGCGGGTGATGGCACTCTGCGTGACCACGACCCTGGTTGCAGCCGGCGCCCTCGTGGGCGTGAGTGGCGTGGCGGCCGCCCCGATGGCTCCCGGCCTTGGCGGCATCATCGGCGCGGGCAGCCCGGTCACCGACTTCACCGACGGTCGCTACATCGTGACCCTGGCCGACAACGCTGTCGCCACCTACACCGGCGGTGTCGACGGTTTTGCACCGACCACACCGGATGCCGGCGCCCGCCTCGATCCGCACAGTCGCGCCTCGGCGAGCTATTCCGACTACCTGGCTGGTAAGCAAAAGGAGGTGGCGGCATCCGTTGATGCCACGATCGACTACTCCTACACCCTGGCCTTGAACGGGTTCGCCGCCGAACTGACCGCCGCGCAGGCGGCCAGGCTCTCGGCCGAGAAAGACGTTGTGGCCATCTCGCCCGACGAGCTCAAACACCTGACCGCTACCTCGTCGACCGAGTTTCTCGGACTCTCCGGCGATGACGGCGTCTGGGCGTCCACCGGCGGCGCCGACACCGCGGGCGAGGGCGTCGTCATCGGCGTGCTCGACACCGGTTTCGCACCGGAAAACCCCTCGTTCGCCGGCGACGCACTCGGCGGCACGGCCGGTGACGAGCCCTGGCTCGACGGTGACACAATCACCATGACCAAGAGCGACGGCACCGTCTTCACCGGCGAGTGCGTCACCGGCGTGCAGTTCGACGCCTCGGACTGCAGCACCAAGGTGGTCGGTGCGCGCTACTTCGTGACCGGCTACGGCGCCGATCGCATCGGCGGGGTCGACGAGGGCGAATACCTGTCGCCGCGCGACGGCGACGGCCACGGGTCGCACACCGCGAGCACCGCCGGCGGCAACCACGACGTGACCGCGACCATCAGCGGCCTGGACTACGGCCTCATCTCGGGCGTTGCCCCGGCCGCCAAGATCGCCGCCTACAAGGTCTGCTGGACGGCCGCTCCCGGCGGAGACGACGGCTGCGCCACCTCCGACCTGCTGGCCGGTATCAACCAGGCCGTCGCCGACAACGTCGACGTGCTGAACTACTCGATCGGCGGCGGAGCGGCCGACACCACGGTCTCACCGACTGACCAGGCCTTCCTCGGCGCGGCCGCAGCGGGCATCTTCGTGGCCGCCTCGGCCGGCAACTCCGGCCCCGGTGCGTCGACGCTCGACAACGCCTCCCCGTGGATCACCACGGTCGCCGCGAGCACTATCCCCGGCTACGAGGCCACCGCCACCTTCGGTGACGGCACCGCCTACGCTGGAGGCTCGATCTCGGTCGACCGCACCCCGGGCGCCACCCCGCTGGCCGGCACTCTCGTGCGTGGTGACCTCGTAGCGGCGGAAGGCCACGACCCGGCCGACGCCCTGCTCTGCGGCCCCGATTCCCTCGACCCGGCGCTCGTTTCCGGAACCATCGTGCTCTGTGAACGCGGCGTTTACGACCGCGTCGCGAAGTCCGCCGAGGTTTTGCGGGCCGGCGGCATCGGCACGCTGCTCGTGAACAGCGTTCCCGGCTCGGTCGACACCGACGAGCACAGCGTGCCCACCATCCACCTCGACTCCACATACTGGGAGGCGACGTATGCCTACGCGGGCAGCGCCGCGGCATCCGTTATATTCACCGACGGGAATACGACCAGCTACACGCCGCCGACACCGCAGGTGGCCGGGTTCTCCTCGCATGGGCCGGTACTCGCCGACGGCAGCGACATTCTGAAGCCCGACGTGACCGCGCCCGGCGTGGCCATTCTCGCCGACGGTCCGAACGCAGAGGGTGGCGAGCCGACCTGGCAGTTCCTCTCCGGTACGTCGATGTCGAGCCCGCAGATCGCCGGACTCGCAGCGCTGTATCTCGGTGAACGACCGCTCGCCACCCCCAGCGAGATCAAGTCGGCCATGATGACGAGCGCGTATGACACCGTCGATGCGGGCGGCGACACCGTCACCGACCCGTTCACCCAGGGTGCAGGTCACGTCGACCCGACGAGAATGTTCGAACCGGGCCTGCTCTACCTGAATGACACCGAGGATTGGTACTCCTACATTCAGGGCATCGGTTATGACGTCGGCGCCGACCCGGTGGACCCGAGCAACCTCAACCTGGCCTCCATCGCGATCGGGTCACTGACCGCGCCGGAGACCATCACCCGCACCGTCACGAGCACCGAGACCGGCACCTTCACCGCCCAGCCGGTGACGGTACCGGGCATCGACGCGGTCGTCTCGCCGGCCACGCTGAGCTTTGGCGCTGAAGGCGAATCGGCCAGCTACACCGTGACGTTCACCCGAACGGATGCCCCGCTCGATCAGTTCTCGACCGGCTCGCTCAACTGGGTGAGCGGCTCAGGGACGCTCGTGCACAGTCCCATCGCCATTCAGCCCGTTACCCTCGTCGCGCCGGCCACCGCCAACGGCACCGGGATTGACGGTTCGGTCGACGTGTCGATCACCCCCGGAGCCACCGGGGACATCGCGCTGAACCTGATCGGCCTCGCGGCCGGACTGCACCAGAGCGACCCGGCCGACCCGGCCAGTCCGAACACCGGATCCGGCACCGCCGGTGACGAGTTCAGCTACCAGGTGGAGGTACCGGAGGGTACCCAGCTCGCCCGGTTCGACCTCGACGCGGTCGACCAGACCGCCGATCTCGACCTGATCGTCTACCGCCTGAACGGTGACGGCGGTTCTCCGGTGGCCGGCTGGCAGTCTGCGACCGGATCGGCCGATGAACTCATCGACCTGGTCGACCCCGAAGCCGGTTTCTACCAGGTGATCAACTCCATCTACAGCGGAACGACCGCGTTCAACGTGAACACCTACTCGGTGCTCGCCGGCCCCGGCGCGGGGTCGTTCGCGGCCGCACCACCGGTCGTCGCGGGCCAGCAGGGCGTGGCGGCGACGTACTCGCTGTCCTGGTCGGGCCTTCTGCCCGAGACCGGTTACCTCGGTCTCGTCGGTTACGGTGACAGTTCGGTCTCAACGGTCGTCTCGGTCGCCAGTGGCGCAGCTCCCGAGCCGGAAGCGCCCGTGAACACGGCGTTGCCGTCGATCGAGGGCACCGCCGTCGTCGGCGCGAAACTGACCGCTCTGGCGGGAGAGTGGAACCTCGCCGGGCTGGCCTACAGCTATCAGTGGCAGGCCGATGGTCGCGACATCAAGAAGGCCACCAAGGTCGACTACACGCCGACCAAGTCGCTTGGTGGCAAGACGCTCACGGTGGTTGTCACCGCCCGGGCCGACGGGCTTCCGGCCGGCGCGGCTACCTCGGCCGGGGTCGTAGTGAAGTACTCCACCACCGTTGATGTGAAGGTCGATTCGAAGGCTAAGCCGCACTCCAAGGGCGCCACGATCAATGTGTCGGTGAAGACCGACGCACCGCGCTCGGCGTCGCTCGGCACAGTGCAGATTCTGGTCGACGATCAGAGCTACGACGTGGCCCTCGATCAGAGGGGCAAGGGATCGCTGACCCTGCCCGACCTGGACCGCGGCAGCTATACGGTTGTGGCGCAGTACGCCGGTACCGACCTCGTCGCCGCGGCGAACAGCAAGCCGCGCACGCTGACCGTGCGGTAGCAGGCGAGCGCCAGGCGCGCGCCGCGTGCATCCGTTTTTCAAGCGGATGCACGCGGCGCGCGTTGCGTGTGCCCGCTTGCGCACCCCCAGCCTGCGGTACCTGCGGAATGCCCCTATCCGGGGGTCGCCGAGCGCGCTACGGTCACCAGCGAACTGTCCCGCGCATCGGGACAGCGACACGTTCCTGTTGTGGAACGAGACCACCTCGCACCCTTATCGGATTGGACACCCACGTGAGTTCTTTCTTCAGGCGCACGATGTCTGCGCCGGATTCAGCGCTGAACCCAGCGCCAACATCCCGCTCGCGCCGCCGCGCCACAATCGCGGCCACCGTCGCCATCGCCCTGGTGGGCGCTTCCGTACTGGTCGGCGGCACCCTGCCCGCCGGCGCCGCCCCCGCAGCGACCGGTCTCTCCGGCAGCATCGCCTCTCCCGGCGGGCAGCGGATGGATTTCACCGCCGGACGCTACATCGTGACCCTCAGTGACGAGGCCGTTGCGCTGTATCAGGGCGGAGTCGACGGTTTCTCGGCCACCATGCCGGATGCCGGGGCCAAGCTCAACGCCCAAAGCCGCTCGGCCGAGACCTACAAGGACTACTTGACGCGCATCCAAAGCGAGGTGGCAGCATCCGTTGATGCCAAGGTGGCGTATTCCTACACGCTCGCCGTGAACGGATTCGCAGCGCAGCTCACCGGCAAGCAGGCGGCGGCCCTGGCCGTGAAGAAGAACGTGGTGTCGGTTGTACCCGACGCCCTCCGACACGTGACCGCCGAGTCGTCGACCGATTTTCTGCGGTTGAGCGGACCGAACGGACTGTGGTCCAAGCTCGGCGGAACCAGCGAGGCCGGTAAGGGCGTGGTGATCGGAGTGCTCGACACCGGCATCGCCCCAGAGAACCCGTCCTTCGCCGGCTCGCCGCTCGGCACGACACCCGGCGAGGAGCCGTGGCTCGACGGTGACACGATCACCATGAACAAGGCTGACGGAACCACCTTCACCGGCACCTGCCAGACCGGCGAGCAGTTCGCTGCGAGTGCCTGCAGCACCAAGGTGATCGGGGCCCGGTACTTTCTCGACGGCTTCGGAGCCGACCAGATCGGCGACGCGTCAACGGGTGAATACGTCTCCCCGCGGGACGGCGACGGTCACGGTTCGCACACCTCGAGCACCGCTGGCGGCAACGCCGACATACCGACGACCATCAACGGAGTCGACTTCGGCAACATCTCGGGGGTAGCCCCGGCTGCCAAGATCGCCGCCTACAAGGTGTGCTGGTCCGGCCCCGACAACACCGTCACGACCGACGACGGCTGCACGGACACCGACATTCTGAAGGCCATCGACCAGGCCATCTCCGACGGCGTCGACGTGATCAACTACTCGATCGGCGGCGGCCCCGCGCAGACCACGTTCTCGCCCACCGACGCAGCCTTCCTCGGCGCTGCTGCGGCGGGCATTTTCGTGGCTGCATCCGCTGGTAACGACGGTCCAACGGCATCCACCGTGGAGAACGCGTCACCGTGGATCACCACGGTCGCCGCGACGACGATTCCGTCGTATGAGGCGACGGCCACGCTCGGTGACGGTACGGCGTATGCCGGTGCCTCGATCACCGTCGACCGCACGCCGGGAGCCACCCCGCTCTCCGGCAACCTGCTGCGGGCCGACCTCGTAGCGGTGGACGGCTTCGACCCAGCCGACGCGTTGCTCTGCGCGCCGGGCGCACTCGACCCGGCCAAGGTGTCCGGCGGGATCGTGTTCTGCCAGCGCGGCGTCTACGACCGGGTGGCCAAGTCGGCCGAGGTGCTGCGGGCAGGCGGCAGCGGCATGCTGCTGGTCAACCGCACACCGGCCGACGTCGATACCGACGAACACTCGGTGCCGAGCATCCACTTGGACGCCCCCGCCTTTGACCCGGTCTTCGCCTACGCCGCAACGGCAGGCGCGACCGTCACGTTCACACCCGACAACACGACCGCCACGCAGACGCCGGTGCCCCAGATGGCCGGATTCTCCTCCCGCGGGCCGGTGACCGCCGACGGCGGCGACCTGCTCAAGCCCGATATCGCGGCGCCCGGTGTCAGCATTCTGGCCGACGGCCCCAACGCGGAGGGTGCCGACCCGACGTTCCAGTTCGAGTCGGGTACCTCGATGGCCAGCCCGCACATCGCCGGCCTCGCCGCACTGATCCTGGGCTTTCGGCCGCTCGCGACCCCGGCCGAGATCAAGTCGGTCATGATGACGACCGCGAAGAACACGGTCGACGCTACCGGTGCCCCGGTGACCGACCCGTTCGCGCAGGGTGCCGGGCAGGTCAACCCGTCCTCGTTCGACTTTCCGGGTCTGGTCTACCAGAGCGGTCCAGCCGACTGGCTGGCCTACCTGCAGGGGATCGGTTTCGACGCCGGCGTGGAGCCGATCGACGCCAGCAACCTGAACCTGCCGTCGATTCAGATCGGAGCGCTGACCGCGCCCGAAACCATCACCCGCACGGTGACCGCCGTACGGGTGGGCACCTACACGGCAGTCCCGATCGAGATCCCCGGCATCACCGCCGTTGTGTCTCCGGCCGAGATGACCTTCAGCGCCGTGGGTGAGAAGCAGAGCTACACGGTGACCTTCACTCGAACGGATGCTCCGCTCGACCAGTACGCCACCGGCTCGCTGGACTGGGGCTTCGGAAACAGTGGTTCGGGCGACCCGGGCGACTTCTTCGACGTGGTGCACAGCCCGATCGCTGTTCGTCCGGTCACCGTCGTCGCCCCCACCGAGGTGGCTGGCACCGGCCTCGACGGTTCGATCGACATCACCGTGGCCCCGGGCGGGTCAGAACCGGTAGCGCTGAACCTCAGCGGCCTGGCCAACGGGGTGCACCAGAACAACGCCGCGGACCCGTCCGCTCCGCACAGCGGTGAGGGCGCGACCGGCGACCAGTTCACCTACGAGGTGGAGATTCAGACAGGCCGGCTCGCCCGGTTCGACCTGAACGCCGTCGACGATTCGACCGACCTCGACCTGTTCGTGCTGCTGCTCGACGGCCCGGGAGGCAACCCGGTTGCCGGCTGGCAGTCGGCTACGGGGTCCGCCGATGAGCACGTTGACATCCCCACTCCGGAGGCCGGCTTCTACCAGGTCGTTGTGGACGTCTTCTCCGGTTCGACGGCGTTCGACGTGAACACCTTCTCGGTCGCGTCGGGGGTTCCCACCAGTGGGTTCACCGCGACACCGGCGACGATCCAGGGGCCGCAGGGCGTGCCGATCACGTACACGCTCAGTTGGGCCGGTCTCGTGCCGAACACGCCGTACCTCGGTGTGGTCGACTACGGCGACAGCACAGCCTCGACGATTCTCGCCATTGCGGCGAGCGAGGGTGACAACACCCAGGCCCCGGTGAATACCGTGGCGCCGAGCATTTCCGGTACGCCGGAGATCGGGTCGGTTCTGACGGCTGACCCCGGCCAGTGGAACGTCGAAGGTCTTACCTTCGGCTACCAGTGGCAGAGCAACGGCGTCGACATCACGGGTGCGACGTCAGCCACCTTCACGCCGACCAAGGCGCTCGCCGGAACGACACTGACCGTGGTCGTGACCGGGTTGGTGCCGGACGGGCCGAGCGCAGCGGCCACCTCGGCCGGTGTTCTGGTGAAGTATGCCGCCAAGGTCGCGGTGACGCTCAACCACCGGGCCGTCTTCTTCTCCAGCCGGGTCATCGTGTCGGTCACGGTCACCAGCAAGGGGGAGGTCGGTGACACCGCCACGGTGACGGTCGACAAGCGCCGGTTCACCGTGGCGCTCGACGCGAACGGGCACGGCAGCGTCACGCTGCCTAAGCTCGGTCGCGGCCTGTACAAGGTGGTCGGGCACTACGCCGGCAACGACGCGGTCGCTGCGGCGAACAGCCCGGCCCGCTCCCTGCTGGTCGTGCGGTAGCCCGCCGCCGGTGCTCGGGCCCCGTGCAATCTGCACGGGGCCCGAGCTTCGTCTCGTTCCCAACGGGTTCCGGTCTCTTTCTGAACGGGTTCGGTCTCTTTCTGGACGGGTTCGGTCTCTTTCTGGACGGGTTCCGGTCTCTTTCTGGACGGGGCCCAGGCCCCGTCCCTGGGCCCAGTTTAGAAACTGGGCCCGTGGTCATAAGGTGGGCCCGAGCGACGATGAAGGCGACGGATGCGCCGTCCGTCGCCTTCACGCGTGTCACGAGTTGTGCGTGTTCGTACTTTCCGGGCCCGGGCGGGCGCGTGTCAGCTTAAGCTGTAGGGATGCGAGCGGCGGGATGGATGCGGGGGCGACCCCGGGCATCCGCTGTAGCCGTATCGGGCGCAACCGGATCGGGCGCAACCGGCGCGAGCCCGAAGCCGCGGCTGAACCGGGACGTGATCGTGCTCGGCGTCATCGCATTCTTCGTGATGGTCGGGTTCGGGGTTGTGGTTCCGGTGCTTCCGGTCTACGTGCAGAGCTTCGGGGTCGGCAACCTCGAGGTCGGTGCGGTCGTCTCGGCGTTCGCGCTTATGCGTTTCGTGTTCAGCCCGGCCTGTGGCCGCCTGATCGACTGGGCGGGGGAGCGCAGTGTGCTCGCCATCGGCATCGGAATTGTCGCGCTCTCCAGTGGACTGGTCGGCGCGGCCGACAGCTACGTGCAACTCTTGCTGCTGCGCGGTGCGGGCGGCATCGGCTCGGCCATGTTCTCGGTGTCGGCCATGACACTGCTGCTGCGCACGGCCGAGCCGGGCCGGCGGGCCCGTGCGATCGGGTTCTATCAGGGCGGATTCCTGATCGGTGGCATGGCCGGCCCGGCGATCGGCAGCCTGCTCGCGACCATCTCCCTGACCGCACCGTTCTTCTTCTACGCCGGCACCCTCACCGTGGCGGGCCTGGTTGGGCTGTTCCTGCTGCGTTCCGGCGGGCGGGGCAGCGCGCTCGCCGCGGCCGGCGCATCCGCTGTGCGCACGCCGTTTCGCACCGTGCTGCGCGACGAGCGCTTTCGCGCGGCCTGCATCGCCAACTTCGCCCAGGGCTGGACGTCCCTCGGTGTGCGCACGACGCTCATTCCGCTGTTCGTGGTGGTGGTGCTCGGCGGGACCAGCTCGTGGACCGGCATCGCTCTCGCGGCCGCGGCGGTGGCCCAGGCACTCGCGCTGGCGCCGGCCGCCCGGTTCGTCGATACGGTCGGGCGTAAACCGGCCATCATCGGGGCATTCACCGTGGCCGGGCTGGCGATCGTGGCCATCTCGTTCGCGCCGAACATCTGGGTGCTCGGCGCCCTGCTCTGCGTCTACGGGGTCGCCGCGGCGTTCATGGGCACCGCGCCGGCCGCAGCGGTGGGCGATGCTGCCGGCGCTCGCGGGGGACGCCCGGTGTCGGTGTTCTCCATGTGCGCGGATGCCGGTGCGATCGTCGGTCCGCTCGTCGCCGGCTTGCTGGTTGATACCTTCTCGTTCTCGGCCGGGTTCGCGGTGGGCGGGGTTTTCCTGGTCATTGCGGCGGCGTACGCGCTGCGGATGCCGTCGGAGCGCCTCGCCGTCTCGTAACAGCGGATGCGCGTGGCTGATTCAGGAAAGTCCGGCGCGGCCCACCGAGCTTCCACAGGAGTCCGAGGCGTTCCCTGGCCAGCGAAACCGATTTCCTGAACTAGTCCCCGAAAACGCGCGCACGAATTCCGGCGGGCATGGGACGAGTGGGAATACCACAGCAGATACATGCGTTTGCATAAACACCGAACGATTGATCTGCCAAGGAGACTAGCCATGACCGTCCAGACCAGCGGACTGCACCACGTCACCGCGATTGCGGGCGACCCGCAGCGCAACATCGACTTCTACGTGACCGGACTGGGCCTGCGCCTCGTCAAACGAACCGTCAACTTCGACGACCCGGGCACGTATCACCTCTACTACGGCGATGACTCCGGCCGGCCCGGGTCACTACTCACCTTCTTTCCGTGGGCCGGCATTCGCAGCGGACGCACCGGTGCCGGGCAGTCGACGACCACCGCGTTCTCGGTTCCGGCCGGCAGCCTCGGCTGGTGGAAAGCACACTTCGCCGCGCTCGGCGTGGAATCTGCGGTGACCGGGCGCTCCTCGCACGAGGAGCGCCTGTCGTTGCGCGACCCCGACGGCCTGCAGCTCGACCTTGTGGCATCGTCGACCGTGGATCCGCGCAATCCGTGGGATTCCGCATCCGTTCCCGCCGAATTTGCGGTGCGCGGCCAGCACTCCTCGGTGCTCACGGTGGCCGACCCGGCGAAGACCGTGCAGGTGCTCACGGCTGACCTCGGCATGCATGTCATCTCCGAATCGGATGGCCGCATCCGCGTCGGGGCCGGTGATGGTGCGGCCGGCAACCTCGTCGACGTGCTCGCTGACCCGGCCTGCGAGCCGGGACTGACCGCTGGCGGAACCGTGCACCACGTGGCGTTCCGGGTGCCCGACCGGGCCACCCAGGCCGAATGGCGCGAACAGCTCGTGGACAGTGGTTACGGTGTGACCGCCATTCTCGACCGGGACTACTTCACCTCGATCTACTTTCGCGAACCCGGCGGCGTATTATTCGAAATTGCCACGGACACCCCCGGCTTCGACATCGATGAGCCGCTGCTCGAACTCGGTCGGTCGCTCAAGCTTCCGCCGTGGCTCGAGCCGAGCCGTGAGGCCATCGAGAACTCGGTCGCGCCCGTCACGGTGCCCGCCGAGAACAACCCGGGGCTGGCGGATGCCGCGGCGCTGGCAGCCGCCGCGGCTCACGAATGAGTGACGTGACACCGGACTGGCCGCACCTGTTTCGGGCGGGTTCGCCCGACGCTCCGGTACTGCTCATGCTGCACGGAACCGGCGGCGACGAGCAGCAGATCAGTGGGCTCGCCGCCGCGCTCAACCCGACGGCCACAGTGCTCGCCCCACGCGGACGCGCGGCAGAGAACGGCATGAACCGCTGGTTCCGTCGGCTGTCGGAAGGTGTCTTCGATACCGAAGATGTCGCCCGGCGAGCCGACGACCTAGCCGGATTCCTGGTCTGGGCCCGGGACTACTACGAGTTGGGCGACCGTTCGCTCGTTGCCGTCGGGTTCTCCAACGGCGCCAACATCGCCCTCGCCCTGGCCCTGCTGCATCCCGAGGTGGTGGCGCGGGTGATCGCTTTCTCGGGGATGCACCCGCTCGACGTTTCAGCGGATGCGAGCGAGGTGGAGCGTGCGATCGGCGCGCGGGTCGCGGCGAGCGAGCTGGCGGCATCCGCTGCGCTGCTGCTGAATGGTCACAGCGACCCGATGGCACCGCTTGCCAGTGTGCAGAGCCTCGTGGAGGTTCTGGAAGCGCAGGGCGCGCGGGTGCAGCAGGAGCTGCGCGCCGGTGGCCACGGTATCGCCGAATCCGATGTCGCTGCTGCGGTCGCCTGGTTGGCCTAGCCGGCGAGGGTGCACCGCACGTGCCCGATTGACCCGTTCAGCATTGCTCTAGTGGGAGTGGTTAGCGAAGCTCTTTGCGACCGGAGATGACGCCGCTGGCCGTCGCGACCACGGCGAAAATCACCGTGATGATGGGAAAGCCGAGGTCCCACCAAGCGAGCGCGGCCGAGCCGAAGATGGCGATCTCGATGACTGCCTTACCGAACGGATCGAGGCGGAACACGGCCCGGGGCGACCGGAACAGCGCCCAGACCAGGATGGCGAAGGCGGGAGTGGCGAGGCCGAACAGAATGCCGGGCCAGGGGAGGGGCCAGGCGACGAACCCCCAGATTCCGAGGCTGACGAAGGCGAAGAGTTCGAGCACGAACCGGAGCATGTCGTTGGGGCCGATTTTCGGCAGGTCGCGCGTATCTGTCACCAGTCAATCCTAGCGATGCCCTGTGGCCTCGCGTTCCGGGCGTGCATTCCGGGCCCGCGCTGCGGACGGGGCCCAAGCCCGGACCCTGGGCCCAGTTTATAACCTGGGCCCCGTCCGCTACTTGAAGATGATCGTGCGGGCCCCGTCGAGCAGCACGCGGTTCTCGGCGAACCACTTGACCGCCTGAGTGAGGGTGCGGCTCTCCTCATCTTGTCCGATCGACACGAGCTCCGCCGGAGTGCGTGAATGATCGACCCGCACCACGTTCTGCTCGATGATCGGACCCTCGTCGAGGTTGCCGGTCACAAAGTGCGCGGTCGCACCAATGAGCTTCACGCCGCGCGCGTGCGCCTGGCGGTAGGGGTTGGCCCCCTTGAACCCCGGCAGGAACGAGTGGTGAATGTTGATCGCCCGCCCGCCGAGCCGCGCGCACAGTTCCGGCGACAGAATCTGCATGTACCGGGCGAGCACGACGAGTTCGATGTCGAGGTCGTCGACCGCCTCGATGACGCGCGCTTCGAAGTCGGCCTTGCTGGCGGCATCCGTTATGGGCAGCGATTCGAACGGCACCCCGTAGAACCCCACGAGGTCGCGCAGCGTGCCGTGATTGCTGAGCACGAGCGGAATCTCCACCGGCAGCTGCCCGCCGCGCTGGCGAAACAGCAGATCGTTGACGCAATGACCGGCCGAGGAAGCGAGCACGAGCGTGCGCAGCGGACGCCCGACGACATCGATGATCGACGCCATCGCATAACGTTCGATTACCGGCGCGAGCGCCGCCTCGAGCTCGGGCCTGGTCGCCGGCGACTGCACCTGCAACCGCATGAAGAACCGTCCGGTGTCATCGCTGGAGAACTGCTGGCTCTCCGAGATATTGCCCTGCGCCTGCACGATCGCGCCGCTGACGGCGTGCACAATGCCGGGCTGGTCAGCACAGACCAGCGTGATTACCCAGTGGTGCGGGGTCGAAGAAGTCATTGGGCCAGAATACCCGGCGTGAGAGCGGATGCCGCGGCCCGCCCAGTTGCCGCCTCACCGGCTTTGGGTAGACTAGTTGTTGGTCGCACTGCACAAGTCGGCCCCGGGCGCGCACGTCGGCGCGCAGTCGAGTGGCTTCGATCTCGGTGTGAATAATCCCACCGGTCGTCCTCTTCGGCCCAGTTCGAATGCAGCCATGACCAACACCGCCAATATCTTTTTGCCCACCGGCTCGATCCCGGTCGCGCCGTCCAACCGAACCGAACCGCCGTTTCCCTGGGTCGGTTTGATCACCCTGTCTGCCGCCGTTTTTCTCTCGGTCACGAGTGAAATGCTGCCGACCGGGCTGCTCCCCGAGATGAGTCGCAGCCTGGGTGTCGCCCAATCGCAGATCGGGCTGCTGGTCTCCTGGTTCGCGTTCACGGTGGTGCTCACGAGCGCACCGGTCGCCATCTGGACCCGCCGCTTTCCGCGGCACGGGCTGATCATCGTCGTGCTCATCATCTTCGCGGTGAGCAATATTCTCACCGCCATCGCGCCGACCTACGAGTTCGTCGTCGCCGCGCGCGTGCTCGGCGGCGTCGCGCACGGACTGTTCTGGTCGGTGGTGGGTGCCTACGCCGGGCACCTCGTGCCGAAAGCGCAGATCGGTCGCGCCGTCTCGATCACGGTCGCCGGCGGCACGCTCGCCTTCGTGTTCGGGGTGCCGCTCGGCACCGCGGGCGGACACCTGCTCGGCTGGCGGCTCTCCTTCGTCGTGCTCGCCGGCCTGATGCTCGTGGGCGCGGTTCTGGTCTGGAAGTTTCTACCACCGGTCGCGCGGTATTCCACCGGCGTCGCGGCATCCGCTCACGCACCGAAAACCCGTCAGCCGCGCGACGCGACCGTGCCGGCCGTGGTGCTGATCTGCATCATCACCGGCATCACCATGATCGGCCACTACAGCTTTTACACCTACATCGCGCCGTTCCTGCTCGACGGGCTCAGTATTGACCCCGAACTGCTGGCCCCGATGCTGTTCGCCTACGGTGTGGCCGGCGCGGTGGGACTACTGCTCGTCGGCACGGTCTTCGGCCCGCGCCCGAGCCTCGGCCTCATTCTCGGCCTCGCCGTGAGCGCCCTCAGCGTGAGCCTGCTCGCCGTGTTCACGGCGACCCTGCCGGTGGCGCTCATTGCATTCGTGCTCTGGGGCATGGCGTTCGGCATGCTCCCTCCGCTGATGCAGACCCGGATGCTGCACGCCGCGTCGCCGCGCATCCGCGATACCGCAAGCGCCTTTTACACCACCGCGTTCAACGTCGGCATCGGCGGTGGTGCACTGCTCGGTGCGGTGCTGATCGACAGCGTCGGGCTCGAGCGGGTGCCGTTGGTCTACGTGGGGCTGCTGGTCGTTGCCCTCGTGCTCGTGGTGGTCACTGACCTCATGACGCAGCGCGCCCAGGCGCGCCAGGCCGCATCCGCTTAGTCGCGCGAACGGTCGGAGAGCGGACGGTTGGCCACGACCGGCACGCGGCCGGTGAAGCCGTCGCGGGCTGCGGCGATTTCGAGAATGCGACCGCGGCAGGCGTACCAGCCGATCATCAGCCCCGGAACGATGAGCACGAGCGAGCTGATCGTGAGGGTGCCGACCGGCCAGTCGAACGCCATCAGCACGAGCACACCGGCCAGGAACACGAGCGTCAGATAGCCCGAGTACGGCGCCCACGGCATGCGGAACACCGGGCGCACCAGAATGCCGCGCTTGGCCCAGGCCTGCAGCCTCAGCTGGCACAGCACGATCATGCCCCAGGCGCTCACGATGCCGATCGCCGCCATGTTCAGCACGATTTCGAAAGCTTCATCTGGCACGATGGCGTTCAGGCCCACCCCGAGCAGGGTCACGACCCCGGTCAGCAGGATGCCGCCGAACGGCACTCCGTTGCGGCTGATCTTGCCCGCGAAACGCGGCGCTGAGCCGGCCAGCGACATCGACCGAAGTATGCGCCCGGTGGAATATAGGCCGGCGTTCAGCGACGACAAGGCCGCGGTGAGAACGACGAGGTTCATGATCACGTCGACGCCGTCGATGCCGATCGTGCCGAAGAACGTGACGAACGGGCTTTCGCCGGCTTTATATGCCGTGTACGGCAACAACAGCGAGAGCAGCAGAATGGACCCCACGTAGAACACCGCAATGCGAATGATGACCGTGTTGATGGCCTTCGGCATGACCTTCTCGGGGTTCTTCGTCTCCCCGGCCGTCGTTCCGACCAGCTCGATCGACGCATACGCGAACACAACGCCCTGCACCACCAGAACGGATGCGATCAGCCCGTTGGGCAGCCAGCCCCCGTTTTCGCCGATCAGCGCAAAACCGGCGGTGGCCCCGTCGAGCGGCGTGCCGAAGATGACCATCCAGGTTCCGACGATCAGGAATGCCACGATGGCGAGCACCTTGATCAGGGCGAACCAGAATTCCATCTCACCGAACACCTTGACCGAGAGCAGGTTGAGCGAGAGCACCAGGGCGAGTGCGGCGAGGGCGTACAGCCACTGCGGCACCTCGCCGAACGGCGCCCAGTAGGTGGCGAAGAAATTCATGTACAACGCCACCGCGGTCACGTCGACGATCGCCGTCATGGCCCAGTTGAGCCAGTACAGCCAACCGGTGACGAAAGCAGTCTTCTCGCCGAAGAATTCGCGCGCGTACGACACGAAGGAACCGGAGCTCGGGCGGTGCAGCACCAGTTCGCCAAGCGCCCGCAGGATGAGGAAGGCGAAGAAACCGCAGATCGCGTAGACGAACACCAGGGCGGGACCGGCGCTGGCGAGGCGTCCGCCGGCACCGAGGAACAGGCCGGTGCCGATCGCACCGCCGATCGCGATCATCTGCACGTGGCGAGACTTGAGTCCCTTGTGCAGGGCGTCATCCTCGTGCACGCTCAGGGCGTCTTCGATGTGCTCGAACGGGGTCTCTTCGGGCGGAATCGCGTGGTCGTAGTGACCGTGCGGTTCCGACGACGAATCGCCCGACGCGGGCATGGATGAGGGCTGCTGGCCGCGGGTGGGGCTCAAAACGGTGCTCGATTTCGCTGGCCGGTCACGCAGAAGGCTTCGTGTGAGAAACGATTCGAGTGGCGCGGGAAGTTGCCGGAAACTGCACGCACGCGCGCTTCTGGCGGTGTGCGGCGTCGGCCGGGGGATAGCGCAACCCTACTCTGCGGCCCCGAGCCCTGCGCTGAGCGCGTTGCCAGAACCCCCGCCGGGGGGCACCGCCTGTAGGCGGGTAGACTAGACCTTCACACCCCGACCTGACAAGCCTGGAGGCCGCATGGTTCTTTTCCTCCTCGCGTTTGTCGTTCTTTCGGTGATCACGCCCTGGCTCACCCGGCGTCTCGGCACCCGCGTCTTCTACCTGATCGCCCTGCTGCCGGCCGGGGCCTTCGCGTCCACGCTCACCCAGACCGCTACGGTCACCGCCGGCGGGGCCGTGACCCAGTCGATCCCGTGGATTCCGCAGCTCGGTATCAGCCTGTCTTTTCGGGTCGACACGCTGGCCTGGCTGCTCGCCCTCGTCGTGACGGGCATCGGCGCCCTCGTCCTTATCTATTGCGCGCGGTATTTCACCGACGACGAGCCCAGCCTCGGCCGGTTCGCCGCGCTGCTGCTCGCCTTTGCCGGCACCATGTACGGCCTCGTCACCGCGGACGACCTGGTGATCATGTTCATGTTTTGGGAGATCACGAGCGTGCTCTCCTACCTGCTGATCGGGCATTACACGCATAAACGCGAGAGCCGCGGCGCCGCCCTGCAGGCGCTGATCGTGACGACCTTCGGCGGGCTGGTCATGCTGGTGGGTGTTGTGATGATCTCGGTCGCCTCCGGCACTACGAGCCTCGCCTACATCGTGGCCAACCCGGTGACCGGCACCATGGGCACCTGGGCCGTGCTGCTGATCCTGGTCGGTGCGCTTTCCAAGAGTGCACTGGTGCCGTTCCACTTCTGGCTGCCGGCCGCGATGGCCGCGCCGACCCCGGTGAGCGCGTACCTGCATGCCGCCGCCATGGTCAAGGCCGGCATCTACATCGTCGCCCGGCTCGCCCCTGGCTACGCCGACAGCGACGGCTGGCTGCCGGTGCTCGTCACCCTCGGCGTCTGGACCATGGTCGTCGGCGCCTGGCGGGCCCTGCGCCAGTACGACCTCAAACTTCTGCTCGCCTACGGCACGGTCAGCCAGCTTGGCTTTCTCATGATCGCGATCGGCTTCAACACCCGCGACACCGCCCTCGCCGGCGCCGCTCTGCTGCTCGCTCACGCCCTCTACAAGGCCACGTTGTTCCTCGTCGTCGGCGTGATCGACCACCGGGCCGGCACCCGCGACTGGCGCAAGCTCAGCGGCGTCGGTCGCACAGCTCCCGGCCTCGCCGTCATCGCGCTCATCGCTGTCGCGTCGATGGCCGGCCTGCCGCCGTTGTTCGGCTTCGTCGCCAAGGAGGCTGTGTTCACCTCCCTGCTCGACGCCGGCGTCGGCGGGTCCGGCTGGGGCTACGCGGCGCTCATCGGCACGGCCGTCGGGTCCGTGTTGACGGTGGCATACAGCATCCGTTTCTTCTGGGGGGCCTTCGGCAGGCGCAAGGAACAGCCCCAGACCGTGCTGCACGCGAGCCCCTGGGACACCCTGCTCGCGCCCGGGGTGCTCACCGTCGCGACCATTGGTTTTGGTCTGTTCGCCTCCGTGCTCGACCCGCTGCTCGCGCCCTATGCCGACACCGTTCCGGGCGCCGGCAGCGTCACCGAACCGCCGTACCATCTCGCGCTGTGGCACGGGCTCGAGCCGGCCCTCTACCTGAGTGCGGCCGTGCTGCTGCTCGGCGCGCTGCTGTTTCGAGCCCGCCGCGGCGTGTCGAAACTGCAGGCGAGAGTTCCCGACTACATCGACGCCGGCCGCGGTTACGGCAAGGCCATCCGCGCCGTCGACCGCATCGCGGCCCGCGTCACCCACTTCGCGCAGCAGGGCGGACTCCCGCAGTACCTCGGCACTATCCTTACCGTCTTCGTGCTGGCCCTCGGTTTTGCGGCCTTCGTCAACCGCACCTGGCCGGACGCGATCGTGCTGTGGGACTACCCAGGTCAGGTACTGATTGCCCTGATTATGGGAATCTGCGCGGTGATGGCGGCCAGGGTCGGACAGCGGATGACCGCCGTGATTCTTGCAGGCGTCACCGGTTACGGCCTGGTCGCCCTGTTCGCTTTTCACGGGGCACCAGACCTCGCTCTCACTCAGGCCCTAGTCGAGTCGATCACCCTGGTGATCTTCGTGCTCGTGCTGCGCCGACTGCCCGCGAACATCGCCCAGCACAACAAACCGGTGCGCCGCAAGCGTCGCCTGCTGATCGGCAGCCTGGTCGGCCTGGTCATGGGCACCATTGGGTTCATCGCGCTCGGGGCGCGGGACTTCGCGAGTATCGCCGGCGCGCTGCCCCGATTGTCGGTGGACGACGGGCACGGCGACAACATCGTCAACGTGATGCTCGTGGACATTCGCGCCTGGGACACCATGGGTGAGGTCTCGGTGCTCATCGTCGTGGCCACGGGCGTTGCGAGCCTGCTGTTCGTGTCGGGCCGCAACTCGGTCGTGCCCAGGTTGAAGGAATCCCGCAGCCTGCGCTCGGTGGCGAACCGTCGTCGCGTCGTCGCCGACCCCGAGCTATCGAGTGAGGGCCACGCCGTCACCCGGCAGGCTTTTCTCCTCGCCGGGCGTAAAAACGCCCCAAGCAGCCGGTCGATTCTCATTGAAGTGCTCGTGCGGTTGCTCTTCCATCCCGCGATGATCGTGTCGATCTACCTGCTGTTCGCCGGTCACAACCTGCCCGGCGGAGGGTTCGCTGGCGGGCTGCTGGCCGGCCTGGCCTTGGTGGCCCGGTATCTGGCCGGCGGACGCTACGAGCTCAGCGAAGCGGCGCCGATCGATCCAGGAAAAATCCTGGGTCTGGGCGTGATTCTCGCCGTGGGCATGGCCGTCGTCTCGCTGTTCTTCGACGGGATCCCGCTTGAATCGGCCTACTTCACGGCGTCCGTGCCCGTGCTCGGTGACCTGTCGTTTGGTACCTCTACCATCTTCGATATCGGCGTGTATCTCGTTGTCATCGGGCTGACCTATGACATTCTGCGCAGCCTCGGCAGCGAAATCGACCGGCAGAGCGAAAATGACGAGATCGGGCCGCGACCGGCCCCGGCGACCGACGCCGAACCTCCCACCGACACGGCTGCCGGCGTGAGCATCAGCCCCGTGAACGATTCCTCGAACGGAGGAGCATCCCAATGAGCGCCTCCCTCACCCTCGTCATTGTGATGGCCGTCATGTACGCGGCCGGCGTCTATGTGATGCTCGAACGCAGCCTCACCCGGGTACTGATCGGCTTCCTACTCGTCGGCAACGCCACCAACCTGCTCATCTTCATCATGAGCGGCCGGCCCGGAAGCTCGCCGATCGTCACCGGCTCGAGCGTCGCCGACATGGTCGACCCGATTCCGCAGGTGCTCATGCTCACCGCGATCGTGATCAACTTCGGCATCACCGCGCTGTTGCTCGCCCTGATCTATCGCTCGTGGTGGCTGGCCCAGCTCGGCGACGAGGGCGACACCCTCACCGACGAGCACGCCACCGAGAGTGCCGACGAAGCCGACGCCACCTTCCGCTCCTCCTCCGATGATGACGACGCGGTCGCCGAGTCGATCGATGACTTCGAGCGCGGCGACGGCGCCACGAGCGACGAAGACACCGTCTCCAGCAAAGCGGATGCGGCCGGCAGCGCCGGCGCATCCGCTCGCGCTGCGTCGAAAAAGCCCGAGGGAGATGCGCGATGACCGCCCTCGTACCCCTCATCGTCTGCCTGCCGCTGCTCGGCGCCGCCGTCGCGCTGATGCTCGGCCAGCGTCGTCGCCTGCAGGTGCTGGTGAGCGTGCTGAGCCTCGCCACCGCCACGGTGATGAGCGCAGTGCTGCTTGCGCTGGTCGACCGGTTTGGAACCGTCGTGGTGCAGGTCGGGGGCTGGGAAGCGCCGTGGGGCATCGTGCTCGTCGTCGACCGACTCTCGGCGATCATGCTGCTCATCTCGGCGCTCATGCTGCTCGGCGTGCTGCTGTTCGCGGTGGGCCAGGGCATCGTCGACGGTGACACCGAGACTCCGGTCTCGATCTTTCACCCCACGTATCTCGTGTTGGCCGCCGGCTTGTTCAACGCCTTCGTTGCCGGTGACCTGTTCACCATGTATGTCGGTTTCGAGATGCTGCTGTCGGCGAGCTACGTGCTTCTCACCCTCGGCGGTACCGGCGCGCGCATTCGCGTGGGCATCACCTACATCGTCGTCAGCCTGGTCTCGTCGCTGCTCTTCCTCAGCGCGATCGCTCTCATCTACGGGGCCACCGGCACGGTCACCCTCGCCCTCATAGCCGAGCGGATGCCCGACCTCCCCGCCGACATTCAGCTGATCCTCGGGCTGCTGCTGCTCATCGCCTTCGGGGTGAAAGCCGCCGTGTTCCCGATGTCGTTCTGGCTGCCGGACTCCTACCCGACCGCCCCGGCGCCGGTCACCGCGGTGTTCGCCGGGCTGCTCACCAAGGTCGGTGTCTACGCGATCCTGCGCACCCAGACCCTGTTCTTTCCAGACAATCAGTTCTCGATGCCACTCATGATCGTGGCGGGGCTGACCCTGCTGGTCGGCATTCTGGGAGCGCTCGCCCAGGCCGACATCAAACGGCTGCTCTCATTCACCCTGGTCAGCCACATCGGCTACATGCTCTTCGGCATCGCCATCGGCACCCCACTCGCCATTGCCGCGACCATCTTCTACGTCGTGCACCACATCACCGTGCAGACCACCCTGTTTCTCGCGGCGGGCCTGATCGACCGGGTCGGCGGCACCACCTCGCTGTCGCGGCTCGGCGGACTGCTGAAATCGTCACCGCTCGTGGCAATTTTGTTCTTTCTGGGCGCGCTCAACCTCGGTGGGATCCCGCCGTTCTCCGGCTTTCTCGGCAAGATCGCCCTGTTTCAGGCCGGCACGATCGTGGGCGACCCGATCATCTACGTGCTGATCGGCGTGGGCGCACTGACCTCGCTGCTCACCCTCTACGCCCTGGCCCGGGCCTGGAACATGGCGTTCTGGCGGCCGAAGAAACAGGTGAAGGACTACACCTCGTCGATGTCGGCGTCGCTCGTGGAAGACCCGCAGGACGAGGGCATCGTGCTGAAGAAGACGGTCTCCCCGCTCATGGTCGGTGCGACCACGTCCATGCTCGTGCTGGCCCTCGGCCTGACCGTGTTCGCCGGTCCGATCTTCGACCTCGCCACCCGGGCCGCCGCCAACATCAGCTCGCCGTCGACCTACATCGATGCCGTGTTCCCGAACGGAACCGGGTCGATCGCCGACAGTAATGTGGGCACCAACTTCGAGGGCGGCGCCAAGTGACCACTCCGCGCGAGCGCCTCGAAGCCGTCGGCAATCAAATTCCGCCGCTGATCGCCCTGATCGTGCTGTGGATGCTGCTCTGGGGCGAGTTCTCCTGGCTCAACCTGCTGGTCGGGCTCGTCGTGGGAATCGTCGTGACCGTGGCGTTTTATTTGGTGCCGGTGCAGCTGAGCGGGCGCGTGCATCCGCTGCACACCGTGGTGTTCTTCGTGCGGCTCATCGTGGACATCGTGCGGGCGTCGGTCGACGTGTCCTGGCTCGCGGTCAAGCCCCGGCTGGTCACGTCGAACGCGATCCTGGAGATACGGCTGCGCACGCGCAGCGACCTAATTCTCACCTGGACGGCGGTGGCCACCTCGATCGTGCCCGGCTCGATCGTGGTCGAAATCGACCGGGAATCGTCCATCCTGTACCTGCACGTGCTGAATATGCAGAGCGCCGGCGATATCGAGCAGTTTCGGCGGCGCGTACTCGACACCGAACGGCGCATCGTGCGCGGGTTCGGCTCGCACGAAGACGTCGAGCGGATGCGCGGGGTGCTGCCCGCAAACCGGCTCAGTGCTCGTCGATCAGGAAAGGAATTGTCATGATGTTGCAGATTGTGGCCGTGGTCGCGTCGGTCATGTTCGCGGTCGGGGCGCTCCTGTCGGTGTACCGCATCGTCATTGGACCGAGCGTGCTCGACCGGGTCATCGCCTCCGACGTGCTTGTGGCGACCATCATCTGCGCCCTCGGCGCCGAGATGGCCCTGAATCGGCACACCGACACCCTGCCGGTGCTGCTCGTGCTGGCGCTGTTCGCGGTGCTCGGTTCGCTCAGCGTCGCCCGCTTTCTGCCCGGTCGGGACAACGCATGAGCGCCGTTCTGCACGATGTGCTGACCGCAATTCTCGTGCTAGCCGGCGCGACCATGTGCCTGGCCGCCGGAATCGGGCTCATTCGTTTTCCCGACGTACTGTCGCGACTGCACGCCGCGACCAAGCCGCAGATTTTCGGGCTCATGGCGGTGACAGCGGATGTCGCGATCAACAATTTCTCGGTCGGAACCGTGACTCTCGTGGTCGCGATTGTGGTCTTCCAGGCCCTGACCGCGCCGATGGCCGCGCACCTGGTGGGCCGGGCCGCGTACGAGACCGAGCACCTGCGGCCGGACCTGCTCATTGTCGACGAGCTGAAGGACCGCCGGGCCGACCGGTGACGTGCCGACCGGTGACCCGCCGACCGGTGCGCCGCACGGGTGTTTGTCGGGTCGCGCGTCGGTGCTCTTTTTGCGGTCGGGGCCTGGGCCCCGTCCGCGGGCCCAGTTTATAAACTGGGCCCGCGGTCATAAGGTGGGCCCAAGACGAGATCGCCATCGTCCAATGTGACGTTGCGTGTGTGGCCCTGACATGTCGCTGGTCGAGCTCGCCGAGACCGGCATCGTCCAACGCGACCCGGCTTGCGGTGGCGCACGGGCAACGTTCTACCGCGGCGGCTAGAGCAGCATGGGCTCCTGCAAGAGGGGCACCTGCAGGAGGGGGTTCTTGCTGGGCAGCGCGATCAGCGTCTGCTCGGGGTCGATCTCGACCGGGGGTGCAGCCAGTGCAAGCCTCCCAAGAGAAGGATCTTCCAGTGCTTGTTGTGGAGCAGCAGGTGGTGGTGGGCGCAGAGCAGGATGGCTTGGTCGATGTTAGAAAGTCCGAGGTCAGCCCAGTTTTCGAGGTGATGCGCTTCCGACCAGGACGGTGGTCGATCGCAGCCGGGCCAGCGGCATCCGCCGTCGCGGGCGGCGAGGGCTCGGCGTTGGTCCCGGTTGAACAGGCGTTCGTCGCGTCCGACGTTGAGGGGCTGGCCGTCCTGGCTGAACAGGATGCCGAGGTAGCCGGCGTCGCACAGATGTCGGTCGATCGTCTCTTTCGATACGGGGGCCGGGCTTCCCTCAAAGTACCCAAACGACCCGGTGGTGCTGGTGGCCTTAGCCGCGCGCGTGTTCTTCGTGGTCTGGGTGGCGCCCGTGGTTTCAGCCGGCGTCGCTTCGCGGGCTGCCGCGGCGTCCCGCTCGGCCGTCTCCGTCTCGCTCATCAGCACGCCGACGGCGACCAGCCGTCCCGCTTCGATGCGGCTGAGACCGGTGGCGTGCTGCACCATCAACGTCGGGTTGCCGAACCCGTGCCGTGCTGCCAGACCGGACTGCCCCAGCTGCGGCCGGGACCGCTCCGCGATCGTACCCGCCAGCAGGGCGGCCGCCGTGTTCGTCAGCCGCAACAACGCCGCAATCGGCACGCGCGCGGCGAGCACCTCCGCATCGGACAGTCCGGCGAATTCAGCGCTGGACCCACCGAGAGCGGCGACAGCATTCGCCGCCCGAGTGAGCTCCATCGCCAGGTTGTTCATGCTTCAACTCAACACCCAACCACCGACACGAGAAAATGTCACTCATAAAAGCACAACACCGGCAAAACCGGCAAAGAAAACCCAAAGAAATGTTTCGACAAGTCGATGAGTCTTCGGCGATCTCTAGTTCTTCGACGCTGACCGGAACGATCGTTGTGGCCCAGCGCACGTTCGTGTTGCCCCGTCTCATGGGGTTTGCACGGTCGAAACGCGATGCCCGGCGACCCGACGTTCGGGTTTCGCTTTGCCCGTAGCCTGATTTGAACCTCCGCACCAGCCTGTGGAAACACTCGGCAGGATTGTAGTAACCCGTCTACTCTGACCCCATGCGAAACCCCTCGCGTCACCAAACGCTGCACAACGCCGTGCTCAGCGCCCTCCTGATAGCCCTCGCGACCGGCGCGTTGAGCGGATGCTCCGCCACACCCGCCCCAGCACCCAGCGACACAGCCTCGCCCGTCGCCGAGGCAACACCCGCACCGACCGAAACATCTGCGGTCTTCGCTTCGAACGACGAAGCCCTGGCTGCCGCGACCGCGTTTTATGCGTCGTATCAGGGCATCGCAAACACGATCTCGCGCGAAGGTGGAGCTGATCCATCTCGAATATCGGACTTTGTCACAAAAGATATGTTGCCGGGCGAAATCGCAACCTTTGAACGACTGGCAGACCGCGGCGTACACCTTGTCGGCGATATCGATTTCGACTCGATGTCTGTGCAGTCGGCAGACCTGAATGCCGGGTCAATCAATCTGTACATGTGCTTAGACGTTTCCAAAGGCGAAGTCGTGGACGCAGGCGGCATGTCGGTCGCACCGCCAGACAGGCCCTTGCGCTACCCACTCGTTGTGGCCCTGGTTCAGAACGACGCATTGAATCAGCTTCTCCTAGAGAAATCGGAAATATGGTCCGGGTCAGATTTCTGCTAGTCGTTGCGGCCCTATTCGCCGCCCAGTTCTCTCAGGTGAGTGCCGCATCGGCAAGTGCTCACGAAGTGGTCGGGCTGACCGAGACCGTCGAACTTGGCAATGCCGTCGATCCGCCGCCAGACTCCGACGGCATGGCCCACGGAAATGGAGTGGATCTTGTGGCTGGCTACACCTCTGCACATGTTGGCGGCAAGTCTGCCGGCAAGCAGCACGGTTCCGGTGGAGGGTCGGTCACGCCCGCGCTGCCGACAGTGTGCGCAAACGGCGACCCGATGAAGCCCGGAATCGAAACGATTCCCTGCGGCAACGGCACATTTTTGCCTTTGGCCCAGCACAACGCACCCGCAGTCCCGTGCGCAGGATGCTCTCCCGACACCATCGTGCGGGTCTCCGACCTGCAGAACTTTCCCGCCTACCCCGCCCCCACCGGCATGGAGCCCAATGGCTGGGCGATCGTTGGGCTGGCCGCGAACTTCTGGGCCGGGGCATCCGCTCAGATCGGCGAAGGACTACTGCTGGGCGAACCGGCCCAGGTGATGTTCACGCCGATCGGCTACCGCTGGGACTACGGCGACGGCACGACAGCGGTATCCGCCGACGGTGGGGCGAGCTGGGCCGACCTCGGCCTCACCGAATTCTCCAGCACCCCCACTAGCCACAAGTACGCCGCGAGAGGCAGCTACTCGGTCACCCTCACTGTCGACTACCGCGCCGACTACAGCTTCGGCGACCAGGGCTGGCGACCCGTCGACGGCATCGTCACCGTACCCTCCGCGCCGTTCGCCGTCGTCGCGGCGACGGAATCCACTGTGCTCGTGGCCGAAGACTGCAATGCCAACCCTCGCGGACCCGGCTGCTGACGTACCTGCCCGCGTCGCGGCACCGGTTAGAGATCAGGGCACTCTACGTAGGGGTGCCATGACCTGGAACGAGTGCCGTGACTATCGAGACGGGCTGAAACCGGCAGGGTTGAAGCCGGCCGGCAGCTCGAACGGGTCGGGCACGCGGCTCGACCGGTCCGACGCGGCCACCAGGGTCGCCAGCTCACCGGCCGCCCTCTCGATGCGGGCGGGCAGGGTGGCCAGCCGGCTGTCCACTCCGCCGTCGCCGCTGCCCCAGTCCTCCGAGGCGGCGAACACCGAGGTTGGCACGACAACGGCGTGCAGGTAGGTGAACATAGGGCGCAGCGCGTAGTCGAGGGCCAGGGAATGCCGGGCCGTTCCTGCTGTCGCGCCGATCAGAACCGGCTGGTCGGTGAGAGAGCGGTTGTCGATCACGTCGAAGAACGTCTTGAACAGGCCGCTGTAACTGGTCGTGAAGATCGGTGTGACGGCGATCAGGCCGTCGGCCGCGGTGACGGCCTCGATCATCGTTTGCAGCCGCGGGCTGGCGAAACCGGTGAGCATGTTGTTCATCACGTCCTGCGCGTAGTCGCGCAGCTCGTAGGTCACCACTTGGGTCGTGACACCCTCGTCGGTCAGCCGCGCCACGGTGGCAGCGGTGAGCTTGTCGGCGAGCAGCCGAGTTGATGACGGCTGGCTCAGGCCGGCCGAAACGACCGCGAGGGTTCGCTCGGTCGTGGTCATCTCAGGCTCCGGTCTGCGTGGTGCGGGTGAGGCCGAAGGCGGCGCCGGTTCGGGCGGGTGCGATGGCGGCGGCGGTGTCGAGGTCGTCACGCAGCGCGGTCGTAGCGGCAACCGGAGTGTGGGCGGCGAGGCGCAGGGATTCGTGAGTGGGGCCATCCGGTACGTCGACCGGGCGGTTCTTCGCAAACTCGCGGCGCAGCACGGGCACGACCTCTTCACCGAGCAGGTCGAGCTGCTCGAGTACGGTCTTCAGCGGCAGGCCGGCGTGGTCCATCAGCCAGAGCTGTCGCTGGTAGTCGCCGACGTAGTCGCGGAATCCCAGGGTACGGTCGATGACTTCCTGCGGGCTGCCCACGGTGAGCGGGGTCTGCGAGGTGAAGTCCTCCATGCTCGGGCCGTTGCCGTAGACCGGGGCGTTGTCGAAGTACGGGCGGAAGTGGCGCTTGGCATCCTGCGAGTTCTTGCTCATGAACACCTGGCCGCCGAGCCCGACGATGGCCTGTGCGGCGGTGCCGTGGCCGTAGTGTTCGAAGCGTTGGCGGTAGTACTGCACCATCTTCGCGGTGTGCGAGGCGGGCCAGAAGATGTGGTTGGAGAAGAATCCGTCGCCGTAGTACGCGGCCTGTTCGGCGATTTCGGGGCTGCGGATACTGCCGTGCCAGACGAACGGCGGCACGCCGTCGAGCGGGCGCGGGGTGGACTGGAAACCCTGCAGCGGGGTGCGGAACTGGCCTTCCCAGTCGACGAAGTCTTCACGCCAGAGCCGGCGGAGCAGGGCGTAGTTCTCCAGCGCGAGCGGGATGCCCTCGCGGATGTCTTTGCCGAACCACGGGTAGACCGGGCCGGTGTTGCCGCGGCCCAGGGTGAGGTCCACCCGGCCGTCGGCGAGGTGCTGCAGCATGGCGAAGTCCTCGGCGATTTTCACCGGGTCGCTCGTGGTGATCAGCGTGGTCGCGGTGGAGAGGATGATGCGCTTGGTTTTCGCGGCGATGTAGCCGAGCATGGTGGTCGGCGACGACGGCACGAACGGCGGGTTGTGGTGCTCGCCGGTGGCGAAGACGTCGAGACCGACCTCCTCGGCCTTCTGCGCGATGGCGACCATGGCTTTGATCCGGGCGTTCTCGGTGGGGGTGTCGCCCGTGGTGGGGTCGGTGGTGATGTCCCCGACCGTGAAGATTCCGAACTGCATGCCATCTCCAACTTTCTATGCGTCTGCATGTATATCTATCGTAACGGTAGAACCTGCGCGGCTATTCCCGGTCTTCGAGATTCACGGCACGTGCCCGCGAAGCTGGCAGGCGTTGCAACCAGTGCCAGCTTCCTGGACGCGTGCCACGAGGCGCGAGCGGATGTTTGGGCGGCGGGCGCGGGCATCCGCTGATATACTAAGCGGGTCGCAACTGGCGTAGCACGAAGATGGGTCACCATCGGGGAGCGACTGACACGGTTAGTGGCCGCACGCCTGGGCCGCAACATCCATATATAAGGAGAACTCCGTGCCTGATTCCGCCACTGTCTTGAAGTCAACCTTCAACGAACCGCTCTCGGTCGTTGACCCCGAGATCGCCGCCGTGCTCGAGCAGGAGCTCGGTCGCCAGCGCGACTACCTCGAAATGATCGCGAGCGAGAACTTCGTTCCGCGCGCCGTGCTGCAGTCGCAGGGCTCCGTGCTCACCAACAAGTACGCCGAGGGATACCCGGGGCGCCGCTACTACGGCGGCTGCGAGTACGTCGACGTCGCCGAGCAGCTCGCCATCGACCGCGCCAAGAGCCTCTTCGGCGCCGCCTACGCGAACGTGCAGCCGCACTCTGGCGCCACCGCCAACGCGGCAGTGCTCTCCGCCATCGCCACCCCCGGAGACACCATTCTCGGCCTCGAGCTGGCCCACGGAGGCCACCTCACCCACGGCATGAAGCTCAACTTCTCGGGCAAGCTGTACAACCCGGTCGCCTACGGCGTCGATCCCGAGACCTTCCGCGTCGACATGAACGTCGTGCGCGACAAGGCGCTCGAGAGCAGGCCGAAGGTCATCATTGCCGGCTGGTCGGCGTACCCGCGCCACCTCGACTTCGAGGCCTTCCGCGCCATCGCCGATGAGGTCGGCGCGCTGCTCTGGGTTGACATGGCCCACTTCGCCGGACTCGTCGCCGCCGGCCTGCACCCCTCGCCCGTGCCCTACGCCGACGTCGTGTCGAGCACCGTGCACAAGACCCTCGCCGGCCCGCGCTCTGGGTTCATCCTCTCCCGCGACATGGCCCTGGCCAAGAAACTCAACTCGAACGTGTTCCCCGGCCAGCAGGGCGGCCCGCTCATGCACGTGATCGCCGCCAAGGCCACCGCGTTCAAGCTCGCCGCCGAGCCCGAGTTCAAGGAACGCCAGGAGCGCACCCTGCGCGGGGCCAGCATCCTCGCCGACCGTCTCACCGCCGACGACTCGCGTGCCCACGGCATCGATGTGCTCACCGGCGGCACTGACGTGCACCTCGTGCTCGCCGACCTGCGCCACTCCGAGATCAACGGCCAGCAGGCCGAGGATGCCCTGCACGAGGTGGGCATCACCGTGAACCGCAACTCGGTTCCGTTCGACCCGCGCCCGCCGATGGTCACCTCTGGCCTCCGCATCGGCACGCCCGCCCTGGCCACCCGCGGATTCGGCGACGCCGAGTTCACCGAAGTCGCCGACGTCATCGCCGAGGCCCTCAAGCCCGGCGCCGACATTGCAGCGCTCCGCACCCGCGTTGGCGCTCTGACGCAGGCGTTTCCGCTCTACTCCGGTCTGCAGCAGTAACTTTCGTCGAAGCGGATGCCGCTGACTGGCCCGTGGCATCCGCTCTCGCAGATGGATGTCGCCGGCCGCTCGGCTGGGCATCCGCTGTCGCCCGCCTGCGATGAGCCCGGCAAGCACCCGGTAATCAACACTGGACGGGGCCCAGGCCCCGTCCAAGCGAACCGAAGTACGGCACCGAACTGAACCACAACAGTAGGGATCCACGATGACGGCAATCACACTCGACGGGGTCAAGACCGCCTCCGACATCAAGGCCGAGCTGCGGGACCGCATCGCGGCGCTGCGCTCGCACGGCGTCGTGCCCGGCCTGGCAACCCTGCTCGTGGGTAATGACCCGGGTTCTGAGACCTATGTGGCGGGCAAGCACCGCGACTGCGCCGAGGTCGGCATCGAGTCGCTGCGCATCGATCTGCCCGGCTCGGCGACGAGCGCCGACGTGCGCGCGGCGATCAACGACCTCAATAACAGTCGCGAAGTCACGGGCTACATCATCCAGCTGCCGTTGCCCGTTGGTCATAACGAAAACGCGATGCTCGAGCTAATCGATCCGTCGAAGGATGCCGACGGCCTGCACCCGACGAACCTCGGGCGGCTCGTGCTCGGCATCGAGGGCGAACTGCGCTCACCGCTGCCGTGCACCCCGGCCGGCATCGTAGAGCTGCTACGTCGTTACGACGTGCCGATCGTGGGCCAGAAGGTCGTCGTGGTCGGCCGCGGCCTCACCGTGGGGCGCCCGCTCGGCCTGCTGTTCACCCGCAAGGGCCTCGACGCGACCGTCACGCTGACCCACTCGCGCACGGTCGACCTCGCCGGCGAAGTGCGTCGGGCCGATATCGTCGTGGCCGCCGTTGGCGTGCCGCACCTGATTCAGGCCGACTGGATCAAGCCGGGTGCCGCCGTGCTCGACGTGGGAGTCACCCGCGTGACGGACCCGGTCACCGGCACGGGCCGCCTGACCGGCGATGTACACCCGGATGTGGCCTCGGTGGCCGGGCACCTGTCGCCGAACCCGCGCGGCGTCGGCCCGATGACCCGCGCCATGCTGCTCTCCAACGTAGTGAAGGCCGCCGAGCAGTCCCTGCTGGCGTAACGCCAGCTGTGGTACCGGAGTAACTGTGCGTAACTGCGGAAATTTCGCAAATATTTGTGCGAAATCAGGGCATCTCGCCCGCTCGAAACTGGAATTTCCGCAGTTGTGAACGACGCCTCCGGTATAGGGGCGACATTCAGGCTGGCTCCGCTCCTGCGCTACTGCTGGGCGAGGGCTGCGCGGTGCAGCTCGGTGTGTGCCAGGTAGCTCGTGGCGTTGTGCCGGATGCTCGCGATCTCCTCGTCGGTCAGCGTGCGCCGCACCTTGGCGGGAACGCCGGCCACGAGCGAACCGGGGGGAACAACGGTGCCGCCGAGCACGACGGCTCCGGCGGCCACGAGCGATCCGGTGCCGATGATGGCGCCGTTCAGAACGGTCGCGGCCATGCCGACGAGCACGTTGTCCTCGATGGTGCAGCCGTGCAGCACCGCGCCGTGCCCGACCGAGACGCCGGTGCCGAGGGTGAGCGGAAAGTCGGTGTCGACGTGGCAGGAGACGTTGTCCTGCAGGTTGGAGCCGGCGCCGATCGTGATCGGCGCAAGTTCCGCGCGCAGCACGGAGTTGTACCAGACGCTGGCCCGGTCGGCGAGGGTGACGTTGCCGACGATCACGGCGCCGGGAGCGACGAACGCGGTCTCGGCGATGGTTGGAGCCGGTGTGTTCGGCAGGACGATGATTCGGGCGGCGTTGTCAGCAGTCATACGCGTCAGCCTACTGCCGAGGGATGGCGCCACTCGGCTCGGTTTGCACCTGCGACCCCGCAGCGGCTCGGGTCGGAGCTATATCGCGTCGGGCATGCCCGGCCCCGCCCGCAATACACTGAACGGATGCGTGCACCCACCGGAATCCAGTATGAGTTGACCCGCGAAACCCCGAGCGGCCCCGCTCGCGCCGTCGTGACCGAGGTCGCGGCGGGACTGCGCGCATATTCCGTAAATGGCATAGACGTGGTGGAGACCTTCGACGAGTCAGTGCAACCGCCGATGGCGGCCGGAATTGTGCTCGTGCCCTGGCCCAATCGCATTCGTGACGGCAAATGGACTCAGAACGGAATCACCCGCCAGCTCGCTCTCACTGAGCCGGCCAAGCAGAACGCCAGCCA
The DNA here is from genome assembly GCF_004403505.1 of Cryobacterium sp. TMT1-2-2. Taxonomy (NCBI): domain Bacteria; kingdom Bacillati; phylum Actinomycetota; class Actinomycetes; order Micrococcales; family Microbacteriaceae; genus Cryobacterium; species Cryobacterium sp. TMT1-2-2. Next base: position 271,279 of record NZ_SOGS01000016.1, on the reverse strand, counting down.
CGGGCTGCTGCGCTTCGCGCCGTACCGGGAGGTATCGCGCACTACAGACACGGTAACCCTGGCGGCGACGGTCTTTCCACAGTCCGGCTACCCATTTCACCTTGAGACCGAGGTGACCTACGCGCTCACTTCCAGCGGGCTCGAGGTCACGCATCGGGTGCGCAACGTGGGAGCGGAGCCCGCGCCGGTCGCCGTGGGGGCGCATCCGTTTTTGAAGATCGGAGACGTGCCCACGGGCGACCTCATCGTGCGCGTGGATGCCGCGACCCACCTCGACGTCGACGACCGCCTCAACCCTGTCGGTGAAACCCCGGTAGACGGCACCCGGTTCGACCTGCGCGCGGGCGCCCGGGTCGGCGACCTCGACCTCGACGACGGCTTCGGCGGCGTCGGAGTCGGTGCCGAACATACCCTCACCGCGTCGGATGGCCGAAGCCTCACCCTCTGGGGCGATGCCAATATGCGCTACGTACAGGTCTTCACGCCGCGCATCTTTCCGGTCACGCAGGGTGCGGGCGAGCCGGTGCGCGGCCTCGCGATCGCGATCGAGCCGATGACCGCTCCCGCCGATGCGTTCAACTCCGGGGCCGGCCTGCACTGGGTAGAGCCGGGGGAGCAGTGGATCGTGCGCTGGGGCATCCGTCATGACGGGTTTGAGCTGCGTTAACGCTGCCCGGCCACGTCGACGAGTTCGGCCAGTACCCTGCGCACCGAGGCGCGGGCGAGCGTTTCCGGGCGACTCAACACGTCGATCTGCCGCCCCACAGTGAGGCCCCGAAACGGCACGAGCACGACTCCGTCGCCCTGTCGCGGCGCCATTGTGTAGCGCGGCAGCAGTGCAATGGCCGCCCCGGTCGCGACAACCGACGTCGCCACGAAGAACTCGTTGATCCGATGCACGATGCGCAGCGGCTGACCGGCCGCCGCCGCGACCACGTTCACCGCCTCGGCGAGCGGAAACCCAACGTGACCGGTGACCCACGGCTCGTCTCGAATATCGTCGAGGGTGAGCGATACCTTTACGGCCAGCGGATGCCCGACCGGCACGGCCACATCCAGCGGCTCGAACAGTAACGGCGTGACCGCGACGGTATTCGGCCAGGCCGGATCGTGCGGCACCCGGTGCGCAATCACCAGGTCATAGTCGGCGACGAGCGCCGCAAAACGCTCCCGCGGCACATCCTCGTCGCCGCAGCCCACGGTCGGGCCGCCACTCAAGTGCATTCGGTTCAGCAGCGGGCCGAACCAGGCCAGCCCCGCACTGTGGAACGCGCTCACGGTCACCGGCAGGCCGGGGTCGTTTTGAAACCGGGCCACGGCCTCGTCGGCCCGGGCCATCGCGGTCGAGACGTCGGCGGCGGCGCTCGCCAGGGCGACGCCGGCAGGGGTCAGCCGGAGCACCCGTCCGTGTTTCTCGGTGAGCATGACGCCGGCACGTTGCTCGAGGGCGCTGAGCTGCTGCGAGACCGCCGACGACGACACGTGCAGGGCGCGGGCCACAGCGGCGACGCTTCCGCGCTCGCCGAGCTCCCGCAGTACGGCAAGCTGGCGCAATTCCATAAGCTCAGGCTAAAGCATCCGTTTATAAAATGGTGTCTAGACTTAACGAATGCCGCCGCGCACCATTACCTTATGACTTTCGTTCTGACCCGCCGTACTCTGCTGCCGCACCTGGGACGCTACCGCGTCGACCTCGTGCTGCTGCTCGTGGCCTTGGTCTGGGGTGGCAGTTACCTGAGCGCAAAGATGCTGACCGAGCAGGCGAGCGTGTCAGCCGTGCTCGCGCTGCGCTTTCTGGTCGCGGCGCTGGCCCTCGTGATCGTCTGGGTCGTGCGGCGCGAACGCCTTCCGACCCGGCGGGCGCTCGGGGTGGGTTTGCTGCTCGGAGCCACCCAGGCGAGCATCCTCTGGCTCGAGACCCAGGGCGTGGCATTCACCTCCGCCACGAACGCCGGGCTCATCATCAGCCTCACGATCATCATGACCCCGGTACTCGAGTCGGTGGCGGCCCGCCGCTGGCTGCCGCGCCCCTTCTTCGTGGCGGCGGTGCTCGCGGTCGTGGGGGTAGCGCTGCTCGTCTCCGGCAACGGATTCGCGCAGCCGAACGTGGGCGACCTGCTCATTCTCGCGGCGGCGGTCGTGCGCTCCCTGCACGTCACCATGATGGGCCACCTCGTTCGGGGCCGCAGCGACAGCACCATCACTCTGACCCTGCTGCAGGCGCTGGTCGGGGCGGCGGTCTTCACCGCGTTCGATCTTCCCGGCCTCGTCACCGCCGTCACCACCTTCAACCTGGCCGCCTGGATCGGCGTGCTCTACCTCGGCCTGGCCTGCAGCGTGTTCGCGTTTCTCGCGCAGATGTGGGCGATTCGCCGCACGTCGGCGGCCCGGGCCAGCCTGCTCATGGGAACCGAGCCAATTTGGGCGGTGCTCGTGGGAGTGTCGCTCGGCAGCGAAACCCTCGGCCTGATCGGCGCCGCCGGGGCCGCGCTCATCATCGTGGGTACGTTCTGGGGCCAGCGCATCGAGGCGGGTCACCGCCTGCGCGTCGGGTAGGCATCCGCTGGGGGTGGCGGAAGAATGCCACGTCTGTATGCCGACCCGTCCGATTCGCGGGACACCTCGCGCACGGCTCGGCGCGCGGCCAGGAATCCGTTCCATCAACGACGAGTGCCTGCGGCTCGAAGGCCGCAGGCACTCACCAAGTGGATGTCGCAGCTAGGACAGCACGTCCCGCACCAGATCATCGTTCTCGTGGTTGCGCAGCCGGGAGAAGATATAGCCGCCGATCAGCAACGCGAACGGCAGAGCCACGAGCACCCAGCCGATGGTGCTGAGGCCCCAGGAGGTGGTGGTCGGGTCAACGCCGTCGGCCACGGTGCCGGCGAGCAGTCCGAAGTGGCTCATCAGCAGGTATTCGCCGAGCAGCAGGCCGAACGTGGCGAGAACCGGGGCGATCACCGTCTGGAAGATATTCTCGGTGCCCTTGTTGCGGCGAAAATACGCGATGATCGCGATGCTGACCAGAATCTCGATAAGTACGATGGCGATCACCGAGAGCCCGCTGAACCAGTAGAACAGGTTGAGTACCGGGTCGAGCTGGAACACCGCGAACACCACGAGCACGACGCCGGTGATGACGGACGTGACGAGCGACGCCGTGCTCGGCGCGCCGCGACCGTTGACCGTGCTGAGCGGCCCCGGCAGCGCGCCGCCGCGGCCGAGCGCGAACAGGTAGCGGCTCGCGGCGTTTTGAAAGGCGAGCAGCCCGGCGAACAGGCTCGACAGCACGAGGATGCCCATGAGCGTCGCCATCCACGGGCCCACGTATTGGGTCGCGAGTGCGAACAGCACTGCGGCCGGGTCTGCCAAAGGAACGCCCGCGACGGTCGAGAGTTCGACGGTCTTCTCAACCACGGTCGATGCGCCCATGCCGGTCACCATAGCGAAGGCGGTCAGGCCGAACAGAACGGTGATGACGACGACGGCGAGGTAGGTGGCGCGGGGAACGACGGTCTTCGGGTCCTTGGATTCTTCGCCGTAGATGGCGGTGGCCTCGAAGCCAATGAAGGAGGCGAAGGCGAACGCGAAGGCGATGCCGGCCGAGCCGGCCAGGCCGCCGGCAACGATGGCGGCGGGGTTGAACGAGGCCCAGAAGTTGATTCCTTCCGGCCCGCCGTCGAGCAGGATGGCGACCGCGGTGACCACGAGCGCGGTCAGTTCGAGCAGCATGAGCACGCCGAGCACCTTGGCGCCGACGTCGACGCTGAGCAGGGAGAGCAGGGTCACGATGCCCCAGGAAATGAGCGACCAGGCCCACCAAGGGAGCACGCCCACCTGGCCGGCCATGAGGGCGCCGAAGAATCCGTAGATGGCCAGCTGCACGGCGAGGTAGGCGAGAATCGACACGAACGCCGATGCGGTACCGAGGTGGCGGCCGAGGCCGCGGCCAATGTAGGCGAAGAACGCACCGGCATTGGTGACGCGCTGGCTCATCGCGGCGTAGCCGACGCTGAACACCAGCAGGGTGAGTCCGACAGCCACGTAGGCGCCGGGGGCCGCTGCGCCGTTACCGAGCACGATCGCCACGGGTACCGCGCCGGTCATGCCCACGAGAGGGGCCGCGGCCGCGACCACGAAGAAGACGATGCAGAGAACGCCGAGTCGGCCCTTGTGCAGGGCCGTTTCCGGTGCTGTCGCCTGGTCGGGTTTGGTCTGGGTCATGGCTACTCCTCGTTGAGTAAGAGGTCGGGTGCGCAAAACGGATGCACGCTGCATCCGCTTCACCTGTGGCTATCAGCGTGGCAATCTCTGGGCCAAACCGTTTGCCATTTGCGGCACCGCAGTTGTCGAATTGCGCATGCTGTGACGGTTGCCTGCCGTCGAGGCGCACGCCGACGAAGCGTGCCGCGCGACCGCGAAAGCGGGCTCAGACGCGACGGTAGGTGCTCGGCGTTTCGCCGAAAGCCGTGCGAAAGATGCGACTGAAGTGCGCGGCGTCGACGAAGCCCCAGCGAGCGGCGATGGTGCCCACCGAGCGGTCACCAAGAATGGGGTCGCGCAGGTCGCGGCGGCAGTGCTCCAGCCGGCGGGTGCGGATCCAGCTCGCCACGGTGCTGTCGGCCTCGTGAAAAACGTTGTGCAGGTGCCGGGTCGAGATGAAGTGGACGTTCGCGATGCTCGCCGGGCACAGCTCCGGGTCGCCCAGGTGGGCATCCACATACGAGCGGATGCGCCCCAGCAGGTCGCCGTGCGCCCCCGCCACCGGGTCGCGGCGCAGGTTCAGTTCGCTCTCGAACATGGTCGCGATCAGGTCGACGGCGTTGTAGGCGAGGCGGTGCCCACTCGCGCCGGAAAGCACGTCGAGGTTTTCCGCGAGCTGCACCATGAAAGGGCTGATCAGGCGGCCGAGTCCGGCGTCGCCGGGCAGCCGCACGGCGGTGAGCTGGCCCACCGAATCGGCCGGCAGGTCGAGTACGTCGTGCGGAAACATGAGCACGAGGGTGCGAAAGTCCTTCTCGAACTCGAGCGTGTATGGCCGGTTGGTGTCGTACACGGCCAGGTCGCCGGGGCGCAGGGTGGCCTCGCGGTTGTCCTGCACGAGCAAGCCGGTGCCGGTCAGTTGCAGGTTCAGCTTGAAATACTGTCGAGTGGATGCCGCGATCAGCGACGGTGTGCGAATCACCTGGTGCCCGATGGCGGTGACCTCGACGATGGAGAGCTCGTCGAGCACGCGCGAGCGCAAGGTGCCGTGAAAGCTACGGGAGGCACTGCGCACCTCGAGCGGAACGAATGACTGCGACACGAGGGTGCGCCACTGCGAGAAGGAGTCGGTGATGGCGCACTCCACTCGGTCGGTCGGGGCGGTCAGCGGAACGGTGTCCTCGGGTGGCATGGTGCTCGTGCCTGCGGCGCCCGTTACCGAGTTCACAACCGTCATCGTCACGAGCAGCTCCTTCGCCGGGTCCTGACCAGATCGGCCCTCGGGGGGCGTTTCATGATCGTCTGGAGCTAATGTAGTCCTGCAGGGCTCCATTGTCATTCTTTTTTCGACACTCGGCGAAAATAGATCTGCACGCAGATCGACGGAACTGGCTAGTATCCGGAGAGTGATTGACCGGTCGCGAGTGGAGCGAAAAAATGGATGACGATGCTCGCTTGGCCGCTGCTCAGCTGATCCGTAATCGAGTCGGGTGGGTATCTCTGGCCGCCGGCGCCCTGTTCGCCGTGTTCGGCGTGGTCTTCGACCAGGGCGCACTCCTGGCGTTGTCGGCTGCCTGCGGTTCCGCTTTCCTGTGGACTCTGCTTCCGGTGCGGGTCTCTCGGTCCCAATCGAAGGATGACGCGCCCACACAGTGAGCCTGGCCCGTCGTTGGCGCTGCCAACGGCTGCGCGCGCGGCTGACCGTTTCGGGCGCTCTCATGAGCGTCGGGCGCGCCCATCCGCTTGCGCGGGCAGCTTGTGGCAATCCGAGCAACCCAGGGCGCTAGTCCCCGGTCGAAAGCAGGTGCAGGTAGCCGTCGAGCTGGGCCACGAGCTGTTCCGGGGCGTGCTCGTCGGGGGAGAGCGCAGCGGTGATCTGCGCGCCGAGCAGCACGTTCAGGAGGTGACCCACGACATCCGTGTCGGTAAGAGCCGTGTGCATCTCGCCGGCTGCGCGTGCCTCGGCCAGGTGCTCGAGCAGCGCGAGGCGCCACTGCAGCATCGACTCATCGTGCAGCTGCGCCTTGGCCGCATTGGTCAGCGCCTTCTGCCAGAACGGAATCACGATGCGCGCCTCGCTCACACGCGTCTCATCGAGCGGAAGAATTTCGTGACAGAAGGCGCGCACGGCGGCCAGCCCGGTCAGGCCAGCGGCCCCGCGCTCGATGCGCAGGTTGGTCTGGCTGAACACGTGCCCGAAGGCGAAGGTGAGCAGGTCGTCCTTGGTGCCGAAGTAGGGTTTGAGTGCGCCGTTGGCGAATCCGGCCTCGGTGGCGATCTCGCGCAGGGTCGCGCCCTCGATGCCGTGCCGGGCGATGATGCGCCAGGTGGCATTGACCAGCTCGACGCGACGCTGGTCGTGATCGACGACTTTCGGCATTGGCCCTCTTCTGGTGGTGCCGGTTAGAGCTGGGAGCATCAGCTTGTCAGAAAGATTCTCGAAAGGCTTGCCAGCAGCAGCGCTGACCATTTATATTCTACAACCATAGGAAATAAATCCCCGGAGCTGCAACCGCCGGGCCGATCCAGGAAATGAGACGCAATGCTCACCGCCGAGACTGCCGACATCGTCACCGACTTCGCACTTCCCACCGCGCAGGAACTGCAAACCGTGCGCACGATCCTGGCCGACGCCGGCCTGTTCGGCGACAGTATTCGGGTTGCCTATCTCGGCCTGCTCGACCCGCCGCGAGGTGCCAGCGAGATCAACCGTCGCTTTCGCGTCTTTCTGCACGACGTGTCCGGCGCAGCCCCCACCGACGTGATCGTCTCGGCGACCCACGGCACCGTCGAGTCCCGCGTCACCCTCGACACCGCGCTCACCGGTGAACTGCCCGTGCTCGAGGAAGAATTCGGCGCCGTCGAAGAGCTCCTCACAACGGATGCCCGCTGGCTCGCCGCACTCGCAGCCCGCGGCCTCGACGTGGCCACCGTGCGCGTCGCTCCCCTCTCCGCGGGGGTATTCGAATACCCGAACGAGAAGGGCCACCGCATTCTGCGCGGCCTCGCCTTCGTGCAGAACTTTCCGGAGGACAGCGCCTGGGCCCACCCGATCGACGGCCTCGTCGCCTACGTCGACATCGTCGCGAAGACCGTGGACCAGGTGCTCGATTTCGGCGTCGTTCCCATCCCCGCCGAACACGGCAACTTCACCGATCCCGCCCTCACCGGCCCGCTGCGCGAAACGCTCAAGCCGATCAGTATCACCCAGCCCGATGGCGTGAGCTTTACCGTCGCCGGCGGCAACCACATCGAGTGGGAGAAATGGAGCCTCGACGTGGGTTTCGACGTGCGCGAGGGCGTCGTGCTGCATAACATCGGCTTTCGCGACGGCGCGAAGACACGCTCCATCATCCGTCGTGCGTCGATCGCGGAGATGGTCGTGCCCTATGGCGATCCGGCCCCCGTGCGGTCCTGGCAGAACTACTTCGACACCGGCGAATACCTCGTCGGCCAGTACGCCAACTCGCTCGAACTCGGCTGCGACTGCCTCGGCGAGATTACCTACCTGAGCCCGGTCATCACCGACGGCTTCGGCAACCCGCGCGAGATTCGCAACGGTATCTGCATGCACGAAGAGGACTGGAGCATCCTCGCCAAGCACAGCGACCTGTGGAGCGGCATCGAATACACCCGCCGCAACCGCCGCTTCGTCATCAGCTTCTTCACCACCGTCGGCAACTACGACTACGGCTTCTACTGGTACCTCTACCTCGACGGCACCATCGAATTCGAGGCGAAGGCCACCGGCGTCGTCTTCACGAGCGCCTACGCCGGCAAGGGCTATCCCTACGCCTCCGAAATCGCTCCCGGTCTCGGCGCCCCCTTTCACCAGCACCTGTTCAGCGCCCGCCTCGACATGGCCCTCGACGGCGATACCAACCGGGTCGAAGAAGAAGACGTCGTGCGCGTTCCGATAGGCCCCGGCAACGAGCGCGGCAACGCCTTCACCCGCCAGCGCACCGTGCTCGCCACCGAGCTCGAGGGCGTCAGACAAGCGGATGCCGCCATCGGCCGCACCTGGCACGTCTCCAACCCCAATTCCCTCAATCGCCTCGGCGAACCCGTCGCGTACAAGCTGCACCCGCAGGGGCTGCCCGTGCTGCTGGCCGACCCGGAGTCGTCGGTGGCCCAGCGCGCGGCGTTCGCCACCAAGGGCCTCTGGGTCACCCGCTTCGCCGAAGACGAACGCTATCCCACCGGTGACTTCGTCAACCAGCACGCCGGCGGCGCCGGGCTGCCCGCCTACATTGCGGCCGACCGAGCGATCGACGGCGAGGACATCGTGCTCTGGCACACCTTCGGCCTCACCCACTTTCCGCGGGTCGAGGACTGGCCGATCATGCCGGTCGACACCGTGGGCTTCAAGCTGCGCCCCGACGGCTTCTTCGACCGCAGCCCCGTGCTGGACGTCCCCGCTAACGTGCCCCCGGCATCCGGTGGTCACTGCCACTGACCCGTGTCGCGCACGTCGCATTGCGGACGGGGCCCAGGCCCCGTCCAGGGGCCCAGTTTATAAACTGGGCCCCTGACCATAAGGTGGGCCCGGTGAGCGGATGCGTCAGCGCGGCGCTACCGCGCCTGCACACTCGCCTCGGGCCGCAGGTCGAGACGGCGCAGCAACTGGGCGTTCAGCGCCACGACCACGGTCGACACCGACATGAGCAGCGCCCCGATCTCCATCGGCAGCACGAACCCGATCGGCGCGAGCACCCCGGCAGCGAGCGGAACCGACAGCAGGTTGTAGCCGGCCGCCCACCACAGGTTCTGCTTCATCTTGCGGTAGCTCGCCCGCGACAACTCGATCACCGAGAGCACCGAACGCGGGTCGTCGCTCGCGAGAATGACGCCGGCCGATGCGATCGCCACGTCGGTTCCGGCGCCGATCGCGATGCCGACATCGGCCTGCGCGAGCGCTGGGGCATCGTTCACCCCGTCGCCGACCATGGCCACGCGGCGGCCCTCGTGTTGCAGCTCGGCTACCTTGCGCGCCTTGTCTTCCGGATGCACCCCCGCGAACACCCGGTCGATGCCGAGCTCGGCGGCCACGGACTGGGCGACCGCTTCGGCGTCGCCGGTGATCATTACCACCTCGATATCCAGCCGGTGCAGCGCGTCCACGGCCTGCCGCGACTCTTCGCGAATCTCGTCGGCCAGACCGATCGCGCCTACGACCACGCCATCGCGCAGCACGTGCAGAATGATCGCGCCCTGACGCTGCCAGACCTCGGTCTCAGGCAGCGGCCGGGCCCCGTGCTCGTCGAGCATGCTGGGACCGCCGACGCTCACGCTGTGCCCGTCGACCAGACCGGTCACCCCGACCGCCGCGGCAGTGTGAAACTCGGTCGCGCGCGGCACGGTCAGCTCGCCGTTTCGCGCCGCCGTGACGATAGCACGGGCAAGCGGATGCTCGCTGTCACCCTCCACGGCCGCCGCCCACGCGAGAACGTCGTCGGCGGTGATCGGTGTCGAGACCGATCGTGAAGTGGCGGCTGCATCCGAACCCGAAGCAGAACCCCGGGCCGACGTGCCCGCCTCGACCGAACCCGGGCCAGCCGAATCTGCGTCAGTCTGCGCGGCATGAGCCGTGGCATCCGCTTCGCTGCTCGCGACCTGGTCGGCAACAGCAACGTGACTGACCGTGGGCTCGCCCTTGGTGAGCGTGCCGGTCTTGTCGAACAGCACCGACGTGACCTGGCGCATGCTCTCGAGGGCCAGGCGATCCTTGATCAGCACGCCGCCCTTCGCGGCGCGTTCGGTCGCGATCGACACCACGAGCGGAATCGCCAGCCCGAGCGCGTGCGGGCAGGCGATGACGAGCACGGTGATGGTGCGCACGACGGCATCCTGCGGCTGGCCGAGCGCGGTCCAGACGATCGCCGTGAGCACTCCCGAGCCGAGCGCGAACCAGAACAGCCAGCCAGCGGCGCGATCGGCGATGCGCTGCGCCCGCGACGACGAGTTCTGCGCCTCGCTGACCAGGCGCTGGATTCCGGCCAGCGCCGTGTCGTCGCCGACCGCCGTGACCCGCACGCGCAGGGCGGAATCGGTCGCGACCGTGCCGGCCACGACCTGGTCGCCGACCGAGCGCTGAACCGGCCGCGATTCGCCGGTGATCATCGATTCGTCGACGTCGGCCGTTCCCTCGGTGACTTGGCCGTCGGCCGGCACTCGCCCGCCCGGACGCACCACGACGAGGTCACCGAGCACCAGATCGCTCGGCGAGATCAAGACGATCTCGTCGCCCTCGACCCGCTCGGCCTCATCGGGCAGCAGGGCGGCGAGCGATTCCAGGGCAGTGGATGTCTGCGCCAGCGACCGCATTTCGATCCAGTGGCCGAGCAGCATGATCACGATCAGCAGGGCCAGTTCCCACCAGAAGTCGAGCTCGCCGTCGATGAGGCCGAGACTCGCGCCCCAGGAGGCGAGGAACGCGACCGTGATCGCGAGCGCGATCAGCAGCATCATGCCGGGTTTACGGGCCTTCAGCTCGCTGACCGCGCCGGTGAGAAAGGGGCGGCCGCCCCAGACGTACATGACGGTGCCGAGCACGGGAGAGATCCACATGATCCCCACGAAATCGGGCAGGGCATAGCCGGCCAGCATAGAGAACATGTGGCTGAACCCCACGACGGGCACCGCGATGATGAGCATGGTCCAGAACAGGCGCCGGAACTGCCCGACATGGTCGCCGTGGCCGGCGTGGTTCATGGCGCCGTGGTCCATCCCTGAGTGTTTCATCTCTGCGTGGTCCGTACCGCCTTGCGTTGCGGGTGCGTTGTGCTTCAAATCAGGCCGGGTCATTTCATTCCTCAGTGCTCAAAGCGGTGATGTATACCCCCCAAGGGTATACCTGTTGGTGAATTCACGCATCTGTTCTGTTCACTGTCGCAGGTTATAGGACCGGCGACAGCGAACAGCGGGTCACCAGCGTGCGGCGAGCAGGTCGTTCATCACGGTGAGCTCGCCGGTCTGCGAGCTCACGATCGCCTCGGCCAGGGCGAGCGCGTCGGCGTGCTCCCCATCGTTCAGCTCGGCCCCGGCCATCGCGATCGCGCCCGCGTGGTGCATGATCATCTGGGTCAGGTAGAGCGCTCCGGCATCCGCTCCCGAGGCGTCCTGCAGCTCCATCATGTCGTCGTCGCTCATCATGCCGCCGGTGCCGTGGTCCATCCCGGCCATGCCGTCCTCAGTGGCATCCCAGTCGCGGAGCCAGCCCTGCATCGTTTCGATCTCGGGCGCCTGCGCGGCCTTGATCTGTGTCGCCAGATCGACGACGTCCTGGTCGACGCCGTCTTTGGCGAGCAGGTCATCGCTCATCTCAACGGCCTGTTCGTGGTGCGGAATCATCAGCTGCGCGAACATCACGTCGTCACTGTTGAAAGCGGATGCCGCCACACCCACGCACGAACACCTCGGGCACGGCCTCGAACACGCCGCGCCCAAATGTGCACCCGCGCAGCCCCGCAATCGGGCAGGCTTGAGCCATGGCGCAGAGCAGATCCCCGGGCAACGAAAAAGTCGCCCCCGACCCGACCTCGGGCGCGACAACAGAAACCGCGTCCCCCGCAGAATCTCCGAACGACCAGGCACGCCGTACCGCCCTGAGAAGCATGAAGCGCCTCGCGGCCGGGCTGCTCGCCCTCATGGCCGTCATCTTCACGGTGTCGTTCGCCCTGCAGGAGAGCTACCCCTGGCTCGAATACGTACGCGCCGCCGCCGAGGGTGGCATGGTCGGCGCGATCGCGGACTGGTTCGCCGTGACCGCCCTGTTTCGCTACCCGCTGGGGCTAAAAATCCCGCACACCAACATCATCGCCAACCGCAAAGACGAGATCGGTGCGAGCCTCGGCGAATTCGTTGAGACCAATTTTCTTTCCGAAACCGTCATTCGCGGCAAGCTCGAATCCATGCAGCCGTCCCGCCGCCTCGGCGCCTGGCTCACCACTACATCCAACGCCGAACGCCTCACCGACGAGCTCGCCGTCGCCGGCCAGGGCCTGCTCAACCTGCTCGGCGACGACGCCATCAAGAACCTCATTGAATCCGTCGCGCGCGAACACTTGGTGAAGCCCGAGTGGGGCCCGAGCCTGGGAAAGGTGGGGGAGCGCCTCGTCACGAGCGGGCAGCAGCACGCGGCCGTCGACCTGCTGCTCGACCGCGCCGACGGCTGGTTGCGCGCCCACCCCGAGGCGTTCGGGCGCGTGGTGTCGCAGCGGCTGCCGACGTGGCTGCCCGGCTTCGTCGACAAACTCGTCGACGACAAGGCCTACCGGGAGGTGCTTGCGTTTGTGGCGTCCGCGCGAAACGACCGCAGGCATCCGGTGCGCAAAGCCCTCGACGAGTACCTCAGCGAGGTCATGCACGACCTGCAATATGAATCAGCCATGATCGCCAAAGTCGAAAATCTCAAGGACGAGATTCTCGACAATGCCAAGCTGCGGGAGTTCGCCGGCGACACCTGGGAGGCCGTCAAAGCGTCGCTCATCGAGGCATTGAGCGACCCGACGAGCGCGCTGCGGGTCGGCATCCGCTCGACGCTGAGCGACGTCGGCGAGAGACTCACAACGGATGGCGCCCTCGGCTCCCGCATCGACCGCTGGCTCGCCGACACAGCCAGTTACGTCGTCGCCAACTACCGGCACGAGATCGCCGGAGTGATCACCGAAACCGTGGAGCGCTGGCCCGCCGAAGAGACGGCCGCGAAGATCGAATTGCAGGTGGGCCGCGACCTGCAATTCATCCGCATCAACGGAACCGTGGTCGGCGCCCTCGCTGGTCTGGCCATTTTCACGCTCGCGCACGCGGTGGCCGCGCTGTTTTGAATCGCTTTTGACCCTGATGCGGGGGAGACTGGTCAGAACGAAAGGCTCCAATGCACGACCTCACCCGGTGGGCGCTCCGCCCCCTGATACGAGTGTGGACGGCGTCAGCCGAGCGCCAAGACCGCCACTTGCCCCGACCGAGCGACGCACCGCAGGCCCACGCCGCTGGAATCGACAGCGACCGGGTGCTCATTCTTGGCGGCGGACCGGCCGTTGGGTGGGGTGTGCTCAGCCACCAGCTCGCCCTGCCCGGCTGGCTGGCCCGCGAACTATCGACCCGTACCGGCCGCGGCGTGGACATCGACCTTCTGTCCAGCCGTACCATGACCGCCGTGAACGCGCTCACCACCCTGGCCGACACCCGGCTCGGCCGCTTCGACGCCGTCGTCGTCACACTCGGCGTCAATGAAGCGCTCGATCTCACCAGCGTTACCGAATGGCGCGACCGTTTGGCGGCCCTGCTCGCGGTGCTGGAACGTGAGACTTCACGCAGCACGACCATCTTCGTGCTCGGAATTCCGCCCATTCGCAGCATTGAGATCTTCAAGGGCCCACTCGCCCTCATCGCGGATTGGTCAGCCACCGACCTCAATGCCGTGAGCGAGCGGCTCGCCGCCGACGCGCCGCGCACCACGTTCGTGCCGTTCTCGCCCACGGCGACGCTCTCTCCAGACCGGCACCGCACCCCCGACGACTATCGCCGCTGGGCCGTGCTCCTGGCTGAGGCCATGTCCGACAACTTGGATTCAGCACGGGTCGGCATCACCGACCACCCTTCGACACCCCAATCGGATGCCGCCGGCCAGGAACGCGCGCGCCAGGCGGCCGTCGACGCTCTCGCCATTGTCGACACCCCGCCGGAGGCCCGATTCGACCGGCTGGTCGTACTCGCCCAACGCCTCTTCGACACCGAATCTGCCCTGCTCAGCATCATTGATCACGACCGACAGTGGCACAAAGCCCGAGTGGGGCTGGACGCGCCGGAATTGCCCCGCTCCGGCTCGTTCTGCGCGATCACCATTGACGGCGACGGGCCGCTCATTATCGAGGATGCCCGCAGTGACGCCCGGTTCAGCGACAACCCGCTCGTGCAGGGTGATCCGCTCATTCGCTTCTACGCTGGTTTTCCCATTGAGTCGCCCTCAGGGGAGCGCATCGGCACCCTGTGCGTGTTTGACTCGCAACCCCGCTCGGCCGCCGACGTCGACCAGGTGCTGCTGCGGGAGCTCGCGCTGCTGGTGCAGCGGGAGCTGCGGGTAGGGCCGCGGAAGGGGTAGCAAGCAGGCCATCTCTCGGGGCAATACGGGTAGGCTCGCCGCGTGAGTGATTCCCTGCGTCGACGTCTACGGGCCCTGCCCGATTTTCCGGCGGACCTGCCCGCCTTCGATCCGGCCACGGCGCCGACCTCGCCGGTCGACCTCTTTCTCAAATGGCTCGAGCAGTCGCTGGCCGCCGGCGTGCCCCAGCCGCACGCCTTCAGCCTCGCGACGTCCACTGCAACCGGCGAGGTGTCGTCGCGCATGCTCATTCTGAAAAACCTCGAGCCGGCTTCCTCGGGCACGAACGCGGGCGTCGACTTCGGGGCCTGGCACTTCGCCAGCACCCGGACATCGCGCAAGGGGCGCGAGCTCACCGCCAACCCGCGTGCGGCCATGAACTTCTATTGGGCGGCCCTCGGGAGGCAGGTGCGAGTGGTCGGCGCGGTGTCTCTGTTGTCGGCTGAGGCATCCGCTCTGGACTGGGAGGAGCGCCCCGGCGCCGACGGACGGTCCAACCCCGACTGGCAGCTCTACGCCCTGCTTCCCACCGAGATCGAGTTCTGGCAGGCGAGCGGCGATCGCCACCATATCCGTCACCGCTACGCGCTCTAAATGCCGGCCTACCGCCTAGGTTCGCCTGATAGGGCGTGGTCGGCCCTTCGCCCGACAGCGCTGCAGGGGCCGTCACCGCCACACAGGCTCAGGTCGGGGCACCCGAACCTGCGGGACAACGGCGGCGCTA
Organism: Cryobacterium sp. TMT1-2-2; assembly: GCF_004403505.1. Lineage (NCBI taxonomy): Bacteria > Bacillati > Actinomycetota > Actinomycetes > Micrococcales > Microbacteriaceae > Cryobacterium > Cryobacterium sp. TMT1-2-2. Next base: position 256,250 of record NZ_SOGS01000016.1, on the reverse strand, counting down.
TCGTGCTGCCAGGTATTCCACGGCCGCAGTGCGCAAACGACCGTGAACTCCGCCGTAGGCCTGCGTATCCTTCAAAGTCCACTTGGGCAGTTTTGCCAACATCGTGTAATTGGGATCGCACACGTTGGCGGCCGGAGCGAGTCCCATCTGGCTGACCAGTTGATACGCATCGAGAGTGTCGAGACCGGTGAGATCGGATGCCCAGTTCACAAGGTCTTTCTGGCTGATCCGGAAGGCGTCTTCCAAGGGTCGAGCTGACCCGGTACTCATGATGAACTCGTCGTTCTCGAGTCGGGGCCACGCCGAAGCGCCGCCCTTGATGAGGTCCAGGGCGATGACCGAGTTCATGGCCGACTCAAGTCCGGTGCCACACACCTCGCCCTCTCCCTGGCGCGCGTGACCATCTCCGAGGGACAGCATCGCCCCGGCGACGTTGACCGGAAGGTAGAGCGTTGTTCCGGCTCTCGCTTCAGGGGTATCCATATTGCCACCGTGGGTGGAGGGCGTCACCACCAACCGAACCTCGCCTCCCGCCGGAGCAACACCCACGGTTCCGTGCATCGGATCGAGTGGGAGCGCGAGCGTGTAGTCCGAGTTCTTGGCGCGAAAAGTGGCCGTCCAGGCATCCAGATCGATGTCGTAAAACCACACCCGCTCTTCGAGCGGCTCATGCAGCATCGCTGTTTCGTGCGTCGCTGAGAGAGCGCCGAAGAGCGGGAAGGTGCTCGAGATGGCGTACCGGCGCGCCGGGGTGATTGAAACGAAATGTACGGCCAGCACGTCACCGGGTTCCGCGCCGATCACTTCGATCGGCCCGGAGACCGGATTAAGTTCGTTGAACGGCACAATTTGACTGGGAAAATCCTCGGGGGTTTTCACCCGTCCGCCGAAGCAATCCTCCGTGCTGACTTCAACGATGTCGCCGGGGTGCACGCTCAGCAGGGGAGCGCGCCCCCCGAACACGTAGGAGTACTGTTCGGGGAGCGGAGTGAGCTGGTGTATGGCCATGTCGCTACCGCGTTTCGCTCGGTGCGGACACGGGGACGGGATTGGTCATGCGACCCGTTTTGTAGAGTACGACCGCGACCACAATTCCTATGATCAGCCAGGCCACGCCGAGGATTTGGGCGGACACTCGGGCGTTGTAGAGCACAAAGGCGAGAACCACGAACCCCAGGACCGGGAAAATCAGGTGTACGAACCACCGCCGGGACTTCTGCTTGACGATGAACCACCACACGACCGACACATTCAACAGCAGGAATGCTGTTAGCGCGCCAAAGTTGACCAGGGCCGCGATAGCACCGAGTCCATCCGGCAGTACTGTCAGAAACAGTCCGAGGATGAGGGAGATGGCCGCGACCAAAAATGTCGCATTGACCGGCACGCTGTGTTTCTCGCTCACTTTGGCGAGGAATTTGGGCAGCTGGCGGTCGCGCGCCATCGCATAGAGCAGGCGGGAAGTCGATGCCTGCGCGACGAGTGCATTGGCGAAACCCCAGGCGATGGCGGTCGATGCTGCAGTCAGGACATACATGAACGGACCACCGGCGACTGCGGCCGCTTCATAGAAAGCCACTCCCGTGGGGTCGCCATTGGCGATCAGGGCTGCAGGGTCTTCCACCAGCATGGACGCGACCCAGGTTTGTGCGATGAACAAAACACCCAGCAGGCAGAGCGCGGCGATCATGGATCGACCAAGCGATTTGCTGCTGCCGCTGTTTTCTTCGGCCAGGGTGGAGATTCCATCGAAGCCCAGAAACGACAACACGGCAATGGACGCGGCGCCGAACAGCAGGGGGAGGGAGAACGTTTCAGAATTGTAGAAAGCATCGAAGCTGAAGCCCTGGCCCTTGCCCTGCGAGACGGCGACGATGCCGACGATCAGGAAAACGGCCAGTACCAAGAGTTCGAGCACCAACATGACACGGATCACCACGGCCGCAAGGTGGATACCCAGGTAGTTGATAAACGTGTTGAGTGCGACGAAGAGAATCAGCCACAGCCAGATGGGAATCTGGCTGATGATTCCGTTCATCGCGATGGCGGCGACGAAGTACAGCAGGGTCGGGATGAGAATGTAGTCGAGCAGAATCATCCAACCGGCGATGAAGCCGACCGGGCGGTTGATCCCGCGACCGGCGTAGGTGTAGACGGAACCGGCCATCGGAAAGGCCTGGGCCATTTGCGAGTAAGAATTGGCCGAGAACATCATGGCGACCAACGCGATGATGTATGCGATCGGCGGCATCCCGCCCGAATCGTGAAAAACGCCACCGAAGATGGCGAATGGGGCGATAGGGACCATGAAGATCAGGCCGTAAATGATGAGGTCGCTGAAAGTCAGCGTTCTTTTGAGTTCCTGCTTGTAGCCAAATTGTTCAATACCGGAAGTGGCCAAGCCGCCAGAGTTGGTCGTGGTGCTCATACGTGGTCCAATCGTCGTCGACAGACGTCATTGTTTCCAAGTGGAAATTTTCATCAGGTTACACCCCGTTGGGCATGCCGACAATCTCAAGATCGGTGCCATTGGCACGCGCCAAGCGCATTGGCCTGCGGGTGAGGTCGAATCCAAGCTCGGGACGATCACCAGGAACGCCCGCAGTTGCGGCAAAGAACTGTTCGGCCGCGTTGGCAGCTGAGCTACTTGCCAGCAAACCACTCATGCACAGGGCGGCCAGCAGATGCACACCGTCATAGCACCCCTCGGCATAGGAACCGGGAAGCGGCGCCGTCAGCCCGAAGCGTGCGACGTAGGATTCCAGTAGCCGAAGGTGTCGATCATCACCCTGCTGCAAGAAAGTGGGCATGGCGGAATAGAGTTCGCCGCTTGAGTCGCCCCCGACGGCGACCAGACAATTTTCGTCGAGGGCGGTGCATAGCCTCACGAAGGACTGGCCGGCATCCAACTCGGTAACTCCGCGGTGAAATTCGATGCCATCGCGGCCAACCAACGAGACCAGGATCGCGTCGGCGCGAGCCCGTCTGGCTGCCGCCAGGAGTTCAGCCGCATCGACGTGCCCCATCGGCACAAGTCGATCCAACACGATGTGCTGCCCGAGTTCCCGCAGCACCGTCGTCGCCGCTCGGTGTACTTGACGCGGCCAGACATAGTCGCTTCCAATGAGCGCCCATCGTGTTATCCGTCTATTCCGAGCCAACCATGCGATCGGCTGGCGCAGATGGTCTTTCGGGTCGCTGCCGAGAAAGACGTTCCCTGCCCGGTCCCGACTGAACTCGTGCGGCGGAGTGAAAACGTAGGGCACCCTGTCGGCCACCCGCGCCGCCACGGCCACTCGAACATTGGACGTGTGGGTTCCCACCAGGCCTTCAACCAGGCCAGCTCCGACCAGGAGGTCGACCTCACGTGCGACGGTCTCGGGCAGTCCGCCGGCGTCGACCAGGACCAGTTCTAAGACCGTCTCCGTGGCTAGAGAGATCTCCTCCCCGGCCAGAATCGCGCAATTGATGACGGCCGGGCCAGCCACGCCGAGTAAACCCGAAAGCGGGGCGAGAAGTCCCAGCCGCAGTGCGTGGGGAGACGGGCCGCTCAGGAGAACTTCGCTCGGGAGTAATAAGCTGACCGGTGGCGTCATTGGTCCATTATCACGCCTGGAAATATCCAGCCCCATCACATGTACCTGCTGAGGAGTGAAATGGCGGAGGACTCGCACGGTAATCGCCCTGGGTCAGAATTTGCGGCCCCGCTGGCTGAGCTGGTCTGGACACTGTCCGACCTCGAACGGCGCTTAGCGCTTGGGTTGACAAACGCGCTCTCGGAAGAGGGTACAACGCCCGATCAGTGGCGCATTTTGGAGACACTAGAAAGGCTCGACTCGCCGACGATGGGGGAGTTAGCCGAGGTATCGGGTATGGCGAACGCGAGCCTGAGCCGAACGGTCGACGCACTGGAAGACACGGCGTGTGCCTTTCGATTACCGACCGTTACCGACCGCAGACGAATCACAGTGCATGTGTCCGACCGGGGCCGTGACAAACTCGCGCGCATTCGTCAGATTGTCGTCGCCTGGGAGCAAACGCTTCAGCAGCGGCTCGGACCAGATGCCGCAACAGCCTTACTTGAAGCCGCCGACTTCGCCACGCGGGCGCTAGGGGGCGCTAGGAGCGAACCTTGACCGGCAATCTCGGCGCGCTCCGCCCTTCTAACAGAAATGCGCACCGAATCCGGGGGATTCGGTGCGCATTTGCCGCGCCACGTGCGCGATCATTGTGGGCCCCGTCGGGCTCGAACCGACGACCCAAGGATTAAAAGTCCTTTGCTCTACCAACTGAGCTAGAGGCCCGTAGGTTCTAATCTACCGTGGATTCGCGCCCAGCTTTTCTGGGTAGCGTGGGGGACAGCAAAAAACCGCCGTCTGAACCCGAAGGAGAACCCGCCGTGGCCGACAACTTTCACAAGCCCACCCTGTTCGCGGGGATCAAATTCGAGGCATTCCAGGGCGGCGACGATCCGGCGGCCATCAGCCGCGTCGCGCACGAGACCGCGCAGGCGCTGCTCAACCGGGTGCGCAGCGACCCCGACCCGGAGACTGTCGAACGCCTGGTCGCCTACACCGACGAAAACGGAATCGACGCTGTCGCTGAGCTGTGGTCGCGGGCCACGCCGCGCAGCCTGCCGGGCGCACTCTGGCGCATCTATCTCATTCGTATGCTGATTCGGCAGGATCCGGAGGGGTGCGCGTACCTGTACCAACGGGGAACGGATGCCGCCGCCACGATCGATCCGCTCGTCGCGGGCGCCGCCGTGCCCACTGGCCCGGCCGAGATCATGATCCTCGCCGATGAAATTCTGCGCGGACTGTTCACCGGCGACTTCGCGGTGGCGCTGGATCGTGGGGCCGCCTACTGTCGGGTCACCGCCGTCGGGGCCGCGAGCATCGCCGACGATCTCGAGCTGACCGAACCGCACCGCTCGTCGGAGCTGACCACGCGAGCCCTGCGATTCTCCACGACAGCGGCCGAGTTCGCCGCCTGCGCGCGCCTCTGGCGCCGCGACTCCCTGGAGTAGGTGGGCCTAGCCCTTCGCGCAGGGGCTGCCGTTCGAGTCTGGTCTCGCACCTTCTCACCGTGGTCGGGGCCCAGGCCCCGTCCACGGGCCCAGTCTATAAACTGGGCCCGTGTTCATAAGGTGGGCCCGGACGTGCGCAACCTGTGCGCCACGGGCGAACATTCGACGCCGACCGGTCCGCTCGAATACACTGGAGTCTGGTCGGGCCGCAGTAATCCCGGGTTCCATTATTCGCCGCTTCGAGCGGCCTCGCGCCGAGAGGTGCTCTGCGGCCCGACCTTCTTCAACCCCGCGAGGCGTCATACCGGTCCCGGCGGCGCAGCGCGGCCGCAGGCATCCGCTTTTGGCGAATTACTCGCCGCCAAGACCAATCCGTTATCGACTTCGCACCGAACCCTAGACATGCAACGGGAAAAGACCTGACATGCTAGATCTCATGACTGTTGATCCCGCCGGAGACCTCGCGCCGCCAGCCCCTGCCACCAAGGAGGAGTTGCTCGGACGTGTGGCCCGCGGCGACCAATCGGCATTCGGAGAACTGTATGACCAGATCGCCCCGCGGGTGCTTGGCCTGGTCAAGCGTCTGCTCGTCGACCACGCACAGTCGGAAGAGGTGACCCAAGAGATTTTTCTGGAGATCTGGCAGTCGGCGTCGCGGTACGAACCCACGCGTGGTGGCGCGAGCACCTGGATCCTCACGATGGCACACCGGCGAGCGGTCGACCGAATTCGGTCGTCGCAGGCCGGACGCGACCGTGATACCAAAATTGGAATCCGTGACCTGGCCGTTGCCTACGATCACGTGGCCGAAACTGTTGAAGTACGACTCGAACATGAAAGGGTGGAGAGGGCGATGACTCGATTGACTCAGCTGCAGCGTCAGGCTGTGAGCCTCGCGTATTACGGCGGGTTCAGTCACAGCGAGGTCGCCGATATGCTCCACATTCCGTTGGGCACCGTGAAAACGCGGTTGCGCGATGGCCTCATCCGCCTGCGCGACGAATTGGGCGTGGCATCATGACCGGCCGTAACGAGCAGCACCCGGCCGATCTGGCTGGTGCTTACGCCCTGCACGCCCTCGACGCCGACGACACGGCCACCTTTGAAGCGCACCTCGCCGAATCCGAGCGGGCCCGCATCGAGGCTGCCGAGTTGAACGACACCGCGGTGGCCCTCGGCCTGGCCGTGGCGCCCGTGCAGCCGTCCGCCGCGCTCAAGGCGAACCTCATGTCCCTGCTCGCGTCGACCCCGCAGCTTCCGCCGCTTACGGCCGGCACAACGGATGCCCTCACCTCCGTTACCAACGCAGCTCCCGTCGTTGCCCCGATCGCCACCCCGACCCTGCCCGCCGGGCCGACCTCCACGACGCCGAATTCCGGTGGCGGCGCGCCCGCCGGCTCCGCGTCGGCGGTCACGGACATCAATTCCGGTACCGGTACCGGTACCGGCTCCGGCCCGCACCGAACGGCAACCGAGCGGGCCCAGGCCCGCTGGTTCAAGCGTCCGGCACAGTTCATGCTGGCCGCCGCGGCCGCGGTCGCGCTGTTCATCGGCGGATCCTTCTTCGGTCAGGTGCTGAACAGCAACCAGTTCGAGTCCCAGCAGGCCTCCGGACTCGCCCAGATCAACGCGGCCGACGACTCGCAACGCGCCGCGACGACCACCGCCAACGGGCAGGAAGCAACCCTGGTCTGGTCGAACAAACTTGGAATCTCCGCGGTGCTGGTTGACAAACTGCCCGTGCTGCCGAGCGATCAGGACTATCAACTCTGGTACATCAATGGGGACGGCGCAGCTTCGGCCGGAACCTTCGACTCGACCGGCGATGGTACGGCCTGGCGCGTGCTTGACGGCACGATGCACGCCGGCGACCAGGTGGGTGTCACCGTGGAACCCAACGGCGGATCCGACCAGCCCACGACCAACCCCATCGTCGCGTTCCAGAGCTAACTGGCCGAGGCGGCCTCAGCTCGGCCGCCCACGCCGCGCCGGCCCCAGGTCGGCCGCCAGCCTGTGAGGGGGCACAATTCGTCCTTTCCGCGCTCTTGCGTCCCCTCGTGGGCGACGCGGCGGGCCCGGGTGGAAGCATCCGTTTCACCGGAGCGGATGCCCACCCAGGCCGGGCGCGAAGTAGGCTCAGGGGCATGAGATTGCCCTTCACCCTGCTGATCGACCCCGTGCCCGCCGACTCGCTGCAGCAGGACTTCAGCGACACGTTCCACGAGATGGAATCGACCGCCCCGGCGCTGCGCGTCGGCGAGTTGAGCACCCAGCGCGGCGACGGAATCTTCGAGACCCTCGCCGTCGTCGACGGCCACCCGCAGGAGGTGGAGCCGCACATCAGCCGGCTGCGCAACTCTGCGCGCATCTGCGAGCTTCCGGTGCCGAATGCCGAGCAGTGGCGGGCCGCGATCGCCTACGCCGTGTCGCGCATTCCGCAGCGGGGCGAGATCGCCCTCAAGTTCGTGCTTAGCCGCGGCGTCGAGCACGGTCCGGCGCCCACGGCCTGGTTGCACGCGGCTGCGGCGTCGGACTTCACGGCTGTGCGCGCGAACGGCGTGCGGGTGATCACTCTCGACCGCGGCTATCCCCGCGGGGCTGCCGAGAAGGCCCCCTGGCTGCTGATGGGCGCGAAAACGCTCAGCTATGCGGTGAACATGGCGGCGATTCGCGAGGCGCACCGTCGCGGCGCCGACGACACCATCTTTCTCACCACCGACGGCTTCGTCATGGAGGGTCCGACCTCAAGTGTCGTGCTGCGCATCAATGGCGAGTATGTGACGCCCGCGCCGAGCGGCGCTATTCTGCACGGCACCACGCAGCAGAGCATGTTCGACTACCTGCGCGCGCAGGGTTCACGCGTGGAATACCGCGACGTCACGCTCGAGGAACTTCGCCACGCGGATGCCGCCTGGCTCGTCTCCAGCGTGCGCCTCGCCGTGTCCGTGGTCGCCCTCGACGGCGAGCCGTTTCCCGCCGATCAGGCGCTGACCGACGCCCTGAACGCGTACCTGCTGGGCCGCACGGCGTAGTCGGGAGCTTCGCCGCGCCCGCTACCGGCCAGCGCGCCACCTTTGGCTGGCGCGCTGACCCGAAGCTGGCGCGCTGACCCGAAGCTGGCGCGCCGACCCGAAGCTGGCGCGCCGACGGTGGTCGCGGCGGGCCGCGGCATCCGTTGACACCGCCTTAAGTGGATGCCGACCCCGCGAGCCCCGCCGCCGGCCCGGCAGCGGCAGCACCGCGAGCCCCACGATGATGGCGAGCAGAAAGAGTCGGGCCGGCAGTGACTCCGTGCTGCGCAGCAGGCCGGCGATCGGTTGGCCGACCACTCCGGTCACCGTGCCGACCACGCGGCGTTGCACGAGTTTGGTGACATCGGCGCTGCTGTTGGCGTCACCCTGGGTGGTGGCCTCGGCGCCGTCGACCGCGATGATGCGGTGCGTGTAGACGGCCCCGGTTTCGTCCCGCATGGTCACCACGGCGCCGGCAACGAGGTCGTCGCCGGTCGGCGGTGCCAGCAACACGATGTCGCCATACAGGTAGGTGGGCGCCATCGACCCGCCGTCCACGCTCACGAGCTGCTGCCCCGACACCCAGGTGAACGCTGTGGGCCCGATCAGCGTCACCAGGATCACCCCGATCAGCAGCATTCGCCCGGTCGCCAGGACAGCGCGCAGCGTTGATCGCGGCGGTGTCGGTCGGTCGGTCACCGATTCACTCACTCACTCGTCTTCAGCCCGGTGAACCCGCTCGGTGCCGGCGTGAACCCGGCAGCAGTGTACGACAGCTGGTAGTAGTAGGTCGTGCCAGGAGTGAGGGAGCAGGTCACGTCGGCGCCCGCGCCGGTGGAAACTGCGCCGGCCGGGCAACTCCAGCTCTGGAAAATAGTGGGATCGGTCGGGACCGGCACTGCGGAGTTCGTGGTGCTTCCGTCACCCAGCTGCCCACTGGCATTGTTGCCCCAGCAGTACACCGAGCCAGCGGCGATCGCGCAGGTCCCGTTTACTGCGGCATCGACAACCGCGACGTTCTGGTCTGCGAGCACACCGGTTCGCACGACTTCACGCGGTAAATAGGAGGAGGTCGTAGTCCCGTCGCCGAGTTGAGAACTCCCGTTGAGGCCCCAGCAATAGGCAACGCCACTGGCGGCTGCACAGGCGTGATAGCTGTCGACGCTGACGTCGGTGGCCGTTTGTCCAACGAGAAGCCCGCCAACGGCAGTGGGCGTTGCGCGCCACGCCGTCGTGCCATCGCCAACTTGGCCGTTGCCGTTGCCACCCCAACAATAGACCGCGCCTGCTGCCACGGCGCAGCTGAATCCATTTGCCGAATCAACCCTGGTCGTTCCAGCCGGGAGACCAATCACTGGAAGTGGTGTCAGCTCCATTTCGTCGTCGGTACCCGTACCGAGTTGACGGTACCAGTTGCTGCCCGAGCAGTACACGCTGCCATCGGCAATGGCACAGGTGTGGGTGTTGCCGGCGGTGATCGAGGTGACCGTCTTGCCGATCAGGTCGCCGACGAGGGCAATGGGCACCAACTGCTGATCGGTGGTGCCGATGCCCAGCTGTCCCCACCAATTGGCTCCCCAGCAATAAGCCCGCGCGTCGGCAACGGCGCAGGTGCTCGACTGGCTCGCGCTGATGCTGGTGACGTTGGATTTCGACGCGAGTTCGCCCTCGACACGCTCCGGCGTTAGGTGGTTTGTGGTCGTGTTGTCGCCGAGCTGCCCGTAGCCGTTCGTTCCCCAACAGTAGGCCTGACCCTCGGCCGTGGCGCAGGTGTAGTATTCGCCGGCCGAGATGGTGGTGACGGTTTTACCGTCGAGCAGACCGCCGACCGGCGTCGGCGTGGGCTTCGTGATGGTGGTTCCGTCGCCGAGCTGGCCGTAGTCGTTTTCGCCCCAGCAATAAGCGGATCCACCAGCAAGGGCGCAGGTATGGGAGAATCCGGCAGACACAGATGTGACAGTCTGCCCTCTAATGTCGCCAGACAACCCGCCAGCATCCGTCTTCGTCAGGTCAGCGCCGGTGTACACCGTGGTCGGGTCGCTGCCGTCGGCACTCAGTGAACGCTGCAGCGTGTAGCTCGGGTCGATGCCGGACCCCCAAGACGCATCGGGCCAGTCCACGCTCAAAGCGGTCGACGTGGATGCCGCGCCCCGGCTGGGCGAACCGGCTGCAGCGGGCGCGGTGGTCGCGACCGGCAGCCATCCGCTTGACGGGGCCGTCCACTCACCCACCGTGTAGGAGAGCTGGTAGTAGTAGGTCGTGGCGGGGGTGAGGGAGCAGGTGTCGCCGGTCAGGATCGCACCGGTCGGGCAGACCCATTCCGAAAAAGCCTTCGTGGAAACGGAGGTCGGCGTCGGCGACGCTGCCCCGGCCGCACCGTTCCCCAGTTCGCCGGAGTCATTCCTTCCCCAGCAGTAGCCTGCACCGTCAGAGAGAGCGCAGCTGTGCCACCGGCCGGCACTTACCTCCGTGATGATCTCCCCAGAAAGGGCGCCGTTGGTCACCGCGGCTACCGGTGAACGTTGTGTGACAGACCCGCCGTCACCCAGCTCTGAAAAGACGTTGGTGCCCCAGCAATACGGTTTTCCGTCGGCGATAGCGCAGGCGTGAATCTCGCCGACGGTGACGGCCGTGGCATCCAAACCGGTCAATGCTCCTGCGAGTGCAATCGGTGTGACACTTCCCCCCGGGGCGGATTCGCTGCCAAGCTGACCGTTGCCGTTCCGGCCCCAGCACAAGACGATTGCTCCTGCAACCGCGCACTGCGTGCCATTCGATGAGCTAATACTCGTGACGGGTTGCGCGTCTGGCAGCCCAACAACAGCGGAGGGTGTCAAGACATACATCTCGGAGGTGCTGACACCGAGGAACCCTTCGGAGTTGTTCCCCCAGCAGAGTGCGGCGTCACCGGCGATGGCACACGTCTGGAAGCGGCCAGGGCGGATGGCCGTGACGGGCGCGGTGGCCAGAATGCCACCGACCAGAGCGGAAGTTTTGCGGTTCCCTGTTCTCGTTCCGTCGCCCAGTTCGCCGGAAGAGTTGTCTCCCCAGCAGTAGGCCCGGTCGGCGGCGATGGCGCAGCTGTGCGAATAGCCGGCATTGATCTGCGTGGGGAGAGTTGCGGCGAGAGCGCCGGTCACCACCACCGGTGACCGGCTGCTGGTTGTGGTGTTATCGCCGAGTTGGCCATAGTCGTTGTTACCCCAGCAGTAGGCCGCGCCGGACGCGATGGCGCAGGTGTGGTCGATGCCGGCGCTCAGCGCGGTGACAGTCTGGCCGGCCAGAGCTCCTCCTCCAACCAGGGTTGGCACGTCGCGGCTTTGGGTGGTTCCGTCACCCAGCTGTCCATTGCCGTTGCTGCCCCAGCAGTATGCGGCCCCATCGGCTATCACGCAGCTGTGCGCGTTTCCGGAGCTGAGTGAAGAAAGCACCTTACCCTTCAGCACTCCGGGGAGCCCACCGGCATCCGTTGTCGCCAGATCAGCACCGCTGTACACCGTGGCTGGGTTGCTGCCGTCGGCGCTCAGCGAGCGCTGAACTGTGTAGTCCGCTGCAGCGCCCGGGCCGACCGGTGCGGCCTCCCAGCCGAGTGAGAGGCCGGTCACACCTGCGGCGGTCAGAGCCGGGCCGGTCGGTGCTGTGAGAGTTGCTGTGCTGACCGCGTTGCCCATAACGGTGGCCTGCCCGGTGAAGTCTGCTCCACTACCCAGCAGGGGCGTCGCGGTGACAATCAGCAGCGCGCCGACGGTCGTGAGGGCTGCGCGGCGCACGCGGCGCAGCGTGGAGGTGGGCTGGATGGACTTCGACATGCGGGGTTCCGTTCAATGGGAGGCGGTGGTGGGCGTGGTGCGCCCTATTCCGGAACGACCTGTTTGGCATCGATGACGATGTTGAAGCCTGCGGTCGCGCCCTGAGCCAGGTCGGTCGCGTTGCTGTTCAGCGTCACGGTGATCGTCGCCTCGCCGCTGGTACCCGCCGAGAGCACGCCGGCGTTGAGCAGGTCGGGCAGGGCAGCCAGCGTGCCGGTCTCGGTGACGGTACCACTGGTGATGGTCACGTCAAACCACCCCAGAATGGCGACCTTGTCGTCGACAGCCGCGGTTGAGGTGACGGCTTCAACACTGACCGAATACCGGGCGGGAACGGATCCGGTGTTGTCGAACTCGATCACCTTCTGCGTGCCGGCAACGCCGGGAAGCAGGTCGGTGACCGCCATGGCGACGGTCTCGGTTTCCACGGTGAGCGTGGCGGCCGCGACGCTGTTCGGTCCGATGGTCACCTCGTCGGTGAACAGAGCGGTCGTGCTGAGAAAGCCGCCTGCGCCGATTGCGACGACGGCGCTGCCGGCAAGAAACGCGAGGGTCTTTGGTCGCAGGCGGTGGGAGGGCCTGGATTCGATGTTGGTGGTCATGATTTTCCTTAGCTCACTAGAACTGGGTTGTGGATGAGTTGTGTTTGAAAGGGGATGCTGCCGGCCCGGCGGATCGCCGACGTACGGTCACACCTCGCGCGCGCTGATCAGGGACTCGAAGTGCACGACCGCGCCCTGCATCTCGTTGCCGGCATTGGCCCGCACGGAGATCGCGTAAGTGAGAACCAGCTGACTTCCGGCCGGGATACGCAGGGCCACCGTCGTGGGAACGGCGTCGAGGTTGCCCGTGGCAACGAGCGTCGACGCGGTGGATCCGGCGAGCAACCGCGCGACGAACCCTGAGGCCGTCGACGTGTTGTTGATCACCCGCGTCGCCACGGTGACCTCGATGTCGAAATCGGCCGGGTTGTTCATCGTGAAGCGCAGGGCTTGGCTGGCCTCGCCGGGCTGCAGGGTCGCGGTGGTAGAGCCTTGATTGATCTGCAGGTCAGTGACGTCGAGCAGGGAGCAGGTATTTGTTTTTGTGGCCGTGGGAGTGGCCTGAGCCGACGGGATTGCGCTGCCCCCGAGAACGAAGACCGCGAGGAGCACGGCCAGCAGTCCGCCCGCCATGCGGTTGCGGCGATGCCGGTAGACCGCGACCACGACGAGGAGCCCTGTGATCAGCAGCCCCACAGCCAGAAGTGCGGTGGTGGCGCCGTCGAATCCGGTTGAGGTGAGCACGCCGGTCGCAGGCGTGTTGGACACCACGACAGTGCACGCGTCTTCCATGGAAAGCAAGACCATTCCCCCTAATTTGATGCGGACTGTTAGCTCATCACCACCTTGGTGTGAATCAGCTCCTATAGTACCCGTATACGAAATTACGTACTGTCGAGTCGGTGCGGTATCCCCAGAACGGGCGGCCAGTGACCTTCGTCGCCGGAATGTCTGCTGATTCAGGAGCGGTTTCGAGCGTCGTCAAACGGATGCCCCACGCCGGCGCGCTGTGGCCCGCTCGTGGGAGCCCCACCCTGGACTGGCCCGGGCCCGGGCCCGGACATGGAATGCACGGTGCTCGGAAACCGGCGGTGGGAGTGGGAGGCAGGGGCCCGGCATCCGTTTGTTAACCTGCTCGAATTGGGGTGACGTGCAGCGCCCACTATGCTCTGGGAGGACCGAGAGGAATAAATGAGAATTTCTGTCATTGGATGCGGCTACCTGGGCGCCGTGCACGCGTCGGCCATGGCCGAGCTGGGGCACGAGGTCATCGGTATCGACGTCGACGCTGTCAAGATCGCCCAACTTGCCATCGGCAAGCCACCCTTCTTTGAACCTGGTCTGCCCGAGGTTCTCACGTCCGCCATAAACAGCGGTCGCCTGCGCTTCAGCACCGACATAGCGGATGCCGCCGGCTCGCAGGTACACTTCATCGCCGTCGGAACCCCGCAGAAGCTCGGCAGCTACAGCGCCGACCTGCGCTACGTCGATGCGTCGATCGAATCGCTCATTCCGCACCTGGCCGACGGCGACCTCGTCGTGGGCAAGAGCACAGTTCCGGTCGGAACCGCCGCGCGCCTGGCCGAGCTCATCGAGTCCGGCAGCGGCGCCTCGCTGGCCTGGAACCCCGAGTTTCTGCGCGAGGGATTCGCCGTGCAGGACACCATCAGCCCCGACCGCCTGGTCTACGGCGTCGCTCCGGGCGATAAAGGCGAGCATGCCACCGCGCTGCTCAACGAGATCTACGCCACGGCGCTCGCTGCCGACACCCCCCTGGTCATCACCGACTATGCGACCGCGGAGCTGGTCAAGGTCGCCGCGAACGCGTTCCTCGCTACCAAGATCAGCTTCATCAATGCCATGGCCGAGATCGCCGAGGTCACCGGTGCCGACGTCACCCAGCTGGCGGATGCCATCGGTTACGACGGCCGCATCGGTCGCCGCTTCCTCGGCGCCGGCGTCGGTTTCGGCGGTGGGTGCCTGCCCAAAGACATCCGTGCCTTCACCGCCCGCGCCGAAGAGCTGGGGCGCGGCGAGTCCGTAGCCTTCCTCAAGGAGATCGACAAGATCAACCTGCGTCGCCGCCAGCGCGTGGTCGACCTGACCGTAGGGGCCCTCGGCGACGGCGTCTACAACGCCAAGGTCGCGGTGCTTGGCCTGAGTTTCAAGCCGCACTCCGATGACGTGCGTGACTCGCCGGCGCTCGACGTGGCCGTGCAGTTGCGCGGCCTGGGTGCCGACGTGGTGGCGACCGACCCGCAGGCCATCGAGAACTCGCGGGCGCGGCATCCGCAACTCAACTACGAGGAGTCGCTCGAAGAGACCCTGCGGGGAGCGGATGCCGTCGTGCTCGTCACCGAGTGGCCCGAGTTTCGGCACCTCGACCCGGTCTGGGCTGGTGCGCTCGTTCGTACCAAGACCGTGGTCGACGGCCGAAACGCCCTCGATCCCGCAGCCTGGCGTGCTGCCGGTTGGACCTATCACGGCCTCGGTCGCCCGTAGTACTTCGGACGGGGCCCGGGCCCCGTCCGCGGGCCCAGTTTTGAACGCGTTCTTACCTGGGCCGGCCGCGTTGCACTAGTCTCGAGACACACTTCAAGGGAATCGGGTCTCGTGCGACGCTGGCTGGCTCGACCCGATGTGCTCATGGTCGCGGCCACGGCGCCGACGTATGTCGCCACGCGTGAAGCCCTCACAGCGCTCTCCCCGCAGGATCTCACCGCCGTGCGTTTTCTCGTCGGCGCCGCCATCATCGGCCTCTATCTGCTCATCACCCGGCAGCGGCTCACGCTGCGGCGCCACGATATCCCGCGAATGATCGCCGTCTCGCTCTGCGGCTACGCCGGCTACGGCATGCTGCTCAACCTCGGCCAGGCCACCGTTCCCGCGGGAACCACCAGCCTGCTGCTCAATATCTCGCCGGTGTTCGCGTTCATTCTCGGCTACTTCGTGCTCGTCGAACGCACCACCCGGCTCGGCTACCTTGGCATGGTCATCGCGGTCGGCGGCGTCATCGTGATCACGCTCGGCGGCGGAAGCGCGACCGGGTTCAACGGCAACGCCCTCCTCATCGTGGGCGCCGCTCTGCTGCTGTCGGTCTTTCTGATCGTGCAGCAGCCGCTGTTCGCGCGGGTATCTCCCATTGAAACCGTGTTCTGGGGCTGTGCCATCGGCGGTTTCACCGCGCTGCCCACGGCCCGGTTCGCGATCGATCCCAGTCGGCTGACGGCATCCGTTTGGGTGGCGCTGGTGGTACTGGTGGTCGTGAGCACCGTGCTCGGCTACTGCCTCTGGAACCAGACCCTGTCGCGCACGAGCGTCGCCGAGGGCGGTTCGCTGCTGCTGATCGTGCCGATTTTCTCGCTGCTCCTGGGCTGGCTGCTGCTCGGCGAAGTGCCGACGATTGCCGCGCTGGTCGGAGGAGGCGCGGCCTTGCTCGGGGTCGTTATGCTCTCCCGGGCAACGTCGCGGCGCAAGCAGGCGGGGCTCGGGCTGCTCACCGGGGCGATTCCGATCGTCGGTGTGCTCGCCGGCGCGGTGCCGATCATCGGACTTCCGCGCGAGCACGAAGACGTGGCCGACCTCACGCTATCGCCGGATCTTGCCGCCCAGCTCTGTGACATCGCCATCGAGGCCGCGGATGCCGTCGGCGCCCAGTTGGTCACAGTGTCACTCTGGCGGGACGAATTCGAGGATCTGGTACGCGTGTACTCCAGCCGGCCGCACGTCTACCAACTCGGCGGAATCTCGTCGGAGCTGGATCCGAACTGGGTCGAGCAGTGTGTCATCGGGCAGCGTTCCTTTCTGGCCGACGACGAGGCGGGCGGCTTTGGAGCGCTCACCGCACCGAACTTGACCGCCACAGTGAACGCCGTCATCGTCGACGACGCCGGATTTCTCGGCAGCCTGAACTTTCTCGACGCGTCGGGCGTTTATACGTCGGCCAGCGTCGAGCAGGCCGAGGTCTTCGCCGCGCGCCTGGCGCCGGTGTTGCGGCGCGTGTCGGTCTGAGGCGCCGGGCCCACCTTATGAACCGTGGCCCAGGTTAGAAGCTGGGCCCACGGACGGGGCCCGGGCCCGTCCAGAGAACCAGCGCGCCTAGACTTGTCTGAATGTGGCTTCGGGGAGTACTCGTGGCGGCCCTCGCCGCCCTCGCTGCCTGGGGCGTGCATGCCGCCGTCCCCGCGGTCCCGCTGCTGACCATGGCCGTCGTGCTCGGAATCGTCGTCGGCCAGATTCCGGCCGTACGTCCCGTGCTCGCCGGGGCCCTCGCGCCCGGGCTGGCCGTCGCGGCCAAACCGTTCATGCAGCTCGGAATCGTGCTGCTCGGCCTCAAACTCAGCCTCGTCGACATAGCAGCTCTCGGCTGGGTGACCATCGTGACGACCGTCGCCATCGTGCTGCTCACGTTCGCCGGTACCCTCGGTCTCGGCCGCTGGTTCGGCCTGCCCGGCCATCAACCCCTGCTCATCGCCACCGGATTCAGTATCTGCGGCGCTTCCGCCATCGGCGCCATGAGCGGCGTCGTCAAGGCCAAAGATGAAGAGACCGCCACCCCGATCGCCCTGGTGACTCTGTGTGGAACCCTCGCGATCGCCGTGTTGCCGCTGCTGTGGCATCCGCTCGGATTGAGCAGTCTGCAATTCGGACACTGGGTCGGCGCCGGCGTGCACGACGTCGGCCAGGTCGTCGCGACAGCGCAAATTGCCGGCTCGGGCGCGCTCGCGGTGGCCCTCGTCGTCAAACTCACCCGCGTGCTCATGCTCGCGCCGGTCGTGGCCATCGCGTCCATCGTCGAGCGCCACCGGCTTGCCACTCTCGAGGCGGATGCCGCCGCTCCCGCTGCCTCCGATGTATCCAGGCCTGCTGCCGGCGACCCGACTGCCGGCGACGCCGCTGTGTCTGAACCGGCCACCCGGAGCAACCGGCCGAAGCCTCCACCGATCGTTCCGCTTTTCGTTGCCGGATTCATCGTGGCCATGCTGATACGCACGTTCGCTCCGCTGTCCGATCAGGTGCCCGAGGTCGCCGACCTGGTGCAGACCGCACTGCTGGCCATGGCGCTCTTCGCCCTCGGTGCGGCCGTCAACCTCGGCACCCTGCTGCGCTCGGGCAGTCGAGCGCTCGCGGTCGGGCTGCTGTCCTGGACGCTGATCGCGGCTCTGGCCTTCGGAGCCGTGCAGCTTTCCTGACTTTCACCCCGCTTCAAAAGCCGCTGCAAAACCTGCTCCGACCCGCGGGAGACGGCCGGGCGAACGCCGCTGCAACCCGCGGCAAGGCCGTTCCGCGGGCGTACGCCGCACGTTCACCGGGCTTAGTGCGGCCCGGCGAGCGCCCCGATCACCGAACGAATGGTGTCGAAGTCCGTGGCCAAAGTTCCCGTGCCGAGTGGGCTGGCAACCTGGGCGCGCAAATGAACCTCACTAACCCCGGTCGATGCCACCAGCGCTGCCACGTTGTGCGCCCGAACCCCACCGCCGGCCAGGATGCGCACGGCCGAGCCGTGCTGGCGGAGGTCACGCAGCGCCCCTCCGCCGTCAATCGCCGTGGTCTGTCCGCCGGAAGTGAGAACGCGTTCAACGCCGAGTTCGCCGAGTTGTTCGAGGGCGGCGCCCAGGTCGAACACTTCGTCAAAAGCCTTGTGAAAGGTGACCGGTAGCTCTGCCGCGTCGGCGATCAAACGACGCATCGCGGTCTGATCGATGTGGTTGTCGCGCGTCAGCACACCCAGTACCACGCCGACCCGCACGGCCGTGCCGGTGGCGGCGCGCCGAATTGCCCGAATGTCGGCCTGCATCACCGAGAGCTCCGACGCCGAGTTCACGAAGTTGCCGCCGCGTGGGCGAACCATCACCTGCACGCCAACGCGTCCGACGGAATCGAGCACACGCGTGAGCAGCCCAATGCTCGGAGTGGTGCCGCCCTCGACCAGATTGCCGCACAATTCGACCCGGTCGGCTCCGGCCCGCTCGGCCACGAGCGCTCCGTCCAGGTCATCGATGCAAATTTCGACGAGTGTGTGCATGAAAGTGTCCTGCCGCATTGATTCAGAAATGATTGCAAATGATTATTATATGTATTATAGAATCAAATACAATCACACCGGAAGTGAGCCCCCATTGGCCGAGATCGTTGTTGTAGAGAACAAACGAGCAGCTGGCGATCTGATCGCCGAGTCGATTCGGGCACTTATCGAGTCCAAACCCGACGCCGTGCTCGGGTTGGCGACTGGTTCAACCCCCTTGCCGGTGTACGCGTCACTGGCTCGATCGTTCTCGGAGCGTCCCCTCGATGTCTCGAGAGTGCGAGGTTTCGCCCTCGACGAGTACGTCGGGCTGCCGGCCGGCCACCCCGAGAGCTACCGGATGGTCATCGCGCGAGACGTCGTAGAGCCGCTGGGACTGTCCCCGGCCAATGTCCATGTGCCCAATGGCGACGTCGCCACGCTTTCCACTGCTGGTGCTGAGTACGAACGAGCACTGATCGCGGCGGGTGGAGTAGACGTGCAAATACTCGGCATTGGTCGAACCGGGCACCTGGGGTTTAATGAGCCCAGCTCGTCGTTTGCATCCCTCACCCGAGTGAAGACGCTCGCCCGAAAATCCCGCGCCGACAATGCCCGGTTCTTTGAGTCGCCGGATGATGTTCCAGTGCATTGCATCACCCAGGGACTCGGCACAATTCTGCGCGCCAGGCACCTGGTGCTGCTGGCCTTCGGAGAAGGCAAAGCCGCCGCGTTGGCCGCGGCCTTTGAAGGGCCCCTCTCGGCCAGCCAGCCCGGCACCGCCATCCAACTGCACCCCCACGTCACCGTCGTCGTCGACGAAGCGGCCGCGAGCAAATTGGTCAACCTCGACTACTACAAGTACATCTGGGCGAACCGCCCAGCCTGGCAGACGATCTAAGTCAGCTCACGCCCCGCGGCAAATACCGCTTCGACAGCAAGACCTTCGCCCAGCAGCACGGCGTCCGCCGCATAGCCGGCGGCCAGTAACCCCAGGTCGTGACCGCGACCGATGGCTCGGGCCGGTGTCTCCGTGAGCGCGGTGATGGCCTCGGCGATCGGCACGCCGGCCCCGGTCACAGCTCGGCGCAGCGCGACATCGAGGGTCAGCGTCGAGCCGGCAATCGATCCGCCATCGGTCAGCCGGGCGACGCCGTCGGTTACCGTCACGGCGAGCGAGCCCAGAAGATAGGCGCCGTCCGAGGCGCCAGTGGCGGCCATGGCATCCGTCACGAGGGCTATCCGGCCGGGCGCGCCCGCGAAGGCCAGCCGCACGACTTCCGGGTGCACATGGACGCCATCGTTGATGATCTCGAGGGTGACGCCTGCGGAATGCGTCGCGGCAGCCACGGGTCCGGGCGCGCGGTGATGGATGCCTTTCATCCCGTTGAAAGCGTGGGTCAAGATTGTCGCCCCCGCATCGAAGGCCGCGAGCGTTGTGGAATAGTCAGCGGCACTGTGTCCCACGGCGACCACAACACCAGCGTCGACGAGTTGCGCAATCGCGTCGATCGCCCCGGGCAACTCGGGGGCCAGCGTCATCTGGCGCAACTGTCCGTGAGCGTTCGCGAGCAGTCGATCGATCCGTTTCGCATCCGGGGCACTGAGCAGGGTGGGGTCATGGGCGCCACGGTAGGTCTGGTCGAGAAACGGCCCCTCGAGATGGGCGCCGAGAATGAGCGCATCGTGCTGTGCCAGGTCGGCAACGATCGCGACCCGCCGCTCGAGATCCGCCTGACTGGCGGTCACGAGCGACAAGACGCTCCGGGTTGTGCCGTGACGGCGGTGTACCTGCAGCGCCGTGGTGATGCCCTCGGCACCGTCGTCGAAAGCGGCGCCTCCGGCCCCGTGGCAGTGGATGTCTACGAAACCCGGCGAGAGTATGCGGCCGGCAGCGTCCGTGATTCGGGTGGTGGCCGTGGCCAGGCCGCGCCAGGTTGCACCTGTTCCGGTAGCGCTGATCGTGTCGCCGGAGAAAGCAACCCATGAGTCCGGCGTGGTCGCGCCGCCCGAAATCATCCTGGCGGAGTGAATAACGTGTGTCACTGGCCGACGATTACTTCGAGCCCCGCCTCGGCGAACGCCGACAGCTGATCCGCGGTGATTCCCGAATCCGTGATCAACGCGCTGAAGACCGTTAGGGCACCCAGAGTGGCAAAAGCTGTCGTTCCAATCTTGCTCGAATCGGCCACCACGAAAGCCCTCGTGGCACGCCGGGCCATGAGCGAGTTCACCGCGGCTTCTCGTTCGTCATTGACCGTGGCGCCGCGGATCGGATCGATTCCGTTGACGCCGATGAACGCGAGGTCAAGGGTCACCTGATTGAGTACCTCGGCACTGTACGGGCCGACGAGCTCATAGGACCGCGAATGCACCACCCCTCCGGTGACGACGGTCTTGATTTGAGGTCGCATGGCGAGCTGCGCCGCAATGTTGATGGCATTCGTGACGACGGTCAGATTGGAGTGGGGGCTGGCCTCCATAATGTCTGCGCGGGCAACGAGCACACTCGCGATGGCCGTACTGGTCGTGCCACCGCAGAGGCCGATGACATCCCCGCGCTCTATGAGTGAACTCGCCGCTATCGCAATCTTCTGCTTCTCCGGGGCGTGTTGCTCCCGCTTGTAACGCACGGGGAGATCGTAGGCGACGACCTGACCGGTGGCTCCTCCGCGCGTTCGGGTTAGCAGCTGTTGCGAAGCGAGCGTGTCGAGATCGCGTCGCGCCGTCGCGGCGGACACCTGGAGTTTCGTGATGATGTCGTCGACCTCAAGATGGCCCGATTCAGCCAGAAGGTCCAGCACAGCGATCAGACGCTCGGCGCGGTTCATGATTTCTCGTTTCTCAAGCTTCTCAGTTGCAAATCTATCCCGACGTTATGGCCCGGGTTCGTCGACAAGGCGATCCACGACGAGTTCCTCGACGAAGTTCGTAAATTGAGGAGAAATTTCTCCGGCCAGGGGCATGAGGACGGCAGCGGCAGACCAGGCGGTGGCTTGCCGCAGCAGGGCATCGGTATTCGTTATTCCCGCGGCTAACGAGACGGCGACGGCCGCCACGGCCGCATCCCCGGCACCGGTGGCGTTGCCCGCCAGCACTCGCGGTAGTCGTGCGTGCAGTGATGAATGCGGATGCTCGCGCGATACGGCAAGCATGCCCCGCTCTCCCAGCGACACCAGGACTAGTCCGGCGCCCAACTGCACCAGAGCGCGGGCGCCACCGACCGGGTCGACCATCCCCGTGGCGGCGGCAAGTTCCTCACGATTCGGCTTGAGCACAGACGCACCCGAACGTGCTGCGGCCAGGAGTCCCGGCCCAGACGTATCGATGATGCTCGGAATCCCGCGTTCGCGCGCCACTTTCACCAGCTGGGCGTAGAAGGCTTCATCGGCACCGCTCGGCAGGCTGCCGGAGCCCACCAGACATCGTGCGCCGGCCAGGGCAGCTGTCGTCTCTCCGGTCAGTCGGAGCCACTCCTGCCGCGTGTGGTTCTGGCCGTGCTCGTTCAAAATCGTGGTTTGTTCGCGCCCAGAATCAACGAGAGCGATAGTCCGCCGGGTGTCCGCTTCCACGGCGACTATGTGATGACGTATGCCCGCCTGTACGAGATCGTCCACGAGCGCTTGACCGGTGCGACCGCCGGCCGTCGCTACAGCCAATACGGGCTGGCCCTGCTGGTGGATGACCCGCGCCACGTTGAGTCCTTTACCGCCAGCACGAGCGACAGCGGTGGGCACCCTGTTGGTTTCCCCAAAACGGATGTCCGGGTGCAGGTACGTGAGGTCCACTGCGGAATTCGGCGTGACCGTGACGATCATTGGGCTGCTCCGGCAGCGACTGCAGCAGCACGGGCATGGAGCGATGCCCCGAGAAGTCCGGCATTTTCACCGATACTGGCCGCGACCACGACCGGCTTTCGTTGGAAGCTCAGGAGATTGTCAACGCGCGTGCGCAGCGGGATGAGGAGTGCCGCGCCGGCCTGAGCCAGACCACCGCCGATCACAATGGCCTCGGGGGCCAGCACCGCTGCCAGCTGCGCGATGCTCAAAGCTAGGGCGTCGAGGGCGTCGTTCCAGATCGACTGCGCTTGGGGATCACCGTCGACGGCTCGCTCAATGATTTCTTTGGCGCCGGGCATCTTCGTTCCCGTGGCCCGCTCGTAGCGGCGCACGATGGCACCGGCCGATGCGATGGTTTCGAGACAGCCGGTCGAACCACAGGCGCACAGTTCGCCTGCCGGGTCGATGATGGCGTGCCCCAACTCACCGGCGTATCCGCCCGCCGAATGAGCTCGCCCCCCGATGAACAGCGACGCCGCAATGCCGGTGCCGATCACGACGACGGCCACATCTCGGTATGGCCGGGCTGCGCCGAGCCGGAATTCCGCTTCCCCGGCTGCGCGGACATCGTGGGAAAACGATGCGGGCATGCCCAGACGTTTCTCGGCGAGATGTTTGAAGGGGGCATCCGCCCACTGCAGATTGGCCGCGCGGATCCCGATTCCCTGATCGTCATCGACGATGCCCGGGGCGATAAGCCCGACCGCCAGTGGTTGCACGAGCGGGAAGTCCGTCGCAAAACCGGCGGTGAGGTCCGCAATTTCTTGCATCACGGCATCGACGGTGTGCACACCACGATGCGGTGTGGGGACTCGGGTCAGACCGAGCATGGCACCGGACGCATCGAACAGCGCGGCCTTGATGTCGGTCCCACCAATGTCGAAGGCGACGACGGCTGCACCATCCCCGAGGGGCTCAATTGAGACGGCCGCGGGAAAGTTGGTCACGAGTCGAGTATGACTGACCGCGTCAGGCTCCGAGGCAGGTCGGGGTTGAGGCCCTTGGCGCGGGCGCGGAGCAAAGCGAGCTTGTGTACGCGCACGAGGTTGGCCAGCGGGTCGAGGGCGCTCGTTTCGAAGCGTGCGCCGGTGGCGAGCACATCCTCTCGAATACCTGCGGGCGCCGCGCCGAACATCCAGGTGATGCGCCCGGGGGCGGCGATGCTGATTGGACCGTGCCGATATTCCATCGCGGGGTAAGACTCGGTCCAGGACTGTGTCGCCTCGCGCATTTTGAGTGCGGCCTCGTGAGCCAGACCGACGGTCCAGCCCCGGCCGAGAAAGGTGATCTGTTCTGCGCCGATGATCCCGTCATCGAGTTCGTCTGCGACCGCCAACTCGGCGTCAGCGATGGCCGTGCTGAGATCTTCGCCGAGGCTCGCGCGGAGAAAAGCGAGCGCCGTGGTCGCGAATCGAGTCTGCACGACCGACTGCTCATCGGCGAACGGCAGGGCGATGAGGTCATCCACCTCGTCAACGAACGGCGAGGTCGTGTCGCCGACGATTCCAACGATCCGAGTTCGACCGCGGTGTGCCTTCACAATGTCGAGCACTTCAGTCGTGGTCCCGGAGCGAGTGAGGGCAATGATGGCGTCATAATCGCGATCGATGAAGGCCTCGGAGGCCGAGAAAGCGTCCGTCACCCCGTGGCCGGCGCTCTCGCGCAAGGCCGCGTAGGCCTGGGCCATGAACCAGGAAGTGCCGCAGCCAACCATGGCGACTTTCTGCCCACGAGAGGGGAGCAGTCGCTGTTCATCGGTCATCGCAACGGCACGGGCCCAGGTCTCGGGTTGTGAGGCCAGTTCCGTCGCCATGTGTTCTTCGGTGGATGTCGTCATGACCGTGGCTCCTCGGTAAGTTGTGGATCTTTCGGATTGATTGGTTGCGATCATTCAGGTGGAATGACGCCGATTTGAAAATTCGCGGTCATTTCTGACTGTTAATGATTGTAGAGCTAGAAAATCAATCACTACCAACTATTCTAAGCGTTTGTTGACGTCATGTAACGATCTGATATCAACAGTTGTGCTGACACGACCCGCGCGCCAAACTGGTCAAAACCTGAATGGATGTGACTGTTCAGGTGCTTTTGCAGTCAAAAAACATCATCAGACGATAAGGAAATCAGACATGAAGAAGTCTCTGCGATTGGGGGGCATCGTCGTGACAGCGACGCTGGCCACGATGTCACTAGCCTCCTGTGGTTTTGGTGGCGGCAACGCGTCGGGCGGGTCCGACGGATCGGGCACGACCGTGAACCTGTTGGTCCCCAGCTACTCGGACAACACGCAGGCACTGTGGGAAGGCGTCATCTCCGACTTCGAAGACGCCAACAGCGATATCAAGGTCAACCTCGAGGTGCAGTCCTGGGACAACCTGACCGATGTCATCACGACCAAGGTTCAGGGAAACGCAGCGCCTGACATCATGAACGGCGGCCCGTTTGCGGGTTTTGCCGCGGATGACCTGCTGTACCCGATCGACGAAGTAGTGTCGGCCGACACCCTCGCTGATTTCCAGTCCTCGTTTGTTGAGAACGCTTCCGTCGACGGCGTCCAATTCGGCGCGCCCCTGCTCGCCTCGGCCCGTGCACTTTTCGTCAACGAAGACCTGTTGGCACAGGCCGGCGTAGCCGCTGTCCCGACGACATGGAGTGAGCTGCTGGATGCGGCCACAAAGATTTCCGCCATCGGCGGGGGAGTAGCCGGGTACGGGCTGCCGCTCGGGTCCGAAGAAGCGCAGGCGGAATCGGCGGTCTGGTTCTACGGTGCCGGTGGCGGTTTCGGTGATGCCAGTGCGATTACGATCGACACCCCCGAAAACCTTGAGGCTGCCAAGTTCATTCAGTCGATGGTTGATGCCGGCGCGACGCAGGCGGATGCGGGCGCTACTGACCGCAGCCCCCTCATGGACGTCTTCGTCCAGGGCAAGATCGGTATGATCATCGGGCTTCCGCCGACGGTCGGTCAGATCGCTGAGGGCAATGCTGCACTCAACTACTCCGTAAACCCCATCCCCACGGTTGACGGCTCGGCCTTTACCCTCGGGGTAGCCGATCACCTCATGGCATTCAAGAATGACGGATCCAAGCAGGAAGCCATCACGAAGTTCCTGGACTTCTTCTACTCTGCTGACCAGTACGTGCCGTGGGTAACCGCCGAGAACTTCCTCCCGACCACCCAGTCCGGTTCCGACGCGATGGGCGACACTCCGGCCCTGGCGCCGTTCATCGAGGCTCTGCCCGGTGCTCAGTTCTACCCGAGCACGAACCCCAACTGGTCGGCGACGGATGCCGCGTTCAAGAGCTTGATCGGGCAGCTGGCCCAGGGCAAGGATGCGCAGGCCGTTCTCACCGAAATCCAGGCCAAGTCAGACGAAGGCTAACAGCCTTCGCGCCGTGCGCGACCTCGCTCCAAGTTGATCACAAGGAATATCGGTGGATTAGGAAATGACTCAAACAATTCATGAACCACCGACCCAGACGGGGACGGCCACTGGCCGTCCCCGTTCGGGGCCTGCGCGTCAGCGTGCAGCAGCGGGTACCCGCCTGTCCGATCTGATCTCCGCTTTGCCGTGGATCGGGCCGGCACTCGTCCTGATCTTCGGCGTCGTACTCTTCCCTGCCGTCGTCATGTTCTACAACTCCACCAGGGACATCAGCCTGAGCGGTCTCGACAAGGGTCCCGTCGGGTTTGCCAACTATGCAACGCTCCTTGAATTCACCCCGCTCGGCGGAATCATGCTGCGCACCCTGATCTGGGTCGTTGCCGTCGTGGCTCTCACCGTTCTCATCTCGCTGGTCCTGGCCCAGTTTCTCAACAAGTCATTTCCCGGGCGCCAGATCGTGCGCCTCGCCGTCATCATCCCCTGGGCAGCGAGCGTGGTGATGACCACGCTCGTGGTCTACTACGGGCTCGAAGGGTACATCGGCATCATCAACAAGTTTCTCGTCGACATCCAACTGATCGACGGACCATACGGCTGGACCAAGAACCCGGTCAGTGCCTTCAGCTGGTCGATCGGCATTGCAGTTTTCGTCTCCCTCCCTTTCACGACCTACACGATTCTCGCCGGTCTGCAATCGGTACCCGGCGATATTCTCGAGGCCGCCAAAATGGACGGTGCCGGTCGCATCCGCACCTATTTCGAGATAGTCCTTCCACAGCTGCGCGGTGCATTATCCGTAGCTGTCTTGATCAACATCATCAACGTCTTCAATTCGCTGCCGATCCTCAAAATCATGACCGGGTCGATTCCCGGCTACGACGCTGACACGGTCATGACGATGATTTTCAAGTACATCCAGAATGAGCACAAGATCGACGTGGCCAGCGCGCTGAGCGTCGTTGCCTTCCTGATCGTGATCGTGATCGTGGCGATCTACGTCAAGGTCGTCAAGCCTATGAAAGAGGTCTGATTATGACCGCCCTGCTTACGTCGGGGCCGCGCGCTGCCCGCAAACCTCGATACACGGCTGATCAGGTTCCGCTTTCGACAGTGATCTGGCGCATGGTTGCCGGCGCCGTGGTGCTGCTCATTTTCGTGATTCCCTACCTGATCATGTTCTTCGGGTCAGTCAAGACAAAGAGCGAGATTCGTTCGGTTGAGCCCACCTATTTCCCCACGGAATGGCACTGGGAGAACTACCTCACCATGTGGTCCACACCCGAGACCCCGCTGGTGCAGAACCTCATCTCGACGATCGTCATCTCCGTTTTCGCAACTCTTCTGGTACTTCTCGTTGCACTACCGGCCGCTTATTACACGGCCAGGGCGCGCTTTCCCGGACGCATGGTCTTCATGTTCCTGGTGATTGTGACCCAGATGCTGCAGCCGGCCGTTCTCACCTCCGGCCTCTTTCGTCAGTTCGGGTTCCTGGGCATTTCCGATACCTGGCTCGCCATGATCTTGATCAACGCGGCGTTCAATCTGTCCTTTGCTGTCTGGATCATGCATAGCTTTTTTGCTGGAATCCCGAAGGAAGTAGACGAAGCCGCGCAATTGGATGGAGCGGGTCGCCTCACGGTGTTGTTCAAGATCAACCTCCCCCTCGTCTGGCCGGGCATCGTCACCGCAATCGTGTTCACCTTCGTGGCCTGCTGGAACGAATTCGCCGCAAGCCTGGTCATCCTCTCGACGGCGGGCAACCAGCCCATGGCCGTTGCCCTGACCAAGTTCGTGGGGCAGTACGAAACCAGCTGGCACTACGTCTTCGGTGTTTCCATCGTCGCCATCGTGCCGGTCGTGGTGCTCTTCATGCTCATTGAAAAACGCCTCATCGGTGGTCTCACCGCTGGCAGCGTCAAGTAACCAATCAAGTTCTCGGAGACCGAATGACGTTAGTCCTCACCCGAAGCCTCATGGATTCGGCCTATCAGCGCGGGGTTGCTATTGGGGCGTTCAACGTGCTCCATCTCGAGACGGCCGAGGCGCTCGTCGCAGCAGCCGAGCAGGCCGAACTGCCGGTCATACTTCAAATCTCAGAGAACTGCGCCCAGTATCACGGCGGACTCGAACCGATCGCTCTATCCACCCTGGCGGTGGCGCGAGCGTCAGCCGTCGAGGTCGCAGTGCATCTCGACCACGCCCAGAATGAAGAACTCGTCTACGAGGCGATCGAACTCGGCTTTGGGTCCGTGATGTACGACGGAGCGCATCTGGGATTTGATGAAAACGTCGCGATCACGGCGCGAATCACCCAGTACGCGCAGTCTCGCAGCGTATATGTCGAGGCTGAACTGGGTGCGGTTGGCGGCAAAGATGGCGCCCATACACCGGGCGTGCGAACAGACCCGGGTGAAGCAGCCGCATTTGTGCGCAGCACCGGTGTCGACGCACTGGCAGTAGCAGTCGGTTCATCGCACGCCATGACGGAGCGCGTGGCAGCAGTCGACTACAGCTTGATCGCGCGACTGCGGGCCGCTCTCGACGTGCCCTTGGTCCTGCACGGGTCATCCGGCATTGCCGATGAGAACATCGTGAAGGCGATTCGAGCCGGCATGACCAAGATCAACGTCTCGACGCAGCTGAACAAACACTTCACCGAGGCGATTCGCGGTTATCTCGCCGCGAATGCCGCGGTTGTTGACAGCCGCAGGTACGGGGCAGCCGGACGTGCCGCCGTTGTACAGGAAGCAGCCCGCCTGATGCGACTTTTCGCCGCGTAGGTTATCCCTTGACCGCCCCAGCAGTCAGCCCCTGCACGATGTATCGGCTGGCGAAGGCGAACAAGACCATGGTCGGAATGATCGTCAAAACCGCTGCCGCTGACATCGAGCCCCAGTCGATGTTGAAGCTTGAGATGAACCCATTCAGGGCAGTCGGAATCGTCTTGTTTTGGTCACGGTTCATCAGCGTGACCGAGAGAAACAACTCGTTCCAGCAGTTTACGAAATTGAAGATGAACGCGGCGACGATCCCGGGCTTCATAACGGGAACGATGACTCTGAAGAGTGCGCCCAGCCGGGAGCATCCGTCGATCATTGCCGCTTCTTCCAACGCATCCGGCACGTTGGCGAAGAACCCGCGCAGCATCACCGTGCAAAACGGTATGCAAATCGCGATGTAGACGAGCACGAGTCCGAACTTATTGTCGACCAACCCCAGCTGCGACATCATCAGGTAAAGCGGGCCCAGGGCGATGAACGCCGGGATCATCTGGGTGACCAGAAACGCCATCATCAGCGCGCCCTTGCTGCGAAATTCGAACCGGGCAAGGACATATGCCGAGAGCAAAGAAATGAGCGTCGCGACGGTGGCGGCCACCGCAGCGATCACGAGGCTGTTGGCAAGATAGGTGCCGAACTGCGCCTTGCTAAAGAGGTTCACGTAGTTCTCGAGCGAGAAGACTTCTGGCCAGTAGGTCAGCGGAAAGCTGAAGATCGCCCCGGGGCCTTTGAACGACGTGATCGTGATCCAGTAGAGCGGAAAGATCGTGATGACGAGCCAGATCGCGAGAAAAACGATGCGAATGGTGCGGGCCAGCCTGGTTTCCCTGTCGATCATGTGATGACCGCTTTCTTCTCGCGAATCGCAAGGAGATAGAAGATGGAGAAGATAAGCAGGATCCCCACGACAATGAGTCCCAGAGCGGATGCCTGCCCGTAGTCGCCGCGTTGGGTCGTCGCAATCATCCAGGTCGTGATGATGTGGGTCTGATTCGCTGGACCGCCGCCGGTCATGCCGAAGATGATGTCGGGAAAGTTGAAGATCCAAATCACACGCAGCAGAACCGTCAGCGCGAGCGTGGTGCGAATGTAGGGAATGGTGATCTGAAAGAGAGTTCGCGTTTTTCCTGCACCGTCGAGGGCTGCGGCCTCGAAGAGCTCCTCCGGAACGGATTGAAGAGCTGCAAGGATCATGATCGTGAAGAATGTAACGCCGTACCAGACGTTCGCGATGATGATGGCGACCATGGCCGTCGTGGGGTCAGCGAGCCACGGTATCGCTTGATCGGTGAGGCCGACTTTCGACAGTAGGTCATTGATCACGCCGAATTCACTGTTGAACATCCACCGAAACAAGATGCCGATCAGAAAACCGGAGATCGCCCACGGGAAAAAGATCAGGGCTTGGTAAAGTCCTCGAAAGGCAAATTTACGTCGGAGCCAAAGCGCGAGAGCAAAACCAATCACGAACTGCGGCACGAGAGAAGCCACGACCCAGACGACTGTATTTCTCAGCACGGTGTAGAAGACCGGATCGGTCAGAATCGCCGCGAAGTTTTTGAATCCCACCCAGGAGGTGTCGGTGAGATTGCTCAGGTTCCAATTGCGGAAGGCCATCTGGCTGCCCGCGATCATCGGGTAATACACAAAGATGATCACGAATATCAGGGCGGGGGAGAGAAACGCCAGAATAGTCAGGCTTTTGCGAACGGTGAAAGTGCGCCGTTGCGAACGTCGTGTTCCCGGGTCCGGCCGTCGTGGAGCGTTCGGCGAATTCGCCGCGCGCTCCAGTGTTTCGGTACGTGGAGACGTCATAGAAGTTCCGCCTAGGCGTTCTTCCACTTTTCGACCCAGTAGGCATCCCAGCTGGCGAGAAGTTCCTTCTGAGTCATCTGGCCGATGAGCACCTGCTGTAGTTCAGAGTCGGACTTCTGGATCCAGTCGGTCCACCATGAAGAATCGCGCGGCTGGACTGCAGTGATGTAGGTATCGGGATTCTCGTTCATGGTTACGTAGCTGGCCCACGCGCCGGTCTTGTAGAAGTCGCTGTCTGCGGCGTCCTTCAGAATGGGAACGAGGCTGTTCTTCTGCGTGAAGGTGGCCGACGCATCGCCTTCCGACAGGAAGGAGATCAACTTGGCCGACTCGGCCTTGTGCTCGCTGGACTCTGCAGTGCCCCAGCCGGCGGTGGCCATGGGCTGAATCGCCTTACCCGTCGGTCCGGTCGGCATCGGGGCCGTTGTCCACTGATCGACGCTGATCGACTGCGCTTGTTCGAGGGTCGCGATTACTTCCGGATCCTGTAAGAGGAATCCCGTGGAACCGTTGGCGAACCCCTCCACCATTTCTGGGTACCCCCAGGCGACCGACGAGGGTGGCGACGCATTCTCGAAGAGAGCGAAGTAGGTCTCGAGGGCGTCAGCAGCTTCTGGCGCGGCAAAGATCGTGCTGCCGTCGGTGAGCTTGAAAGCATTGTCCTGGTCGATCTGGTCGGCTACGTAAGCCTCGATCGCCAGTACAACGTTAGTATTGCCGTTCTTGCCGCCGCGAAAAGCGTAGCCGAACTGACTCTTCGACTCGTCCTGCAAGGCCGTGGCCTGCGTGAGAAGTTCGTCCCAGCTGGTGGGTGGTGCCGAGAAGCCGGCCTCCTTGATGAGGTCGGTTCGGTAGAACAGGCTCGCACCATAAAAACCGTAGGGAATGTAATAGGACTTGCCGTCCGCGTTGGTCGCGTACTTGGCAGCGTTCACGGTCAGGTCGTCCCAGCCGGCCCAGCCGGCAAGTTCATCGGACATGTCGGACAGCCAGCCGTTGGTGGAAAACGGTCCAACCGTGATGTCGCGCACCTCAAGAACGTCGACCCCGGTACCAGACTGAAGCATCTGCTGAATCTTCTGGTCGGCCTGCTCGGTGGGAGGGGAGATCAATTCCACGGTAATTCCGGGGTTCTTCGCTTCGAAATCTGAGATCAGACCCTTGAGTACGTCGGTTCGGGCCGGGTTGGTCAGGCTTTCAACCATCTGCAGGTTGACGGTGCCATCCGCAGCATCCGAGGCGGCAGAGCACCCCGAAAGCGCCAGGGCCGTAGCGAGCCCCAGGCCGATCCATGCACACGTTTTCTTGTGAATCACAGCATTCCTCTTTTCATTGAGATCGGACGATTCTTGAGGCCAACGCCCTATGGCGATGGTGTAGCAGAAGGGACCTGGGCCCATTCGGTGAGTGCGGCAACGCAGTGCTCAACGAAATAGTCAAAGTCGGCAGCAGTGTTGTAGACATGCACCGACAAACGGAAGTAGCCGATCCCGCCGAAGCTCGTAAAGGCACCTTCGACGCCCAGTTCACGTAAGACTCGATCGCGGAGCGCGTCCGCTTCGTCGTGGGTCGTGGCGATCCCGTCGGGCAGACGAACGAGTCTGAGCGCGTTGACCGGCATGCCGACATCTACGTGATGGTCTTCGCCGGTAATCGCACCAAAAGCAGCGGTGATGGTCTCTTCGGCGTAGTCCGCAAGATCCGACATGTAGGTGCGCACGGCATCCCATCCCCAAGTTCGCCCGATGAAATCCAGGGCCGTCGTCGTGGCGAGGTAGCTCGTGAGGTCTAGGGTGCCTTGAGTGTCGAAGCGGTCGGGGAAGGGTTCGGTAGCGCCCCAGGAATCAATGAGTGGATATAGCTCAGCCGCCAGTGGGCCCCGGGCGACCAGAACGGATGTGCCGCGCGGGGCGCAGCCAAATTTATGAAGATTCCCGATCCAGAAGTCACAATCCAGCTCATTGAGCGGGTCCTCGTACAGCCCTGGCACGTGCGCTCCGTCGACGAGGAGCGGGATTCCACGACGGCGCGCCTCGCGGGCGACGGATTGTACCGGCAAGAATCGGGCGGTGGGAGAAGAAATATGGTCGACAATAATCAGCCCGGTGGCAGCGCTGAGTTCGGCCACAATGGCCTCATGAGCCTCGGCTGCGGTGGCATCCAGCGGAATATGCGCCGTACGTACCGTGCCGTTCCAGCGGCGGGCCAACCGCTCGGCACCCATGGTGACAGCTCCGTACCCGTGGTCGGTGACGACGATCTCCAGTCCGATCTTCGCCGGAAGGCTGGAGAAGACCACGCTTGCTCCGGCACTCGCATTGGGCACGAGGGCGGTGTCGTTTTCGCTTACGCCGAGAAACTTGGCAACTTCGCGACGGGTGCTTTTCACCATGGCCGGCAGCGCTGGAAACCACGCCACCGGGTTGGCATCCATCTGCGCGCGGAGTTGATTCTGATGTTCCTGGGCGACGACGGGCACAGCACCAAACGACCCGTGGTTGATGTGGATGGTTCGTGGATCGAGAGACCAGGCGGCCCGGGCTGGACGGCCGTCCGAAAGTGTCAATCCACGCGGTGGCGCGACTGGAGAGGTCAGCATGTGCTTCCTATTTCAATGTTCGTGGCTCGCAAACCATGACAAGACGTGTGATGACTCTCTGGATCACCCCACTTTCATGGCTGTTTTCAGGACTCTATCGGGATTGTTCCAAAAAGTCATCAGATGAGTTGAGATAAAGTGTTGTCGGGTGAGGAACGTGTCAGCTCGCCTCCGGCTTAGAATTAGGTGGGGTTATCGGTAGTGGCGATTGGACGAAAGGATCCACGCATGTCGGCAGTAGACATCGCGTTCCACGGATTGCGTCACATGATCGCGTCCGGACGTCTCGGCGCTGGAGAGAAATTCCCACCGGAGACCGCTCTCTTGAGTGAACTCGGCGTATCGCGCGGGTCTCTTCGTGAAGCAGTGCGCATGCTGTCGGCCCTGGGCGTGATCGAGTCACGGCATGGGTCGGGAACATACGTTTCTCAGTTGCGTCCCGAGGAAATCATGGGGAGTTTGGCGCTGACCGTCGACCTTCTGCCGCTGTCTGGACTCTTGGACATGTACGAATTGCGAGGTGTCCTCGAGTCGCATACTGCGGCCCAGGCGGCTGCTCGAATAAGCCCGGAGCAAACCGCGGAGCTTTTCGACTTGGTCGAGGCCATGGAGGCCGCCGCCGACCCCGAAATTGCCCCCGAGCTTGATGCTCAATTTCACGCGTTGATTGATCGGATCAGTGGCAACCCCACGCTGACCGTTCTGCTGGGCGTCTTTCGCGCCCGTTCGCGCGCCTATCAACTGTTCGCGCTGCCGGAAGGCGCGGAAATCCGGCGCGTCAGCGACCATGGCCATCGGACCATCTTCAACGCAATCGTCTTGCACGATCCTGCTGCGGCATCTGCCGCCGCGGCGTCCCACGTGGCCCAAACGGTCGAGTGGCTGCGCTTTTATCAGCCGGCCGTGCGCACTCCGTAGCGGGTCGCCCTCACTCCGCATTCCACCGTTGCTGAGTGGAATATTGCAGCGCGCCGCAGCCAGCAACGGTGCCCGAGTCGTTGACAACACCGCGCCAACGTGCCTACTCTGAACTCAGACGTAATTATGCAAATGACTTGCATAATGCTCACTACGAGGTGAGGGGGACCGCCATGGCACTGCATGAACGTGAAATGCTGGCCTTTCGCCGGCGCAATTCCGCCGCCTGCATCGGCGCCCTGCGCGACCACGGCGTGCTCACGGTCAGCGAACTGGCCAGCCTCACCGGACTCTCCCGCCCCACCGTCGAGTCGATCGTCGCCGAATTCGAAACCAACGGCCTGGTCACACACGAGCAGCAGACCACCACCGCAGCCAAGGGCCGTCCCGCCCGCCGCGTCGCGTTCAACGCCTCCGCCGGCTACGTCGCCGGCCTCGACCTCGGCCTGCACCGGGTTACCGTGCTGGTCAGCGACCTCGCCGGCACCATCGTCGCCACCGCCCTGCACGACATCACGACCGACATCACCGGCTCCGAACTCCTCGCTCTCGCCGCCGCGACCCTGAAACGCGCACTCGCAGAACTCGACGCCAGCAGGCTCACCTCCGTCACGGTGTGCATTTCGGGCATAGTGGATGCCTCCGGCCGCGTTCTGCAGAGTAACGTACTGCCCGAATGGAACGGCCTCGACCTCGCTGCGAGCCTCAGCGAACAGCTCGGCTGCCAGGTGTCCGTCGAAAACGATGTCAATATGGCCGCCCTCGGCGAACTGCACGCCGGCGCGGCACAAAACGCCGACGATGTCGTCTTCATCATGGTCGGCCACCGCGTGAGCGCCGCCATCATCCTCGGCGGAGCGTTGCACCGCGGCCGCAACTTTGCCGCCGGCGAGGTCGGCGACCTCGAATCCACCGGCTGGGGCTACCAGGACGTGCACGAGACCAGCGTGCTCGGCGCGTTCCTCGGCCAAAGCCCCGAAGACGTCTTCGCGGCAGCACAGGTCGGCGACCCCGACGCCCTCGAGCTGGTCACCCGGTTCGCGCGCCGCATCATCCGCGGTATCGCGGTCGTCGGGCTGACCGTCGACCCCGACCTCATCGTGATCGGCGGCGGGCTGTCCGCCGGGCCGGTGTTGCTCGGCGCGCTGCAGGCTGAACTGGCCCTGCTGGTCACCCGCAGCACGCAGCCGCCGCTCGTCTCCTCGGCGCTCGGCCGCACCGGCGTTGCCCTCGGTGGCCTCGTGCGCGCCCTCGAAGTCGTCTCGGAGCGGCTCTACGGCGCGAAAGACATCGCCGTGCCGCGCTTCAGCCTGCCCGCCATCCCTGTCACAGAAGCGGATGCCGAAGCCGCCCGGCCCGAATCAGCCCGGCCCGACCCGACCACCTTCGGCGCCCGCCTCGCAACCCACGCGGCCAGCGCGAACGGCAGCAGCTCGAACGCCAACACCGGCACCGCCACCCACCCACATTCCTGACCATCCATTAAACACGGCAGGGGAACCCAATGAGAAAAATCACCAGACTGGCGCCGCTCGCGCTGGTCGCCGCGCTCGCGCTGACCTCGTGTTCGGCACCCGTAGCATCCGATGAAGCCGTCACCGCAGACTCGGTAGCATCGATCAGCTACGCCATCTGGGACGAAAACCAGATTCCGGCGCTCGAGGCGAACATTGCCGCGTTCAACGAGATTTACCCGAAGATCGAGGTGAAGATTGACATGACCCCGTGGGCGCAGTACTTCACCAAGCTGCAGACCCAGGCGTCCGGCGACACCCTGCCCGACGTGTTCTGGATGAACGGCCCCAACTTTCAGCTCTACGCCGCCAACGACCAGCTCGAACCGATGACCGACCTCATCGACGACGGCGATGTCGACCCGGCCAACTACGTCGAGGTGCTCAACGACCTCTATTCCTTCGACGGTGTGCAGTACGGCATGCCCAAGGACTTCGACACGGTCGCACTCTGGTATAACAAGGCGATTCTCTCCGAGGCCGGCGTCGCAATTCCCGACGAAACCTGGACCTGGGACGACTTCGCTACGGCCGCCAAAACCGTCAGTGACACCCTCGCCGACCAGGGCGTCTACGGCGTCGCGACCGGCCTGACCGGCGGCCAGGAGGGCTACTACAACACGATTCTGCAGGCGGGCGGCAGTATCCTTTCTGAAGACGGCACGTCCAGCGGCTACGACGACCCGAACACGATTCGCGGCCTGCAGTTCTGGGCTGATCTCATTGCCGACGGTTCCAGCCCAAACCTGCAGCAACTCTCCGACACTCCTCACAACGCGTGGTTCACCAGCAGCAAGACCGCGTTCTTCTGGTCCGGCACCTGGAGCGTCGCCGAACTCGCGTCGGCAAGCAACACCCTCGACCTGAACGTGGCCCCGCTGCCTCAGGACGAGAAGCAGGCCACTGTCATCCACGGCCTCGCCAACGTGGTCTCGGCGGGCAGCGAGCACAAGTCGGCCGCACAGGCTTTTCAGGCTTACCTCGGCAGCGAAGAAGCGCAGACCCTGCAGGCCGAAATGGGAGCGGCCAACCCCGCCTTCATCGGCGCCGGCCAAGCCTTCCTCGACTCGGTCGAGCACTTCGACCTCGAGGTGTTCATCGACGAAGCCGACAACTATGCCTACCCATTCCCCATCTCGAAGGACACCGCGGCTTGGACCACGATCGAAAACGAGCTGCTGCCGCAGGCCTTCTCCGGCACTCGCACCGTTGAAGATGTCGCTGACGAGCTCGCCACTCGAATGAACGAAGCGCTGGCCAAGGAATGACCCTGCGCACCGGGAGCGCGGTCGGCGAGAGCCGTGCTCCCGCCGACCTCCCGGTGCCCGTAGCAACAACACCGCAAAAGAAGCCAAAGGGCTTCGACGGCTACTGGCCGTGGCTGTTCGTGCTGCCGACCCTGCTCGGTGTGCTCGGCTTCTACATTTGGCCGATCATTCAGACCGGCTACCTGAGCTTCACCGAAACCGGCCCGTTCGGCGGCGAAGAATTCGTCGGCATCGACAACTACCAAACCATGCTGGCCGACGGAAACGTGGCCCAGGCCCTGATCAACACCCTGATCTACACGGTCATCGTGCTGGCCGGCATTCCGATCGCGCTGCTCATGGCCAACCTGGTCAACCAGCCCGGCCTGCGCTTCGCGTCGTTCTATCGCGTGCTGTTCTTCATGCCCTACATCGCGATGCCCACTGCGGTCGCCCTGGTCTGGCGCATGATTTACAACGGTGATTTCGGCATCCTGAACTGGATGCTCTCGCTCGTCGATATCGATGGCCCGTACTGGACCTCGACCCCCGGCTTCGCGATCGTCTCGGTCGGCGTTGTCGGTATGTGGGCGTCGCTCGGGTTCGGGATCATCATTCTCGGTGCTGCCCTGAAAAACATCTCACCGGAGTATTACGAGGCGGCGCAGCTCGACGGCGCCACCAAGTGGAAGCAGTTCACCTCGATAACCGTGCCGCTCGTGACGCCGAGCCTGTTCTTCGTCACGATCATCTCGGTGATCAACGGGTTTCAGCTGTTCGACCTGCTCTACGCCATCATGGGCCAGTACAACCCGGCCCTGGTGCAGAGCCAGTCGCTGGTCTACATCTTCTACAACCAGGCCTTCATTCAAAACGACAAGGGCTATGCCGCGGCGATCGGCATGGTCATTCTCGTAACGATCGGCATCGTCACCTTCTTCCAGTTTCGGATGCAGAAAAAGTGGGTGAACTATGTCTAAACAGTCCCTCTCCCCGGCCCAGCAGGGCGCGAACAGCGTGCGCACCCACCTGGTGCTCGGCATCATCGGCTTCATTATGGTGTTCCCGTTCATCTGGCAGCTCGTCATCTCGCTCTCCACCAACGACCAGGTGATGAGCGTGCCGCCCACCTTCTGGCCGGGCGACCTGCAGTGGGGCAACTTCGTCGACGTCTTCACCAAGCTGCCGTTCTTCGACCAGTTCGGCGTCTCGGTCGGCATCACCGTCATCCGCGTGATCGGCCAGGTCGTGCTGTGCTCGATGGCCGGCTACGCGTTCGCCCGTATGCGGTTTCGCGGCCGCGGAATCTTTCTCGGCGTCATCCTCTCGATTCTCATGGTGCCGCCGCAGGTGTACCTCATTCCGCAGTTCCAGATCATCCAGAACCTCGGCCTGCTCAACACCATCATCGGCATCGCCCTGCCCGGCATCTTCAGCGCCTTTGGCGTGTTCCTGATGCGGCAGATCTTTCTCGGCCTGCCGATCGAACTCGAAGAAGCCGCCCGGCTCGACGGCGCCAACCCGGTCCAAATCTTCTACAAGATCATGCTTCCGCTAGCCACCCCGGGCATCAGCGCCCTGGTCATCATCACGACCCTATGGTCGTGGAACGACCTGCTCTGGCCACTCGTGGTCACGACCTACGCCGAGAAAATGCCGCTATCGGCCGGCCTGGCGACGCTCGCCGGCAGTATCACGACCGATTACCCGGTCATGATGGCCGCGAGCGTACTCGCGATGGCGCCCGTGCTCATCCTCTTTATTGTTCTGCAGCGTCGCGTCGTCGAGGGCCTCGCCTTCAGCGGCTCGAAGTAGCACCACCCCTTATATGTCTGGACTTCTCGTGAACATTGGCCTCATCGGTGCCGGCGGCATCACCCACGTGCACATTCCGGCCTGGCTCGCCCTCGGCGCGCGGGTCACCGTGTTCTCGCTCGAGGGCGGCGCCGAGGTCGCCGCGCAGTACGGCATCACCGCGGTCGGCTCACTCGATGAGCTGCTCGACGCGTGCGACGTGGTCGACATTTGCACTCCCACTCCAACGCACTATCGCCTCGCCGAACGCGCCCTCCGCGCCGGCAAACACGTCATCTGCGAAAAGCCCATAGCGCTCCACCCAGCGGATGCCGCCGCTCTCGCCGAGCTCGCCGCCTTCGTCGGCAAGCAGCTGCACCCGGCCCACGTTGTGCGCTACTTTCCCGAGTACGCTCTGGCCCGAGGCGCCGTCGCCGCCGGAACGATCGGCGAGCCGGCCATTTTGCGGTTCAGCCGCATCGGCGAGTTTCCCACCTGGGCGAGCTGGTTCGCCGATGAGGAACAGTCCGGCGGAATCGTGCTGGACCAGATGATCCACGACCTCGACATTGCCCGCTGGATCGCCGGCGAGGTCACCGAGGTGTACGCCGTGAAGTCCGTGGGCGACGGATGCGAGACCGCCCAGGTCGTGCTCACCCACGAAAGCGGCGCGCTCAGCTACGTCACCGGAGTCTGGGGCGCGCCCGGCACCACCTTCGCCACGTCCTTCTCGATCGCCGGCTCGACCGGGGTGCTGAAGCACGATTCCCGAGCGGATGCCTCGCTCCGCTTCGACCTCGGCGCGCCCGTCGCCGGCACGCAGTCTATGCGCCCGGACACGTCGCTGGGCGAAAGCCCGTACCTGAGCGAACTGCGGGACTTCGCCGCCGCGACCCTGGGGGGACCTGCCCCGCGGGTCAGCCTCGCCGACGCCACCCGCGCGGTCGAACTAGCCGCCGCCGCGAACGCGTCGATCGCGTCCGGGCGAAGCGAGTCCGTCGTGCGTGAGGCGGTGGGGGCATGAGAGCCGTCGCGAATGCCCGACCGAACGCGTCCGTGCAACCGACCTCCTCGTTGTCCGAGCAAGCCGCGTCGAGCGCGGTCGCGCCGCAGCATCCGTTGTCTGAGCGCCCCCTGCGCGTAGCCCTGATGTCGTTCGCCCACGTGCACGCCGCTGGCTATGCGGCACTGCTACAGTCGATGCCGAACGTCGAGTTGCGCGCCTCCGACCCCGACGGCGGCAACGAGCCGGCCGAACGGCGTGGCCGGGGCCTAGCCGACGACCTCGGCGTCAGCTACGTCGACAGCTACGCCGAACTGCTCGCCTGGCAACCCGACGCCGTCATCGTGACGAGCGAAAACGCCCGGCACCGTCCGTTGGTCGAAGCCGCAGCCCTGGCCGGCGCGGCCGTGCTGTGCGAGAAGCCGTTGGCCACGACCCTGGCGGATGCCGTCGCCATGCAGGCTGCCTGCGACGCGGCCGGCGTCACGCTGATGACCGCTTACCCGGTGCGGTTCTCGCCCGCCTTCGCCCGGCTGCGCGAACTCGTTCAGGCCGGTGGGCTGGGCGCGCTGCTCGCGGCGACCGGCACGAACAACGGTCAGATTCCGGTCGGGAACCGGGCTTGGTTCACCGACCCGGCACTCTCTGGCGGCGGTGCAATAGTCGACCATATCGTGCACGTTGCTGACCTGCTCGATGCCCTGACCGGGCTGACAGCCCAGTTCGTGCGGGCAGTGTCGAACCGCATTCTGCACGCCGACAAGCCCGAGGTTCGCGCCGAAACCGGGGGACTAGTCACGATCAGCTATGCTGGCGGCTTCGTCGCCACGATCGACTGCTCCTGGAGCCAGCCCGACAACGCGCCGACCTGGGGCGGACTGACCCTTCAGGTGGTCGGCACGCGGGGGATCGCGGACATCGATCCGTTTGCGCAGCACGTGGGCGGCGTCGGGGCCGATGGGGCCGTGTTTCTCGGCTACGGCAAGAACACCGACGAACTGCTCCTGAACGAGTTTGTGCACGCGGTGCGTGCCGGGCGGGCGGGGCAGCCCGACGGGGCCGCGGGCATCCGCTCGCTGAAAATCGTGCTTGCCGCGCAGGAGTCGGCGCGCACCGGCGAGGTTGTGTCAATCAGGTAAAACTCGGCCGACAGGTTTGCCCCGATAGCTGAGCTTGCGTCATAATCGCAAGGCGTGCCCGAAAGTCGGGCCGAACAGGTACCAGTTCCGAAACCCGAGTCGGAGGCTATACATGTCCGTTCAGTCCACCTTGGAGCGCCACGAGCGCGCACCCGACCCGGCCGGGTCCACCGGCGGAAAGTCTGCCACGCGCACCTTTCGTGGCGACATCGAGGGCCTGCGCGCGGTCGCCGTGATCGTCGTCATCTTCGATCACCTGCTCGGCTGGCCCTCCGGCGGATTCATCGGCGTCGACATCTTCTTCGTCATCTCCGGTTTTCTCATCACGAGCCTGCTGCTCAAGGAACATGCCCGCACCGGCCGCATCTCCCTCGTCGACTTCTACCGCCGCCGCATCCGCCGCATTCTGCCGGTCTCGCTCCTCGTACTCGTCGTCACCGTGGCCATTGGCTACCTGCTGCTGCCCGGCGCCCGCGCCCTCAGCACCCTGTGGGACGGCGTCTACTCGGCCCTGTTCGTGGCCAACTGGCACTTCGCCGCCGTCGGTACCGACTACCTGCAGGCCACCAACGCCGTCTCCCCGCTGCAGCATTACTGGTCGCTCGCGGTCGAGGAACAGTTCTACTTCGTCTGGCCGTTCCTGCTCATCGTGATCTTCGCCTTCGCCGGCCGCCGCACTCTCAGCGCCAGAGCCCTGATCACGACGGTTGCCGTCACGACCGGCGTCATCACCCTCGGATTTCTGGCCTGGAGCTTCTTCGAAACCTCGACCAGCCCGGCCATCGCCTACTTCTCCACCGGCGCCCGCGCCTGGGAACTCGGCATCGGCGCCCTCCTGGCCGCAGCCGCTCCCGGCATCGCCAAGCTGCCGGCTCTGATGCGCCCACTGCTCGCCTGGCTCGGCCTGGCTCTCATCGTTGCCAGCCTGCTCCTGATCAGCCGCGATTCGCCGTTCCCGGCGCCGTGGGGGCTGCTGCCCGTCGCGGGAGCCGCCCTGGTCATCGCCGCTGGAATCGGACAGCCCGAGCAGCGCCTGCTGTTTCTGCTGACCAACCCGGTCAGCCGCTATGTCGGAAAAATCTCCTACTCCCTCTATCTGTGGCACTTTCCGGTCGTGATTCTGCTCGCCACCGTCTTCGCCACCGACTCACCGGTCTACCTGCCACTCGCCGTGGTACTCATGGTGGCCCTGTCGGTGTTCTCCTTTCATTTCGTCGAGGACCCCATCCGCCACTCGCTCTGGCTCGAAACTGCCCAAACCCGAAAGCGAGAACGGATGCTCCGCCCCGCCACCACACGCCACTTCGGCATCACCCCAGCCCAAGCCTGGATCGGTGCCCTGGTCGTCGTGACCCTCGTCATCGTCTCGGTGTCGTTCATCGCCCTGAAGGGCGGAACGTCCTCCACCCCGCAGGCCGACCCGGCCCCGGTCGGCGCGGACGTCGGTCCCGAAACGCCCGACGCACCGGCTACCCTCTTGGCCACGCGGCAGTCCGACATCGCCGCAGCACTGGCGTCGACCGCCTGGCCGGCGACCACCCCCGCTTTCGGCGCCCTCGGCGACAGCTCCGGCGCCCCGGAATGGGTCGACGACAACTGCCTATCGGTCAGCGAGAAGAACGCCGCGGGGTGCGTCTACGGAGACCCTGCGGCCGCCAAAACCGCAGTTCTGCTCGGGGACTCCATGGCCATCAGCTACATGCCCGCCATCCGCGCCGCCCTCGAACCGCTCGGCTACAACGTGCAGTCGCTGACCATGTTCTCCTGCCCGGCCGTCAACATCTCGGTGGCGCCCAAGAACGCCTCCGACGCCTCGGCCGCCACCTGCGACGACCACCACTCCTGGGTCTACAACGAGGTCGCGCGGCTCTCGCCCGATCTCGTGATCATGTCGAGCCTGGCCGGATCCATCGTGCGCCTGGCCAGCGGCAACGAGGGAGTTGCAGCCCTCACGGAATGGCAGACCGCGACCGCCGACACGATCACGGCCCTGCAGGGGGCGACCGACCACGTCGCTGTGCTCTCCCCGCCGCCGGCCAGCACGCCGTTCGCCGAGTGCAAGACCCTCACGAGCGCCCCCGCCGACTGCACCTACAGCCCCTCGAGCCTCTACCAGAAGGTGGTCGCGACCGAGCAGGGAGCCATCGAAAAGTTCGGCGACTTCGCCCAGTACGTCAACGTCGTGCCGTGGCTCTGTGTCGACAACACCTGCCCGGCTTTCATCGACAACACGCCGGTCTTCTTCGACGGCCAGCATTTCGTGCGCGAGGCGAGCAACCAGCTCGGCCCGCTGCTGGCGGAGGCCCTGTTCCCGCCGGCCGCCTAGCCGCTCGGCGCGCGCATCCGCTTGGGCCGCGTCACCCCGTGGTCAGTGCTCGCGCGGCCGAAACTCGCGCGGCCACTCGCTCGCGCGAATGCGGCGGATCTCCTTGACCTCACCGATCGTGCCCCACTCGTCGAGGCCCAGGCGCGACAGCGGCCGCAGCTTGTCGATGAGCGGATGCCCGGCCTCGTCGACCACGTTGGTCGCGATGGCAATGTGGGTGACCTCGCCGAAAACGAGAGTGCAATCACCCATCGACAGCGTGGAATGCAGACGGCACTCGATCGCCGCGGGGGACTCGGCAACCCGCATGGCGGCCACGGTCGCACTCGGCTCGCGGGTGAGCCCGGCGCGATCGAATTCGCTCTCCTCCGGCCCAAAATCGGTGCCGGTGGCGTTGACTTCCGCAAACAGCGACTCCGGCGTGAA
Source organism: Cryobacterium sp. TMT1-2-2 (assembly GCF_004403505.1). Classification (NCBI taxonomy): domain Bacteria; kingdom Bacillati; phylum Actinomycetota; class Actinomycetes; order Micrococcales; family Microbacteriaceae; genus Cryobacterium; species Cryobacterium sp. TMT1-2-2. Next base: position 213,069 of record NZ_SOGS01000016.1, on the reverse strand, counting down.
GTTCACCACGAAATCCCCGGTCGCGATGATATTGCGCACGCTGTCCTTTACCCCCACCGAGGTGAACTGCACGATGGGCGGCGAAACGGATGCCACGGTGAAGAACGAATGCGGCGCCAGGTTGTCGACACCCTCCGCCGACCGGCTCGATACCCAGGCGATCGGCCGCGGCACCACGAGCGAGTTGAGCAGGCGGTAGAAGTCGCGGCGGGGCAGGGTCTCTGGGTCGAAGTCAGTACGCATCCGCTCAGGCTAACAACTCGTTTAGCCCGCGTGGCCGGCGCCGCGCCCGGCCGGTAACCGGCCCGCGCCGATAGAGTGGCCTGATGCCTACTCTTCCCCGCCTGGTGGCCTTCGACCTCGACGATACGCTCGCGCCGTCCAAGTCCGCGCTCGACCCGACCATGATCGACCTGCTCGTGAAGCTGCTCGGCGTCACCGAGGTCTGCATCATTTCCGGCGGCCAGTTCGGTCAGTTCCAGGCCCAGATCATCGACAACCTGCCCGAGATCAGTGCAGAGAAGCTCGCCCGGCTGCACCTCATGCCCACCTGCGGCACCCAGTACTACCGGAGCGACGCCCAAGGCTGGACCCAGGTCTACGCCGAGAATCTCAGCGACGACCAGAAGGCGCGGGCGCTCCAGGCCGTCGAGCAGACCGCCCGCGACCTCGGGTACTGGGAAAGCGACACGTGGGGTCCGATCCTCGAAGACCGCGGGTCGCAGATCACCTTCTCCGCGCTCGGCCAGGCTGCTCCGGTTGCGTCCAAAATCGCCTGGGACCCGACGGGCGAGAAGAAGAATGCCCTGCGGGAAGCCGTGCAGGCTCTGCTGCCCGACCTCGAGGTACGCTCCGGCGGGTCGACATCCGTTGATATCACCCGGCAGGGCATCGACAAGGCCTACGGCATGAAGCGCCTGGCCGACCTCACCGGGGTTACCCTCGACGACATGCTGTTCGTCGGCGATCGCCTCGACGAGAACGGAAACGACTACCCGGTCAAGGTTCTCGGCGTGGAGTGCGTTGCCGTCGAAGGCTGGCCAGACACGGCCGCCCTGCTCGATGACCTGATTCCCCGCTACGTAGCCGTCTGAACCGCCTCCTGAGGCGCTCTACGTTGAACGCCCGGCATAACTCCTGCGATTTCTGACCTCCGAAACGTACTTTCGCATGTTTCCGGGGGTGCGCCGTCGGGCCCGGCGCGAATTGCAGGAGTTATGCCGAATGGCGTGGTGTGAGGGTCGGGTTATGGGTCCGCAGCGGCCCGACAACCGAGGTCGAGATACCATCCTGAGTTTTTCTCGTGTACATTTCGCTTGTGAAAGAGATACGGGCGGAGAACCGCGAGTGGATCAACTTCGCCAAGGGCGCGGCGATCATTCTCGTCGTGCTCTACCACTCGTCGCTGTTTCTCAACGACCTCGGCCTGGCCGGCAGCACGCCGCGACTGCGCCTCGTGCTCAGCTACTTTCCGATGCCGGTGTTCTTCTTCATCGCCGGTCTCACCGCACGGCGCATGCTCACCTGGAACTTCAAGGATCTCTGGCGTCGCCGCCTGCTCACCCTGGTCTACCTCTACCTGCTCTGGTCGGTCATCCGGGTGGTCTTCTACCTCGTCGTGCCGCACCTGCGCGGCACGGAGCGATCCCCGACCGACCTGGTCAACATCGCACTCCTCCCGGTCTGGCCCACGAGCAGTTACTGGTTCATCTGGGCTCTGGCCATCTTCACCCTGCTCGCCTGGCTGCTGCGTAAACTGCCGGTCCCGGCGCAAATCGGGCTCGCCGGGGCCGTGGCCGTGCTGTCGACCACGCCGGGAGTGCTCGACCTCGACAACGTCGGCTGGGACCGCGTCGCGGCCAATTTCATTTTCTTCATCACCGCGGTCTACTTTCCTCACGCCGTCTACCGCTTGGCGGCTCGGGTACGGGTGTGGCACGCCATCGTGCTCGTGGCCGCGTATATCGGCCTCGCCGTGCTGCTCGTGCCGCTGCACCTTTCCCGAGTTCCCGGGCTGATTTTGCTCGAAAGCGCGGTCGCCGTGGCGATGGGCGTGGCCTTGGCCACCCTGCTCGTGCGCGTGAAATGGCTGAACTTCATGAACACCCTCGGCCAATACAGCTTTCAGATCTACCTGCTGCACCTGTTCCTCGTGGCCGGCGCCCTCGCGCTGCTCGCGCCCTTCGCCGAATCACCCTGGCTCGAACGGGCCGGCAACGCCCTGCCGTTCCTGCTCGCGGCCATCGTGCTCGTCGCCTCGCTCTACCTCGCCAAGCTCCTGCGCCGGTTCTCGTTCCTCTGGGTCAGCCTGTTCCGCAAACGCCAGACCACATCGGTCTCGCGTCGGGCTCATCTGAACGGAGACCTGTTGTGAAGAAATCTCGCCTGATCGGGGCATCCGCTGTACTGCTGGCCGCTGGCCTGCTGCTCAGCGGATGCTCAGCCACCCCCACCAGGCCAGTCACCGACGCGCACAGCGACTCGGTAGCGCTGCAGAACGACCTGCAATACGGTACCGCCCGTGGCCAGAAGCTACTGCTGAACGCCTGCCTGCCGAAGGGCAAGAAGAGTCCCATTGCGGCCATGATCCTCATTCACGGCGGCGGCTTCGACAGTGGCACCAAAGACTTCGGCGGCATGACCGCACTCTGCTCAGAGCTGGCCGACGGCGGCATCGCCGCCTTCTCGGTTGACTATCGCCTGGCCCCGCGATTCGCCTACCCGGCCCAGGTGAACGATGTCACCGACGCGCTCGAATGGTTGCGGGAACCCGCCCAGGTCGCTGAGTTCGGCATCGATCCCGAACGCATCGGATTGTTCGGCAGTTCGGCTGGTGCGATCATCGCCGCCTCGATCGGTACCAACGGCACCGGCAGCCTCACCAGTGGCGACCGGGTCGCGGCGGTCGTGGCGATGTCGCCGGCGGTCGACCTCACCGAGAACGGGCTCCTGCTCGGCGACCCGTCAAAAACGGCGATCGCCTCTATTCTGCAATACCTCGGCTGTTCCGACTTCACCGACTGCCCGAATTCCCGCGAGGCGTCGCCGTTGTACTCGGTGGACAAGACCGACCCGCCGTTTTACATCGCCATTTCAAAAAAAGAACTTGTTCCCGTCGAACAGGGGGAGGCCATGGCCCTCGCGCTCAAAGCGGTCGGTGTACCGGTCACTCTCGACGTGAAACCCGGTAAACGACACGCATTGGAGCTCCTCGACGAGACCACGCGCGCGAGTATTCGTCAGTTTCTGATCGACAATCTAGTTAACTCCTCGTCACGGACTGATTAAATCCTCAATACTGACGGTCCAAAAGTGAGGATTTTTATGCCAACATAGGTTTCTGTCATCGTGCACCCGAAGCACGATGCGTCGATCACGCGGGGAGAAGTGCCCATGGAACTGAAACGACTGGTTCGAATACTCCAAAAGCGATGGATTCTCATTGTTGCTTTCGTCCTGCTCGGCGTGGTCGGTGGAGCAGCAGCCGCGCTGATCACCCCCGTGCAGTACCAGGCCTTCACCCGCGTGTTCGTGGCCGCCCAGATTCAAACTGGCTCAACACCCGGTGACCTCGTGCAGGGCAACAACTTCGTCGTGCAGAAGCTGCCGTACTACCTTGACGTCGCCACGAGCCCCCGTGTGCTCGACCCGGTGATCGCAAGCCTTGGCCTCGATGAGAGCGCGGTCGACCTGGCCAAGCGGGTCACGGCCACCACCCAGCCCGGCTCAGCGGTCATTGAGATCGCAGCGCTTGCCTCCACAGCGGATGCCGCCCAGCAACTCGCGCAGGCCGTCTCGGAGAGTTTCACCGACGTCGTCATCAACCAGCTGGAGAAGCCCGCTGACGGCGGTGCCAGCCCGGTCACGGTCGGCGTGCTCGACCCCGCAGTCGCCCCCGACCACCCCGCGCTGCCTCAGCTCTACCTCAACCTCGCCGTCGGACTGCTGATCGGGCTGCTGGTCGGACTAGTCACCGCGCTCATCCTCGGGCTGCTCGACCGCCGCATCTACAACCGCGACGACATCGAACGACTCACCGTCGTTCCCATGCTCGGCGGTATTCCGCTGGAAGCGCGCGCCAACCCGATTATCTCGCCCGACGGTGCTTCCACCGCCCGCGCTGAGGCGTTTCGGGTGTTGCGTACCAACCTCGAGTTCGCCGACGCCGACACCGGTCGTCGCAGCCTCGTCGTGACCTCTTCCGTCTCGGGCGAGGGCAAGACCACGACGCTCGTGAACCTGGCCATCGTGCTGGCCGAGAGCGGTGCGACCGTCGCCGTCATCGACGCCGACCTGCGCACGCCCCGGCTCGCCGATTACCTTGGCCTCGACGCCGATCGTGGCCTGACCGAGGTGCTCCTCGGAGACGTGCAGCTCAAGGAATCCCTGCAATCGTGGGGTACGCAGCATCCACTCACCGTCTTGTCGTCGGGCAAAATTCCCACGAACCCGAGCGAACTGCTCGGATCGACCGCCATGGGCACCGTGCTCGACGTGCTCAGCAGCAGCTACGACTACGTGCTCATCGACGCCCCGTCGGTACTCGCGGTGACCGACGCTGCCGTGCTCAGCCGCTGGACCGGCGGCACCATCCTGGTCGTCGGCGCGAACCGGGTGCGCGAACCCGAGCTGCTCGCCGCCTTCGACGCCCTCGAAGCGGTCGGCACGACGCCCCTCGGTGTCGTGCTGGCCATGGTTCCCACTCGCGGTCCCGACGCGCTCGTGCAGGGCGCCGGGTTCGCGGCTACTTCCCACCCGGCACCCCGTGCCACCACCGCGATCGACGCGGAGACGAACGACGCGAGTCGCTCGACCCCGCCCGCCAGCGAGTCTGCCCCGGCAGACACACCCACCCGCGTCACCTGGTAGATCCACCCGTTCCATTTACGTGTGGCGCACGTTCGAAGACGCACGTTCGAAACAGTTCCGCAAAGGCTTTACCCGAAGGGAGCCTCAGTGTCCGTGCACTCGTCTAACCCCATCGATTCGTCGCCCTCCCAGCAACGAAAGCTTCTGCTCGTCGCCTCCACCGGCGGGCACCTGGCCCAGCTGGTGCGGCTGGCGCCCGGGCTGGGCGCGTCGCCCAGTTCGCTCTGGGTCACCTTTGATTCCATGCAGAGCCGGTCATTGTTGGCCGGCCAGCGCCGCATCCATGTGCCGTACGTGCGTCCCCGCGACTACCTCGGAATGATGCGCGCGGCCGGCATCGTTCGCCGTGTGCTCAGGCACGAAACGTTTGAGGGGGCAGTGAGCACCGGCGCCGGTCTCGCCGTCGCGGCGCTGCCTCAGGCCGCGATCAGCGGCGTGCCGAGCCTCTACATCGAGAGCGTCTCCCGCGTCGAGGGACCATCGCTCAGCGGGCGGATGCTCGCCGCCAGCCACCTGGTCAGCGTACGCACCCAGCATCCAGCCTGGGCTACCAACCGGTGGCGAACGCACCCGAGCGTGCTGTCCACCTACCATTCGTTGATTCGGCCAGCGCCGGAGCGCCCCAGCCTGTTCGTCACCCTCGGCACCATCGAGGGTTACCGCTTCGACTCCCTCGTCGACGCCGTGCTGGCCAGCGGCCTGGCCGATGAGCGCACCGTCTGGCAGCTCGGTTTCACCACCAAGCGCACCGACCTTCCCGGCCAGGTGCACCAGATGATGCCGACCGCACAGTTCGTCGATGCGGCCCTGAACTCCGACGTCGTGATCACCCACGCCGGTGTCGGCACCTTCATGGGACTGCTCGAAATGGGCATTTTTCCGGTGCTCGTGACCCGCCGCAAGCACCGCGGTGAACACGTCGATGACCACCAGATGCAGATCGCGGAGCTCGCCGAATATCTCGGCGTCGCCCGAGCCGTTGACTCGCCCGACCTCACGGCCGACGTCATCCGCTTCGCTGCCGGCCGTGCCATCGACACCGGTGTGCGCATTCCGCTGCCCAGCGACCGATGAGCCAGGGGAGCTCCCCCCAGCGGATGCTGCGCGACATCTTCGTGCCCGCCCGCGGCCAGTACGACAACATCGGCGATATTCTGCTGCGCCGCCAATTGCTCGACTGGTTGCGGGCGAGCGGCCCGCTGCACGTCTATGTCGGCGAGGCGCCTGACGGGTATGCCGAGGGGCTCGGTCTCACCCCGGTCGACGTGCAGTATCGTTCGTTTCGCCGGTGGTATGCCGCGGCGCTGGCCAGTGCGGCCCGAGGCCGGGCCTCGTACGTGTTCAAACCGGGCGAGATCCAGCTGACCCTGATCGGCATGAAAGAGCACCTCGCCATGTTGCCGGTGCTCGCACTCGTGCGTGCCCGACACGGTCGCGTCGCCCGGGTCGGAGTGGGCAGCCGAAACTTCGCACCGCTGCCGCGAGCATTGATGGGGCCGTCCATCGCACTGTCGAACGTGTCGTTGTGGCGGGATGCGGCGACGGCCGGGTATCTCGGGCAGGGCAGCATCATGCCCGACCTGGCCTTCGCCGGCAGCAGCGCTGATTCAAGCGGCGCTGATGCCGGCGGTACCGCCGGCCGCGACGTGCTCGTCGTGTCGATGCGCTCCGATCTCGAATACCCGAGCGCCGCCTGGCTCGCCGGGGTGCGTGCCGTCGCGGCCGACAACGGCCTGCAGATCTGGTGCGTCACCCAGGTGTTGCGCGATGACGACAAGTGCGGCCAACTTGCCGCCGACCTCGGCGGCTCGGCGCTGCGCTGGAACGGCACCGGGCATGACGAGCAGGAACAACGCCTGCGTGCCCTGTATCGGCGGGCGGCGCTCACCGTGAGTGACCGCCTGCACGTGCTCGTCGGCGCCCTCACCGAGGGGGCGGTTCCGGCCGCGCTCCTGGTCGACGCCAAGTCAGACAAGATCGCTCGGCATTTCGCCGCCGCCGGACTGCACGACGTGAGCATTGTCAGCGCGGGCCTGGCTGCCGCCGAGATCGCTGCACGGCTGCAGAATCTGCTGGGCCGTCGCACGGCTATTCTGGCCGGCCTGGCCGAGGCCCAGGACGAATTGCAGACCGTGCGCCGGCTGCTGGACCAGGTGCTGCGCGACGAGAGCGTGCGGTGAACCTCGCCGAAGCGGGCGACACGGGTCCGATCAACACCGTCTCGAACGACGTCGAGTCCGACGATGCCGTGGTCGTTGCAGCCGAGTCCATCGATTCTGAACCGGGCGACACCGAACCGATCGAGACCGAGCCGATCGCCATCGTGCACTCGTCCCCTGCAGCGGTCAGTGCCACCAGTTCCACGTCCATTCCCGGACCGACCCGTGTTTCGTTCGCTCCGGCTGCGCAGTCCGAACGCCTGCTCGCCGTGCACATCGGGCGCAGCGGCGAAGTCGCCGGCGGTATGAGTCAGGTCGTCAATGGCTATCTGGCACATTCTTTCGCTGACTTCGATCTGCGCATGGTCTCGTCGCGGGACGGCAGTGGCGGGGTACGAGCAGCTGGACTGGCGGCATCCGCTTTTTGGAAGGTGCTGCGCCTGTCCACGCCCGAGCGCACCGTGGTGATCGCGCACCTGTCGCAGGGCGGATCCTTCGCGCGCGAAGGCGCGCTGCTGGCCCTGGCCCACGCGCGCGGGTTCGCCACGGTCGCTCAGCTTCACGGCAGCTCCTTCGCCGACTTTGCCGAGAAACGGCCCGGCCTGGTCGGGCGTGTCCTGCGGGCGGCCGACGTGGTGCTGACCCTGTCCGCCGAGTCGCGGGCCGCGGCCGCCGAGTTCGTACCGCTCGAGCGCGTCGTGCTCGTGCCGAATGCCGTCGCCGACGGGGCGCGGCGCGAGATCGAACCGCTCGTGGTCTTCGGCGGTGCGGTCAGCACGCGTAAGGGCGTCGATGTGCTGGTCGCGGTCTGGCAGCGGCTTGCGCCGCAGCATCCGTTCTGGAAACTGGTCATTGCCGGCCCCATCGTCGACCAACCCGCAGTGCCGCTGACCCGCGGCGAATTCGTGGGGGCGCTCAGCCACGAGGCACTGATGAAGCTGCTGGAGCGGTCGGCGATCGCCGTACTGCCCTCCCGCGACGAGGCGATGCCCATGTTCATTCTCGAAGCAATGGCCCGGAGGAACTGTGTTGTGGCGACGCGGGTCGGCGGCGTGCCGGCCGTACTGGCGAACGGTGTGGGCATGATCGTGGAACCCGGCGACGCCGACTCGCTCGAGGCAGCCCTGCGGCACGCGATAACGGATGCCGCCTGGCGCGCCAAAAAGGCGGATCTGGCCAGATCCGCCTTTGAGACTACCTATTCGGCGGCCGCTGTCTTTCCGCTGGTCGAGCGCAGCTGGCAGGCTGCGCTCGACCGGCGAGCAGAACGTTTGTTATGAAATGCAGGCCTGGTTCGAGAAGCCGGAACCGGCGGCCGTGACGGTGTTCGAGCAGTAGACCTTGGTGCCGCTGGCACCCTTGCTGCCCTGCTCGTGCACGAAGAAGCCGTAGCCGGCGGCACCGACCGGGGCGGTGTTGCCGAAGAAGACGTTGCGCAGTCCCCAGCCGGCGACGCTTCCGTTGACCGCAAAGCCGTGCATGGTGCTGTTCTTGCCGGTGTTGTTGTAGATGCTCCAGTCGTTGCCCTTGACCTTGACCCATTCCTCGGCGCGCGGCATGGCGTTGGAACCGTCGATGACGTTGTCGCGGATGATGCCGTTCGACGTGCCTTCCTTGACCTCGATCGGCTGGGCGCCCGTCAGGCTGATGTTGTTGGCCATGAGCAGGGTGCGGTCGGTGTTGTCGGGCTGGCAGTTGGTCTGAGCGCACCAGTTGGTGTCTGAGGTTCCGATGTAGATGCCCTCGCCGTAGAACGGGTCGCGCTTTCCGGTGTTCTTGATGGTGTTGCCGACGATGGTGTTGTCGGTGCTGAAGGCGCGAACGTGAACGCCCTCGTAACCGATGTTGTCGACGAGAGTGTCGGCAACGGTGACGTGGTTGCTGCGGATCACGCTGATGCCCTTGAGGCTGTTGGTGACGGTCATGCCGGCTACCACGAGGTTGGACGAGTTGGTGATCTGAATGCCGTGGTTGTCCTGGATACTGCCGACGTTGATCACGGCGCTGCGCGGTCCGCAGACCCAGATCGGGTTGGAAGCGGTTCCATTGACGGTCATGTTGATCTGCGCGTTGTAGGTGCCGGGGGCCAGCTTGATGACGGTTCCGGGCTGGGCCTGGGCGAGCGCGGCCATGAGCTCCCTGGCCGTGGCCACGTTCACGGTGGCAGCGGGGCAGTCAGCGTAGCGGTGGGTGCTGATCGGAGCCGGGGTCGGCGCGGTGCTCGGCACGGCCGACACGATGAACGCGTCGACGATGCTGCTGGTACCGGTGGAGCGGGCATCCTTCTGGCCGGTGCGGGTCACCGTGATGGTGTGGGTTCCTGCCGAGAGGCTCGTGGTGCTGAACGCGTTCTGCTTGTAGGCCGTGGTCGCCGAGTAACCGTTGACCGTGGCAACGGTCTGGCCGTCGATCGCGATGGTGCTCGTACCCGAGCTGCTGGTCAGACGGGTGATGAAGGCAACGCTGGTGCCCTGAAAGGTGAACGCGGCGCTGCCTGAGGTCGTGGTGAACTGCACTCCGCCGCCCGAGTCATTGGCCGAGCCGGAGGTGCGCCAGGTACCGGCATACGAGACCGATGCCGAGGCGCTGTCGAAGGTGGTCGAGCCGGCCGGGGCCTGTACCGGAGCCGTGGTAGCAACCGGAGTCGAGGTGGGCTCAGGGGCCGGTATCGTCGTCGTGCCTGCCGGGACCAGGGTGACGAAGGCGTCGACGATGCTGCTGGTTCCGGTCGAACGGGCATCCTTCTGGCCGGTGCGGCTGACCTTGATGGTGTGCGTTCCGCTGGAGAGGTTCGAGGTACTGAACAGGCTCTGCTGGTACTTCGTCGAGGCTGAGTAGCCGTTGACCGTGGCGACGACCTTGCCGTCGATGGCGATGTCACTGGTGCCTGAGCTGCTGGTCATACGTGTCACGTAGGCCACGGTTGACCCGGTGAAGGTGAGTGAGGCGCTCGACGTGGCCCCGGCGTACTTGATCGATGCGCCGTTGTCGGACGGCGAGCCCGTCGTGAGCCAGGTGCCGGAGTACTTGACCTGCGAGGAACTACTGTCGACCACCGTGGTGCCGGCGGGCGCAGTGGCGGCGGAGGCTGAGGCGACGCTGACGGGGATCATCGCGGTGAGGGGAACCAGCGCGGCGATGGCGACGGCGGCGATGATGGCGCGGCGTGAGATGCGGGGGAACAGCATTGTGGACCTTCCGGAAATTCATGGACAGTTGGTGGCGTCCATGAACCCGGGGGATTCCGACGCACATGATCTTCGTGAACTTCGGCTTCGTGCTGCCGTGATCACTTTGTCAATTAGCAGTCTGAACTGCTGCGCGTTACCCGTGTGTAAATGGGTTTGTGGGCGCAATCTGAGCGGATGCCTCGCCTAGCCTCGCGCGAGCGCGCGCGGGAGGGCTCGGGGTGCTCCCGTGCGGCCGGATGGCCGAAACTGAAAAGACCTCGACGATTTCGCCCTGATCAGTGCTATTGCCCATTGTGGGCTATGCCCCGCAAACGGGGGCGTGTCCTGCGGGCCCCCGAGCGGGGTAGCCGCGGCGCGGCATCCGTCATTCCTGTGAAAGTGCCTAGAGAAAATATGAAACTGTTGAGTCTTTTGTCAACCTCGAAAATCGTGAAGCTGAGCGCGCGACAAACGGCCCTCAACGCGCTCCCTGAGCGCATTGAGGGCCGTGAGAATTTCGGCTATCGAGTGCAGGCGATGTTGGAGAGACCTTCGCCAGCGCGGGTGACCGAGTTCGAGCACGACACGTCGGTGTCGCTCGACCCCTTGGGGCTCTTCTCGTGGATGAAGAAGGCAAAGCCGCCGGCGTTCACCGCCCCGGAGTTGCCGGTGAAGGTGTTGCGCAAGCCCCAGCCGGAGACGCTGCCGTTGACTGCGAATCCGTGCAGCGGGCTGTTGGAGCCCCGGTTGCCATCGATGGTCCAGTCGTTGCCCTTGACCTTGACCCACTCTTCGGCATCGCTCATGGCATTGGCGCCGTCGATCACGTTGTCGCGAATGACGCCGTCTGACGTGCCCTCCTTGACCTCGATCGGCTGGGCGCTGGTGAGGCTGATGCGGTTGGACAGCACCCGGGTGCCGTCGGTTCGATCGGGCTCACAGTTGGTCTGGGCGCACCAGTTGTTCTCCGAGGTGCCGATGTAGATGCCCTCGCCGAAGGATGCGTCGCGCTTACCGGTGTTCGAAATGGTGTTGCCGACGACCGTGCTGTCGGTCGTGAAAGCGCGCAGGTGGATGCCCTCATAGCCGATGTGGTCGATGCGGGTGTCGGCGATGGTCACGTTCGTGCCGCTGATTACGCTGATGCCCTTGAGGCTGTTGGTCACGGTCATGCCCGCGATCACGAGGTTGGAGGAGTTCTTGACCTGGATACCGTGGTTGTCCTGGATGCCGCCAACGTTGATCACGGCGTCGCGCGAGCCGCAGACCCAGATCGGGTTGGAGGCGGTGCCGTTGGCGTGCATGTCGATCTGGCCTCTGTAGGTACCGGGGGCCATCCTGATGACGGTGCCGGGCCGTGCGCGGTCGACGGCCGCCATGAGCTCGTCGGAGGTATGCACCGTCGTCGTCGCGGCGGGGCAGTCGGCATAGCGGTGCACTCCGGTCGACGGCGCGAGCGCGGGGACGGGCGCGGGTTCCGGAGCCGGGGCCACGCTGGTCGTGGCGTTCACGACGAAGGCGTCGACGATGCTGTTGGTGGCGCTCGAGCGGGCATCCTTTTTGCCGGTGCGACTGATCTTGATGGTGTGGCTGCCGCTCGACAGGGTGGTCGTGCTGAACGCGGTCTTCTGGTGCACTGTTCTCGCGGAGTACGCATTCACCGTGGCGACGACCTTGTCGTCGATCGACACGGTACTCTTGCCCGAGCTCGTGGTGGTGCGGGTGATGAAGGCCACACTGGTTCCCGTGAACGTCATCGACGCGCTGCCCGCACTGAACTGAAACCGCACGGAGCCACCCCGGTCGGCGGCATCGCGGGTGCTGCGCCAGGAGCCGGTGTAGGCGATCTTGGTCGAGGAACTGTCGATGATAGTTCGGGCCGGTCCGGCGGCGGCGGCCTCGATGCCCGGGATGGGGGCGGTCATCGGGACCAGAATAGCCACGGCGGCCGCAGTGAAGGCGGCGACAGTAGTCAGAGCGTGGCGAGTGGATGCGCGCGGGTGGGGGAGTGTGCGGGAAGTCGGCGTGCGGTCAGCCGGTGTGCGTTGGGGGCGGTTGCGGAACAGGTGCACGGTGGAGTCCTCCGGAGAGTCAGGGTCGCGAATGGACAGCTGGTGCGCGAGCGGCGCGGATGCTGGCAGAGCCGTATCGCAGAGCCGTATCGCAGGGCAGGCGCGGGTGAATTCTCGCCCGAGAATCGGTTCGTCGATCTCTGCGATTCGGTCAGGTTGGAGATATTCCGGTGATCTGTAGCGGGCGAGTCTTTCGACGGTTCGCTTCGTGCCGGATGCTGGCCGAGTCGTTGGGGTGCGATGCGTATTCAGCGTTCGAAGACCGAGATCGTAGGGGACTATTCGGATTGAACTGTGGTCCCGAGCCTATCGAGAGCCAAAGTCGAATCCGTTTCACTTTCCTGTGAAAACGCCCAGAATGGCGCCCCTCCGCGTGACGTCTCTGCGCAGCTCGCCCGCTGCAGCCTCCACAGGCTCAGCGCTCACCCTGCTCGGCGGCCAGGCGCAGCACCCGGCGGTGCAGCGGCACACTGACCTTCGCCGAGCCGGCCAGCGCGAGGCGCTTCCAGTCGCCACGACGCGCAGCGAGCAGCACCAGCCGCCAGGTGAGCCGGGAGCGCAGCTCGGCGACGATCTCGTCGCGTTCGTCGGCGTCGTACGGGCCGCTCAGGGCGTCCTTCAGTCCGGAGAGCAGCACGTAGCGCAGCCGAAAGTACCCGTACGAGTTCGATCCGATGATGCGGGTGTCGAGGGTGATCGCCGCAGTGGTGACGGCCTGCTCCACCAGCAGCAGCGACTCCGCTCGGCGCGACCCCGAGCGGATGATCGACCCACCGCGCACGACGTAGGAATACAGCACGTCACTGATGACGGCCACGTGAGCGGCCGCAGCGAGCAGTTGGGCGACCATGGCCAGGTCGGAGTGCACCCGGGCCGGGGTGAACTCGATCTCGCGCGTGAGCTCCCGGCGGAACAGCTTGTTCCACAGGTGCCCGGTGAGCTCGCCGTCGAGCAGCATTCCAAAAGCCTCGGCGCCGCTGATCGGACCATTCAGCGGCGGCGCAGCTAACGGGCGCCGCTGGCCGGGATAGACGTATTCGGCGCCGCAGACGATCACGTCGGCGCCGGTCGCCCGGGCCGCCGCCACGAGTTTCTCGAGCGCCGACACCGCCCAGTCGTCATCACAATCGACGAACCACAGAAATTCGCCGCGGCTCTCAGCCACCGCGCGGGCCCGGGCGCGGGCGACTCCGCCGTTCTGCTCCTGTCGAAAATACGAAACGCTGGCGTGGGCGGCTGCAGCCCGCGCGCCGATCTGGGCCGTCGCATCCGTTGATCCGTCGTCGACCACGATGATCTCGACCGACCCGGCGGCGGAAACGGTGAGCGTCTGCTGCAGCAGGTTCTTGATGGCGTCTTGAAGAAATTCCTCCGCGTTGTAGGCCGGAACAATGACGCTCACGACCGGATGCGCGACCGCCTCTGACCGCCCGGCGGCGTGCCCCCCGTTCACGCCGTGAGCTTTCGAATGGTGTCGGTCAGCTCCCGCAGAGAAGCGCGGGCCTCCACGACGTGGCGCAGGATCGGCTCCCGGCGGCTGATCACGTCGCGAGACCGGCGCTCGAGCGCCGCCGGGTCGGGCAGCGTCCAGCCGATCGTGGCGCCCTTGATGCCGACCGCGTCGAGGGTGCGGGCCGCCTTCGACGGCCCAGCGTCAGCGATCACGAGCGGCAGTACGCCCTCGGTCAGCCCGATCACGGCGGCGTGCAGCCGGTCACTCACCACGAGCAGCGACCGCTGGTACACCTCGCGCAGGCGAAGCTCCTGTGTTGCATGGTCCGGGCCGTCCCAGACCAGGGCGGTGCCGCCGAGTGAGACCGCGAGTTCTTCGGCGAGTGGCCCGTCGCGTTCAATCTGCGACACGGTGACGATCTCGAGCCCGAGAGTGTCGGCCAGACCGCGGAGCGCCGCGAGCCAGGCCGCGTCGGGGCGTCGCCCGTTGTAGCGCACCGAGACGGCGAGCAGCGGGCGATCCGCGGTGGACGCGATCAGGTCGGCATCCGCTGCTCCCGTGGCGAAGGCCCAGTCGGGAGCGATACGGCCGAGCCCCATCGCGGAACGGCTGTAGGCGTCGCGCCAGGCCACCAGGTCGCACAGGCGCAGGGTAGCCGCTACCGGAATGCGCCAGCCGGTCTTCTGCCGCACGCCGAACCCGGCGTGCACGGCATGGCCGCCGCGCAGCCGGTTGAGCGCCAGGTGTGGCGCCAACCGCAGATAGCGCAGCGCGTAGGCACATTGCAGCTCCATTTCGCCGGCGTTGAAGGCATACACGGATGCCTCCCGCAGCGTCGACCGCGAAATCTCTCGTCGCCACTCGGCGCTGGTGCGGTAGACCCGGTCTTCGTCGTGCAGGCCGAGCCCACTCAGATAGGCATCCGATCGGGCGCCCACGAACACCTGCAGTTCGCCGGCCCCGCGCAGCGCCTCGAGAAAGGCCCGCCGCAACACGGTGTCGCCGACATTGTCGATCTGGCCCATGGCCGAGGCGAAGATTCTCATGTGCGCTCCACAACCCGCAGCAGCACTCGTTCCAGGTCGGAGCCGCTGGCTTCCTCCGAGAATCGGGCCAGCCAGGGTTCGATGTTGTCGAGCGGCAGCTCGGCTGCCCGCAGGATGGCGTCGGCGAGGTCAACCGGATGAGCGGACAGCGCGAGTTCCCCCGTGATACCGGGCACAATCGCATCCGCTACCCCGAGTGCCCCCGACACGGCGACCGCCGGATAGCCGGCCGCCGCGGCCTCCACGAGCACATTGCCGAAGCCTTCCCGGCTCGAGGTGAGCAGGGCCACCGCGTTGTCGCCGAAGTGGTCGAACCAGTTCTCGACCCAGCCGCGGTGGTGAAAGACGACGTGCTCCTGCCGGGCCGCGGCCTGCACGTCGTCGAGCAGCGGGCCGCCGCCGAAGGAGACGACCTCGACGGCCACGCCGCGACGGGCGAGCTCCGCTGCGGCCGCGATGGCGAGCAGCGGACGCTTCTGCGCCACCAGCCGGCAGGCCAGCACGATTTGAATGCCATTGGCCGACCCCGGCCGGCGTTCGGATCGCTCCAGGATGGTGGTGCCGCCCGCTTCGGCCGGAGCGGTACCGTCACCACTCACCTCGACCCGCGCCGCGGTCGTACCCGGCCCGCGCGGGGTTCCGCGCAGCTTCGCGGTCGCCGGGTTGGCGACGACGGTGATGCGGTCGCCGCGCACCCCGAAAGCCGCGACCATTTCCGCGGCGACCGGATGTGAGATGGCGATCACGTGGTCGGCCCACCGATACAGGCGCTTGGCGAACCAGATCTTCACCCGGTGGGCGAGGCCCGATCCGGGCAGTCCGAGCGACACCAGGTTGCGCTCGCTCACCAGCACGCGCGGCCGCAGTCGCACCGGAATCAGGCGGGCTGCCGTCAGCAGCACCAGATTGGGGTGCGCCTGCAGGGAGATCGCCACGTCGGGCTGCCAGTCGAGCAGGCGGCGGCGCAGCGCGGAGGCTTTTCGCACATGGCCGTGCTGGGCAGAGAGTGAAATGGCTTCAACCCCGTCAGGCAGGTACTCCGGCTTCACCTCGGCGGCGGTGAGCACGACGCTGACCTCGTAGCCCTGGTCGGCGAGCCAGCCCATCCAGGTGCGGGCTACGAATTCTGCCCCGCCACCGTGCAGTGACGGAATAACAAAAAGGATGCGGCGCAGGGCTGGGTGCCCGCGCGCATAGTCGGGCGGGGTCGGTGAGGAGAGTGTCATGCGGGGCCTTGTCTGTGGGGAGTCGGGCTCGGGGCCGTCAGGGCAGGGGAATGGGAACGCGTTGCACTCGGCAATCCCGAAAAGTTCAGGGCGGCCAGGCGCTGCACCTCGGGCAGCCGCGCGGCAAGCCGATCGCGATAGCTCTCTCGCTCGGCCAACACGGCCAGGGCCACCGGGATCATGCGCTCGGCTAAGCCGACGCCCGGTTCGACGCACAGTTCCTGCGTGTCAAAGAGCCGCATCATGCCGGCGACCTTGCCCTGGGTTGACAGGGCAACGGCGGGCACCTCGTGGAACATGGCCTGCACGGCCAGGTGCATGCGACCGGTCAGCACGATGTCGGCGCCGGCGCACAGCCCGCGCACTTCGGCCGGGCTGAGCAGCCGGTTCACCAGGACCACTCCGGAATCCGTCAGCCCGCCAGAGGCGGCCAGCCGGTCGAACACGGCTCGGCAGGCGGCCGCGTCGTCACCGCTGGTGCGCACGACGTGCGGCAGTAACACCACGCGGAGCCCCGCCTCTAGCAGTGCGGTGACGATTCGGGCGTACTCCGTGGTCTGGTCGAAGCTGCGGCCAACCAGCGCGCTCGCGTTGACCACGGCGTACCGGGCCGGTGTGGCCCCGAGATATTCCGTCACGGCCAGGCTACAACTGGTGCGGGCGGCGAACACGGCGTCGGCGACATCCACCACGTTCTCGAAGCGATCGGTGCGGGCGCGCTCGCTGGAGACCGGGTCGCGCAGCTGCAACCGCGTGCCCATCCGGCCGGCCCGGGCGAGCGACCGGCGCACTCCCGCATTGGCGTGGCCGTTCCAGCTGAAGCCGAGAATGCGCGCTTCGACGCCGATGCTGCGGGCCAGGCTGGCAACATCCGCTCGGCGCGACGAGGCGCGCACGCTGTAGGCGCCGTCCATGATGTCGGCGCCGATCACGGTCAGCGACCGGGCTCCGTCGAGTACCGGAGCCAGCAGGGCCATGGCCTGGCGGTGTACCCGTCCGGTACCGTAGATCAGGTGCGGAATCGGTACGAGCTGCGCCCGCGAGGCATGCTGCGTGGGAATCCGTACGTCCGCCGGCCGGCGCACGAGCACCTGCACCGGTCCCTCCACGTTCTCAAGAAAAGCTTCGACCATGGCTTGGTCGCCGATATTGCCTTCGCCGGGCGGTGCAACGAGAACATGCCACCGCTGGGCGCGCAGATCGAACGGGCGCAGCTGGTTGGTCGCGTGTTGCAGCGCAGCGCGGTCGCGCAGATACGGCAGAGCGGATGCCGCGGCCAGGCCGTGCACGACCCGGTCCAACCGGCGGATGATGCGCAGCCGGGTGCGGCCGGCCGTGCGGTTCCGCGCCGGGATGCGGGCGGGGGACAGCTGGTCGGTGTCGATATCAACGCTGGGGCTGCCCGATTTCGACGCCTTCGCGGTGCGCAGAAAGCTGCGGGCCTGGGTGATCGAGCGCACATCGCGGCGAAAAATCGGCCAGATCAGCATGACCAGGCCGATCGCGGCGAGCAGCGCGACTCCGCCGAGGGCGACGCGCGCGAACGGAAGCTCGATCGGAATCCACTGCACGGCGGCCCAGCTGACGCCGGTGGCGAAACCGTAACCGAGAATCGCGCGCACGCCAGCCAGGAACATGGCCCGCGCCGGCGCATCCGTTACCCGGCTGATCCACCAGAGGCCGATCGGCCAGATCAGCGCGACGCCGATCGAGTACCCGGCGGCGACGCCGTAGACGCCCCAGAGCGAACCGACCAGCACGAAGGCCACCAGCAACGGCCGAGTGGTGAGGGCGAAATACAGGTTCTGCTTGGTGGCATCCTTCGACAGGAACACCCAATAGGTGGCGTAGGCGGCGGCTTCGAAGAACCCGGCGACGGCAAGAATCTGAAAGATCGGTGCGGAACCCAGCCACCGGCTGCCGAGCGCGATGCTGATGATCGGCAGGGCCTGGGCGCAGGAGAAGGCGAGCACGATGGTGACCGCGTGCAGCATGATCGTCTGCCCGAGCAGAATGAACCGGTCGTACTTGGGCGGGTCGTCCTGCAGCCGGGCCAGCACCGGCAGGGCCACCCGGGTGGACGGACCGTTGATCTGGTTGAGCGGCAGCAGCAGCAGCTGGAACGCCCGGTTGTACAGGCCGAGCGGGCCGGCACCGAGGGTGGCACCGATCACGATCGTGTCGGTGTTGCGACTGGCGTAGCCGAGCAGCTGGGTACCGGCCAGGTTCGACCCGAACACGATCAGGTGGCGCATGGGCGCGGCGCGGTGATACCAGCCGGGAAACCAGGTGGTGACCGGAATGAGAATGATGATGGTGAGAATGCCCTGGCTGATCTGCTGCCCGGCGAGAGCCCAGTAGCCGAAGCCGTTCAGGGCCATCACGATACCGACGAAGAGGGCGCCGACCTGCGCGCCGATCTCCGACCCGGCCAGGGCCACGAAGTGAAAGTTGCGGTTGAGGTCCGCGCGAAATTGGGTGGCCAGGCCGTTGAGCAGAAACGTTCCGGCGAGCACCTGGGTGAGCAGCACGAGCCGGTCGTCGCCGTACAGGGTGGCGATGAGCGGGCTGAACAGTACCGCGAGCAGCATGAGCGCGAGCCCGATCAGGCTGTTGATCCAGAACAGGTTGTCTTTTTGGTGCCGGCTGAGGTCGCGCACCTGAATGGCGGCCGACGACAGCCCGAAGTTGCGCAGCACCTCGCCGACGCCGATGATGGCAGCGACCGAGGCGACGAGGCCGTAGTCGCTCGGGGCGAGCAGCCGGCCGAGCACGACGATGCCG
The DNA here is from genome assembly GCF_004403505.1 of Cryobacterium sp. TMT1-2-2. NCBI lineage: Bacteria > Bacillati > Actinomycetota > Actinomycetes > Micrococcales > Microbacteriaceae > Cryobacterium > Cryobacterium sp. TMT1-2-2. The sequence continues at coordinate 194,290 of NZ_SOGS01000016.1, read as the reverse complement.
CCGAGCTGCACGCCGATGCGAATGAGCTGGCCGACCAGGGTGGTCGATGCTCCGCGCCCCGCGGTGCGGCCGAGTCCGGCGGTCGAGCGGGGTTTCTCGGGGGTTCCCGGCTGAATCGTGGCGGTCAATGGATGCTCCGCCCGGCAGCCACGGTGCGACCGGTCAGTTGCAGGGCCCGCAGGTAGGTGTGATAGCTCTGCAGGCCGAGCGTTTTCCAGTCGCGCCCGGAGAGCTGCGGGCGCGGTCGCGGGCCGGCCGCGCGCATCCGCTCGAGGGTGCCGAGCAGGATCTCCGGAGTGAGGTCGCCCTCGTAGAGGTAGATCCAGTCGGGGCCGACCTCCTCGGACAGCGCCTGGTTCGAGGGTGTCGACGGCACGAGAACCGGTCGATCGAGCGACAGTGCCACGAGCAGCACGCCCGAGTTGTGCATTTCGCGGTAGGGCAGCACGACCAGTTCGGCCCCGCCGACCTCGATCACCAATTCCTCGTCGGAGACGAAACGCAGCACGGAGCTGATCCTCGCATCGCGGGCGGTTTCGGTGCTGATGATCTCACCCAGCCCGCTCGACGGCCGGCCGACAATGCGCAGCGTCAGGTCGGGCCGAGGCAACGCTCGGAACACCTGCAGCAGCGTTTCGACACCCTTGTACGGGCGGATCAAACCAAAATAGAGGATGCGCCCCGTCACCGAGTCTGGCAGCGGCATGCCGTTGAAACGGTCGCGATAGTGGCCGTGCAAAATGGTGACCGCCCGGGACTCGGGCTCGACCGGTGTGGTGGGGTTGAGCCGGATTACGAGGGCCGTGCGAGCGTCGAGCGCGTCCAGCGCGCGAGTTTCGGCATCGTGACCGGCCTCGTGCGGGGTCAGGTTGTGCGCGGTGCGCACGATCGGAATGCGCTGCAGCTTGGCGCGCAGCAGCAGGGCGTACAGCGCACCGCGGCGCAGCCGGGCCTTCAGCGGCCTCGGCGCGCGGATGAGCAGCTCCGGCCAGTGCACGTGAAAGACGTCATAGCGGCCGAGCAGCGCGGTGCGCCAGGAGAAGAATCGCATGGTCACCGCATCGGGAGCGCCCTCGACGACCTGGTTGACGTACCGGGTGGTGCCGTCGGGCGGACTCAGCGATTGTAAAACTGTCAGGTGTCCATTAAATGCTGTCATCATGCCCATTCCCCTTACGGGCCGGTGAAACGGATCGGCTAAACAGAACGGCTAAACGGATCAACTCAAACGTGAGAATCTGTCGGTTTAGCGTAGCGTGCACGGAGCTCCTGCGTCAGAGTCGTGCATACCCCCGTTTGGGGCGCACGGATGCCCGCCGCGCGGTGGGTGCGCGGCCGGATTCGAGCGGGCCGGCGGCATCCGCTCTGCTGGGATTCAGCGCCAGAATCAGCAGCAGGCCCAGCAACAGGTGCATCGGGCGCAGCGCGTCGATCGCGTTGAAGCCGGCGATGCACACCGTGTACGCCATCAGGGCGGCGGCAGCGCCGACCGCCCGACGGGTCAGAGCGTGCGCGACGGCCGAACCGATCATCAGCAGGAACAGCACCAGGCCGGGCAGGCCGATACTGATGAGCAGCTGCAGCAGCGAGTTCTCAATGGTGACCTCGTTGAACAGACGCCCGGTGATGCCGGAGGTGCCAGGGCCCGACCCGATCCAGCCGGTGAGATTCGCGGCCTGCACCGACACCCACACGCCGAGGTCGCGGGCCTGCGAAGAGAGCTCGGCTTCGACGGAGTTGTTGCGAGCGGTGAAGGCATCGAACTGGAACAATCCCACCACGGCAATGACAAAGAGCCCGGCCAGCAGGGCGAATTTGCCCCAGCGCTTTTCGCCGCGCAGCACGAGCGACACCGCGTAGGCGAAACCGATGGCGATGGCAGCGGCGAGAATCGCCCCGCGCGAGACGGTGGCGACCAGGCCGAGGCCACTGAAGACGGCGGCGGCGAGCGCGGGCTTGGAGTTCTCCCGCAGCCAGATGCCAATGGCCAAGGCGCAGGCGACGGCAAAAAACAGGGCCGCGAAGAGCGGATGCCCGAATGACGCGTCGGCCCGATACACCGACCAGTGCTGGTGGTCGGTCAGCCCGAGCACCGAGAACAGGGTGCCCCAGATCGGGTTGAAGCGCAGAACCCCTTCGACGACCGCGTAGGCGCCGAGCCAGGCTCCGAGCAACAGCCAGGTGCGGCGAATCCAGTACGCCTCTCGGGTGCTGGTTCCGATGCATAGCGGCAGCAGAACGGCGGCACTGAAACTGATCATCCAACCCAGGCTCGCCTGCAGGTCGGTGGTGCGCGCGAGGGTGAACAGTGTCCAGACCAGAAACAGCAGGGCGAAGTAGCGGGTGGCCGACCGGAAGGGGGCCGACGGGGTCGCGGAGCCGGCATCCGTTTTCGTCGGCAGCAGGCGTCGAATGGCCCAGATGACGATGATCATGGTGGTCAGCGGCAGAGCGCCGATCGGGCCGTCCTGCGGCAGGATGCGCGCCGGAATCAGCGCGAAGGTGACGAGCGCGACGGCCGGAAGGATGTGCGCCGGCAGCAGGAACAAGGTGACGACGGCGGCAAAGGCCAGCAGGGTGAGTGGAATCAGAATGATGCCCACTGTGGTGATGAATCGGGGCAGCACGACGCTGGACACAATGACGAACAGTGCGGCGAGCACGACCAGGACGACCGGCGTGCTGCTCAATCGGCGCAGGGTGGAATCGAACATCGGCCGCCTCGGGTAGTAGTGGCGCAGTGTTGGCGCAGTGAATAGTTCGGGTATTGCGCAGCACTATTGGTGCGAATAGCCGCAACGATAACACGTGAATTTTCCTCAGCGCCAGCCGAACGGTGTGAAAATCGGAATTTGGGTCAGCACGGCGGTGTGACAAGGGCCTTCACGAATCCGGCGCTCTGGTAGACGAACTGGTAGGCCCACTTGACTGGATCCATCGGCTGTGCGGCACCGATCATGGCGAGTTCCCCCGCGTAGCACCGGCTGATCTGCACCCGGGCCCGGCTCACGTGATAGCTCGAGGTGACCACGATCACCCGGTTCCAGCCGCGTTCGGTCGCAAACGCCGCGATGGCCTCGGCCTCACCGCGGGTCGTCGTGGGGTGCGGATCGAAACACTCCACGGTAATCGCCGTGCCCGGTACCGGCACCGCTCGCGCACACAGATTCGCCGGTCGGGTATCACCGCCGAACGCGTCGGAGATGAAGATCTTTCCGCTGTAGCCGGCCTGGGCGAGGTGCACGGCCTTCGCCACCACGGCGGCGCTGCCGAGTCCGCCGAGCACGACGATAGCGTCGGCGGCGACCGGTTGGTCCTCGCGCGGAAACATGACCGTTCGCGTGGTGACGGCCAGGAAGCCCACGGTCAGCAGCACGAGGCCGGTGAGCACGATCAGCGCGCGCTGCCGACGGGGGTGCCTCACTCGCTGCGCGGCAGCATCCGCTCTGCTGGTCGGGATTTCACCGCCGCGACCGGAGGGCGACCGGAGAACCAGGTCGGCACGGCGAATCCGTAGCGCAGCACCGGGAGGTCGCGCACCAGGCGCCAGAACAACAGCGAGGCAGCGACGGCGCCTCCGGCGACGATCAGGGGCAGCGCCGGGGCGAGGCGGTCGAGCCAGGCCTGGCCGCGCGCGAGCAGCAGCAGGCTGGTGATGGCGGAGACGAAGAGAACGTGCACCACGTAGATCGGCAGGGTGTTGCGGCCCACATAGGTCAGCCAGTTGAACGCGCGAAAGCCCACCAGAAACCGGGCCAGGAGCAGGCCGGCCCCGAGGGCGGCGAGGCTTACCACGACGAGCGTGCCGGTGATGAACGGCACCCGGGCGTCGACGGTGAGAATCACTCCGGCCAGCACGAGGAAGCCCGCACCGAAACCGAGCCCGAGCGAGAGAGCGCCGAACCGGCTGGGCCGGTCGACGAAGGCCAGGATCCATTCGCGCAGGTAGCAGCCGAGCAGAAAGAACACGAAGTAGCGGCCGATTCCGTTCCAGGCGATGTTGCCGGTGTCGGCACGGGCGAAGAACAACACCGACAACGCGGCGGCAACACCGATCTGCACCCGCCAGTCGACGCGATTGCGCATCAGTTTCGCGGCCACGAAGAACAACGCGAGGGCGTAGAGAAACCAGAGGCCATTGCTCGGGCGCACGGGGGCGAGCAGCAGGTCGATCGGGTTGGTCTCATCGAAGCCCGCGGGGTTCGGCAGCAGCGAGAAATACGCGAAACGGATGACCGTCCACAGCAGCAGCGCCCACACCAGCAGGCTCAGCCGGGTACGCCAGAGCGCCGGCCAGGTGCGTTTGATGATGGAGCCGGCAAACAGCCCGGAGGCGAGGAAGAACAACGGCATGCGAAACACGATGAACATCAGGTTGATCTTGTTCCACAGCTCGGGGGCCAGGCCGGAGAGAACTGTCCACTGCACGGCATGCGCCAGGGCCACGAGCAGAATGGCAATGCCCTTGGCACCGTCGACCCAGTCGACCCGGGTGTGATCGATTGTGCTGGCCACAAGTGCCTCCCTGCTAGACCGTCCGGTGTCTCAGACCGACCACGGTGTTATACCGACCACTGGGCGAAGGTTTTGATCATGTCGGTGTGGGCGAAGCCCGGCGTTTCGTGGCCGAGCGTGTGGTACATCACCTGGGTGTCGGCGGCGACGAGCTTGATCTTGTTGACCAGGGCGAGACCGTTTTTGCTCGGCACGACGACGTCATCGGGGTGGGCATCATCGGAGACGAGCACCTTGACCCGGCTATTGGTCCACGGTGTTGCGCTGATGCGCGCCGGGTTGGTGCCCTTGATCAGGGTGGGGTCGTTGCTGTAGGCGTCGCCGACGTGCGCCTGATTCTTGGTGTCGTAGGCGTAGAGCCACTCGTTGTCATAGAGGCCGTTCACCATGTACAGGCCGCGAATGTAGGGGATGAGCTTCTTGCCGTAGGTGTAGCAGGCCAGCGACCCGCCAAAGGAGGTCGCGCGCAGAAAATTGCGACGCACGGTGTAGAGCGAGTTCAGGTAGGTCCAGGCGTTCTTCTGAGCAGTCGTGGCGATGGAGTTGGTGTACTGGGTGCCGCCGGCATTGATGCAGATGGCGATGCTGTTCTGGTCGACCACCAATTCGCCCGGGTATTTGAAGCCGCCGTTCAGCGCGTTGTGGGAGCTGGAGGCCGCGTGATAGAACCACACGGCACCGATGGCGGCGGTCGAGTTCATCGAGATTGTCTGCGGAATGAACAGGCGGGCACGATCGCCGCCGATGTCCACCTCAACGTTGTCGTAGAGCTTCCGTCCCTTCTGGGTGAGCACATTCGACAGGCGCGACACCTCCCCGGGTAGTTTCGGGGCGGTGGCAGCGAACGCGGCGGGTGCGCCGAGCGCACCCAAGCCGAGCGTGGCTGCGCCAGCAGTTGACAAAGTGAGAAACTCTCGACGCTTCATTCTGCCGAAGGTAGCAGAGAGAAACGACGAGGTCCAACCCGAAATGTTAGCGAAGGTGGATCGGGTGGGGCGTCTGGCGCGGTCCGAGGGCGAATCGCAGCACGACGAGCGCGAGACCCGTGCCGAGTAGTGCCCCGAGACTGTTGGCGACAACGTCGTTCATGGTCGCGAACCGTTCCGGCAGAAAAATCAGCTGGCCGAGCTCGATCATGGCGCTGATCAGGGCGCCAGCCACCAGGCCGAGCCACCAGCGGCGCGCTCCTGCGAGCACGACGACGAGCAGGCCGACCGGAACGAACAGCGCGATGTTGGCGGTGAACTCAATGGTGTCGTAACCGAACCGGTTCGGAATCCCGTGTGCGTGCAACCAGGTCACGAAAGCCCCGATTGATCCGTGCATGTCGCGGTCGACCGGCGTGGGCCAGAATGCGATAAGCGCGAGCAGCACCAGGTAGACCAGCGTGATCCACAGGGCACCGCGGCGCAGCAGGCTGTGCCGACGTCGTCGAATCACGGTCATGTCAGGTCCTGCATACTCGTCAACTCTGCCTTACCCGGCGGCAGCGGCCGGGCCGTTGCCGGCGACGCGTTTCGGCAGGGCAAAGACGAGCACGAGCGCGAGCAGGGCGAACCCGACGCTCACCGCCATCGCCATGGTGGCGCTGTGGGTGAAAGCCGTGGCGAGGGCATCCGCTCCAGGGCCGGTCACGGTCAGGGTTCCGAAGAAGACGCTGCCGATCACGGCGATACCGACCGCGCTGCCGACGCGCTGCATCACGCCGACCACGCCGCTCGCGCCGCCGGCCTCGGCGCGGTCGACGGTCGCGACGATGAATGACACGTTCGGGGCGATGAAGAATCCGCTGCCGAGGCCCGCGATGAACAGAGGCGGCAGCAGGTGCCAGTTGGTCAGATCGCCCGGGGTGGTCAGGAGCATGACCAGCCAGATCCAGGTCAGGCCGATCGTGACGAAGGCAACGCCGACCACGAGAATGGTGCGTCCGAGGCGTTTGGCCAGTCGGTCGCTCTGTGAGGCCCCGAGAATCGTGCCGATCGCGAAGGGGATGGAGACCAGGCCCGACTCGAGGGCGCTGTGCCCGAGGCCAGCCTGCCAGAGGATGGAAATGGTGAAGAAAATGCTGGTGAACGCCGCGAAATAGACCAGCGCGAGAATGACACCGCCGGTGAAGGCCGGGTGGGAGAACAGGTGCGGAGGCACGAGCGGGCTGCCGCTGCGCTTGGCGACGGACACCTCCCAGGCACCGAACGCCACCACGAGCAGCACGCCGGCCGCCAGGGTGAGAAAAGTCCAGAGCGGCCAGCCCTGGTCTTGACCCTCGATCAGCGGCACCAGGAGCGCCACGAGACCGACCGAGATGAGCACGAGTCCCAACCAGTCGATGCCCGCCCGCGAGCTCCGGGTCTTCTCAGGGAGCGCGGCGCCGCCGGGCAGGAGAAAGACCGTGGCGATGAGGGCGAGAACACCAATCGGAAGGTTCACCCAGAACACCAGTCGCCAGCCGTTCTCCACACCGAAGGCTTCGATGATCAGTCCGCCGACGATGGGGCCGAGGGCCGTCGAGACACCGATGACCGAGCCCATGATGGCATAGGCCTTGCCACGGGACAGCGGCGGGAACATCAGTTGGATGACGGCGGTCACGGCTGGCACGAACATGCCGCCGGCCAGGCCCTGAATGACCCGGGCGACGATGAGCTGCAGGTCGTTTTGTGCGAGTCCGCAGGCGAGGCTCGCCAGGGTGAACAGGGCCAGGCCGGTGAAGAAGACCCACTTGTGGCCGTACCGGTCGCCCACCCGGCCCGCCGGAATGAGCGCGAGGCCGAAGGCCAGGGCGTAACCGGAGATGATCCACGACAGGGTGGCTTCGCTGGCATCGAGGCTCGTGCGGATGCTCGGCAGCGCCACGTTCACGATGGTCGTGTCGAGCAGGGCCATGAACATACCGGCCAGCAGCACGATCAGGGCCTGCCAGGCGCGGCGGGGAACGACGGAAGTTGTTGGGGTGGCTGGCGTAGAAGTCATGCGCGAGATCCTTTTGCGCCGGTCTCCCGGCGATCCTCGGCAGGAGTGACGCTGATGCCGACAGGCGATCCTACAACAAAACCCCCACTCGATTGGAGTGGGGGTTTTGTGATGTTTCTGCTGATTTTACTGCTGTCGGGGTAACAGGATTTGAACCTGCGACCTCGTCGTCCCGAACGACGCGCGCTACCAAGCTGCGCCATACCCCGATGGCCCGTGGGCCTCCATCAGTATAGGCGCTCCAAGCCTCCCGCGACGAATTGAGTCGGCAGTTAGGCTGCGGTCAGGGTCAGCAGGGTCGCCTCGGGCGGGCAGGCGAACCGAACCGGCGCATAAATCGAGGTGCCGAGACCGGCCGAGACGTTCAAAAAGGCGGTGCGCAGGCCGTGGTTCCACAGGCTCAGACCCTTCACCTGGCGGCGCGGAATGTCGCAATTGGTCACGAGCGCTCCGAAACCGGGTACGCAGACCTGACCGCCGTGGGTGTGGCCGGCCAGAATGAGCTGGGCACCGTGGTTCACGAACGAATTCAGCACGCGTTGGTAGGGCGCGTGCGCCACGCCGACCGTCAGGGTGGAGCGCGGGGCAGCGGCTTCTTCCGGGTCGGGCCAGACGTCATCGCCGAGCGGATCGTTGGCCCGCAGGTCGTCGATCGCGCGAGTGATCAGGTCGAGCCGGTCTCGGCCGATGTGCGGGTCGTCGACGCCGAAGAACTCCACGTGGGTGCCGTTGAGGTCGAGAGCCTCGGCGGCGTTGTTGATGTCGGTCCAGCCAAGATCGGCGAACACCCGGCGGAGGGCATCGGTGTCGAGCTCCTCCCGGCGCACAGTACGCCGGCTGGACGGCCCGCCGAAGTACGTGAACGGGTTCTTCAACTGCGGACCAATGTAGTCGTTGGAACCGTTCACGAACACGCCGGGAATTCCCCGGAACGGTGCCAGGGCATACTCGATGCCCGTGACGCCGTCGTCATGCCCGAGATTGTCGCCGGTGTCGACCACGAGATCGGGCTTCAGGGCGGCGAGACTGCGCACCCACTCCTGCTTGTTCTTCTGCCACGGAGCCATGTGCAGATCGGAGAGGTGCAGCACCCGGATGGGCGCCGATCCCGGCGCGAGCACCGGCACACTCACCTCACGCAGGGTGAACCTGGTGCGCTCCACGAGCGCGCCCCAGGCGAAGGCGGCCAGGCCGATGGTGCCGGCCGCCGCGAGCGATGTGCCGACGAGCCGCCCGCCCTCGCCCAGGCGACGGAGCGCGGTCATCCGTTCTTCTTATCGGGGGCGGCCGTGGCGGGGGCTGGCTCGGTGTATTTGCCGATGACGATCGTCACCCCGTCGCCGGGACGGCCTACCGCGCCGACCCCCGGCTGGATTGCCATGACCTTGCCGTCTTGCGCCTTGTCGGCGGTGGCCTCTTCAGTCTTGGCCACGCTGAAACCGTAGGGAGCGGCCGTCAGAGTGGCGCGGGCATCCGCTTCGGTCTTACCGATCACCGCGGGAATCACCACTCCGGTGCCGTCACTCGAGAAAGCCGTGACGGTGGCACCGCGAGTGGATGCCGCACCGCCGGCCGGATCCGTGTTGGCCACGGTACCGGCGGGCATCTCGGAGCTGGTCACGCCGCCGTCGACGAACAGGAACCCGGCCGCCTCAATGGTGGTCTTGGCTTCAGCCATCGATTTGCCGCGCACGTCGGGCACCGGAACGGCGACCGCGTTGATCACGCTGGACGAGGCCTCGGGGAACTCGTCTCCGCCGTACTTCGCGTTGGCGGCCGACATGATCTTCGGCCAGATGGTGTGCCGCACGTTTGAAGCCTGCTTCCCGAAGAAGGTGTGGGTGCGCTGGTTCTTCCAGTTCGACCCGCCCACGTTGACCACGCCGACGACGGTGGCCACCTGGGTGGTGGCACCGCTCATCCAGGTGTCCTTGGCGGAGTCAGTGGTTCCGGTTTTACCGATCATGGGCAGTCGGGGAGAGGTAGCGCCGTTAGAGGAGCGCGCCGTTCCGTTCGTCATAACCGTCTGCATGGCGTACTGCATGCCGGCGGCCACTGCGGGCTCGACCGACTGGGTGCAGGTCGATTTCGGAATCGGCAATTCGGTGCCGTCGGAGCTGAGCATCTTCGTAATGGCGATTGGGCTGCAGGTCATGCCGTTGTTGGCGATTCCGGCGAAGGCCACCGCCATGGTCAGCGGGGCGATCTCGTTGGTGCCGATCACTGACGAGGCACCCTGGTCGAGGACAGATCCGTCGGCGCGGTGCACGCCAAAGTTTTCGGCGGTCTTGCGGATTCCGCAGAGATCGAGTTTCTTGGCCATGCCGATAAAACCAGTGTTGATCGAGCCTGTTGTCGCCTGCAGGGCAGAGTAGTTCGGGTTCGATTCGCTGCTGCCGCCGTCGTTACGGGGGTTGAATGGCGGGCTGTCGTTGTCGTAGTTCTGCACCCCGTTGCAGCTGTCCTGGAAATTGCCCCAGTTGGACTTGCGCCGGGAGTCGACGCGCTCGGTGAGCGCGTGACCTTCCTTGAGCCACTCGGCCAGGGTGAACACCTTGTAGGTAGAACCGGGCTGGAACCCGTTCGATCCGCCATAGGCGTGGTCGGTGTTGTAGTTGAGGCTCGTGTAGTTGGTACCGGTTGCCTGCACGGCCGGATCCTGGCTGTAGTCCTTGTTTTGGGCCATCACGAGAATGGCTCCGGTGCCGACCTTTACGCTCGACACCACGCCGCCAACGTTCCAATCGTCGACAACCTTCGGAACGCTCGCGTTGAGTGCGGCAACCGAGGTTGCCTGCAGATCAACGTCAAGGGTCGTGTACACGTCGAACCCGCCGCGGGTGAAGTTGTCGATGCGTTCTTCTTCGGTCGCGCCGAAGGTCGGGTCGTTCTTGAGCACCTTGGTCACGTAATCGCAGAAGAACGCGTTATCGCCGGCGGTCTGGCAGCCGGTGCTGGGTACCGTGATGACCGGCTCGATCGGCGCTGCGATGGCAGCGTCGTAGTCCGCCTGCACGATCTTGTCGTACTTGAGCATCTCGTCGAGTATGTAGTCCCGCCGCACCTTGTTGGCAGCGTAGCCGTTGGCCGCGCCGTTCGTTTCGCTGTCGGGGTGGTCGAGCTGAAACTTGACCGGGTTATTCACGATCGCCACCAGGCTCGCCGCCTGCGGCAGGGTCAGATTGAGTGCGGTCGTGTTGAAGTAGTAGTTGGCTGCGGCTTCAATGCCATAGACCGTTCCGCCATACCCGGCAATGTTGAGATAGCCGCGAAGAATGTCTGCTTTTTCGTACTTCTTCTCGATGCCGATGGCGAGGCGCATCTCGCGCAGCTTGCGGTCGGCGGTGGGCTTGGTGGCATCGGCGTAGCACGACTTCGCCGCATCGGCGTCGGTCATCACCTCACACTTTTGAATGAGCACGTTCTTCACATACTGCTGCGTGATCGATGAGCCACCGCGGGTGCCGCCGCCGGCCAGGGTCTGCACGGCACCGTTGAAGCTGGACTGAATGTCCACACCGCCGTGCTCCATGAAGCGCGGGTCTTCACCGGCAATCGCGGCATCCTTGGCGAACTGGCTGATCGCGTCAGAGGCGACGTCTACCCGGTTCTGCTCGTAGAACGAGGCCAGAAGTACGCGGGTACCCACCGGATCCTCGGAGTTGGTCGACGCGTAGATGTTGCTCTTCTGGGAGAGCCGATCGATGGAGAGATACTCGGGCAGGCTGTCGAACACGTTGATGGTGTTCGTAGCGGCCATACCGGACAGGGCAACGGCGGGGGCGACGGCGGCGGTCACGAGAATGCCGGCAACGGCGCTCATCCCGACGAGACCCAGGAAACCCCCCAGAGCCCCGCTCACGGTTCGATTTTTGGCAGACATACACTTGAGCGTAAGCGACAAATCTGAATGACCGCCTCAATAGGAGACTTATGCCCGCCTGGGAGTACCTCACAACGCCGTTGATGATCCATAACACGGCCGCTATTTTGAACAACTGGGGCACTGACGGGTGGGAACTCGTGCAGGTTGTCCCCGGCCCCGAAGGCGGCCTGGTTGCCTATCTCAAACGCCCGCTCGCCGGCAAGGAAGAGGCCTAAGCGTGGCGAAGATCGAAGCCCGACTGGCCGAACTGGGTCTTGAATTGCCCAGCGTCGTACCGCCGGTCGCCGCCTACCTGCCCGCCGTGATCAGCAACGGGTTCGTCTATACCGCCGGCCAGCTGCCCATGGTGTCCGGCGCGCTGCCCGCCGCCGGCAAGGTCGGTGACGGTCACGGCCTCGTTCCCGCCGCTGACGCCCAGGAATATGCCCGCACCTGCGCCCTCAACGGCCTCGCCGCCATCAAGAGCGTCATCGGTTCGCTCGACCGCATCACCCAGGTGGTGAAGGTCACCGGCTTCGTCGCTTCCGATCCGTCATTCACCGGCCAGCCGACCGTGGTCAACGGAGCCTCCGACGTTCTCGTGGAGATCTTCGGAGACATCGGCCGCCATGCGCGTTCCGCCGTCGGCGTCGCGGTGCTGCCGCTCGACGCTCCGGTTGAGATCGAGTTCGTCGTCGCGTTCGCCTAACCGCCGTTATCTGCGCGGCGCGAGCCGGAGCATCCGCTCTGAAACGGATGCCCCGGCTCGCGTTCCGTAGACCTGCGCCGGTCGCTCGACCCACCGGGTCATCGCTTGCGCCATCAGCAGGCTGAGCGGCACCGACACCAGAGCGCCCAGCCACCATCGACCCGGTCCGGCGAGCAGTGCGAAGGCCACCACTATCGGAAAATGCACGAGGTACAGGCTGAAGCTGATCGAGCCCAGCCAGGTGAGTAGTCGGCGCGGCCAGTGCCCGCTGAGCCGCGGCCCGCTGACCCGCTGCGCAGCTGGCCAGAACGCCACGGTCGCCACGATCACGAACGCGCCGGCCACTCGCAGCGACAGGGTGACGTCGCTCCACGCGCCGTTGGTCAGCGGGCGCAGCATCCAATAGGCCACGAGCAGGAACGGGCCGAGCGCGGCCAGCGCGAATCCGAGCAGGCGGCCGCTGGCCCGTTCGGCCAGCCGCTCGCTGCACCGCTGCAGTTCATCAAAGTTGGCAGCGAGCAGGGCGCCGAGCGCGAACGGCGGCAGGTACATGAGCGCCTGAGTGGTCGTGACGTAGCCGAGGCCGGCGAGGGCACACCAGAAAGCGGCCCAGAGCAGAACACGGCGCACCGGCGCGCTGACCAGACTGCGGGTGAACGCGGCGAGGGCGACGAACACCGGCAGCAGCAGCGAGAACCACATTTCCCAGACCAGGGACCACAGGGGCGGGTTGATGTCGGGGCGCCGGGTCTCTCCAATGATGCTGGCTTCCCGCAGCAGATTGCCAAGGCCCAGGTCTGGTGTGTCCTGCCGGGCCAGCCACGGTCCGCCTGCCGCGCCCACCGTGCGCGGCACCAGCACGATCCAGATGACAGCGAGGCCCACCGACACCAGCACGGGTACGGCCAAACGGATGACGCGGCGCACGTAATAGGCCACCCAGTCGTACCGCGCGCCGTTCCAGCGGGCAGCCAACGGGGACCGCACGAGCACGAAGCCGCTCAGCACGAAGAACACCAGCACGAACTCGGGGCCGGCCAGCAACACCTTGAGCGGGGACAGGGTGGTCCACCAGCCAACGGAGTACACGGTCACGCCGGCACTCGACTCGTAGGCTGCAGCGATCTGCGGCACCGTCATCGACACGTGGTGCACCAGCACAACAACGGCGGCCACCCCGCGCAGCGCATCCAGCCGGCCGAGGCGACCGCGCCCGGGTGTCGCGGCTGAAGTCATGTCCACACAGTAGGGCCCCTTGCTGGTTCCCGGGCGGGAGCCTGCACAACTCCTGCAATTTGTGGGGGTCGCGCGAAGCATCCGCGTGAAATCAGGGGCCAGATCTGCGGCGGCGGTGAATTGCCGGAGTTACGGTGCCGGGGGAACGGCAACGGCCGACTTCCGGAGGGAAGACGGCCGTCGCTGGTGTTCGCTGGCTACTTCTTCATCTGCGAGGTGATGGTGTTCATGACCATCGTGTCGGCGAGGGTCGTGACGTCGCCGACGTCGCGTCCCTCGGCCGCGTCACGCAGCAGACGGCGCATGATCTTGCCGGAGCGGGTCTTCGGCAGCTCGTCGACGATGTAGATGTCGCGCGGGCGGGCAATGGCACCGATCTGCTGGGCAACGTGCTTGCGCAGAATATCGACGATGTCCTCGTGCGAGGCAATCTCAGCCTGGCTGAACTTGATCACGACGAACGCGACGACCGCCTGACCGGTGGTCTCGTCGGCGGCACCGACCACAGCGGCTTCGGCCGTGAGCGAGTGGGCAACGAGAGACGACTCGATCTCGGCCGTGGACAGGCGGTGGCCGGACACGTTCATGACGTCGTCGACGCGGCCGAGCAGCCAGATGTCACCGTCGTGGTCGAGCCTGGCGCCGTCGCCGGCGAAGTACAGCGGGCCGTCCTTCGCGCCGGTTGTGCCCTCGAACTTGTCCCAGTAGGTCTCCTTGAAGCGCTCGGGGTCGCCCCAGATGCCGCGGAGCATGGCTGGCCAAGGCTGGGTGACGACGAGGAGCCCGCCATTGCCGTGGCCCACGTGCACGCCGTCGTCGTCGAGCACGTCGATGGTGATGCCGGGAACCGGAACCTGGGCGGCGCCCGGCTTCGTCGAGGTTAAGCCGGCGAGGGCCGAGACCATGATCGAGCCGGTCTCGGTCTGCCACCAGGTATCGACGATCGGCGTGATGTTACTGCCGATGACCTCGCGGTACCACATCCAGGCCTCGGGGTTGATGGGCTCGCCCACCGAGCCGAGGACGCGCAGGCTCGACAGGTCGAACTGCTGCGGAATCTGACGGCCCAGCTTCATGAACGTGCGGATCGCGGTCGGCGCTGTATACAGAATCGAGACCTTGTACTTCTCGATGATTTCCCACCAGCGACCGGTGTGCGGGGAGTCGGGGGTGCCCTCGTAGAGCACCTGGGTGGCGCCGTTGGCGAGAGGGCCGTAGACCACGTAGCTGTGTCCGGTGATCCAGCCGACGTCGGCGGTGCACCAGTAGACATCCGTTTCAGGCTTGAGGTCGAAGACGTTCTGGTGGGTGAACGCGTTCTGAGTCAGGTAACCGCCGCTGGTGTGCAGGATGCCCTTGGGCGCGCCGGTCGTGCCCGATGTATACAGAATGAAGAGCGGGTTCTCGGCCGGGAAAGCCTCGGCCTCGTGATCGGGAGACGCCGTCTCCATGGCGTCGGACCACCAGATGTCGCGGTCGTTCCACTGCACGTCCTGGCCGGTGCGCTTGACCACGAGTACGTTCTTCACCGAGGAGTCGTTGGACTGCAGGGCGGCGTCGACGGCCGGCTTGAGGGCGCTGATCTTGCCCTTGCGATAGCCGCCGTCGGCCGTGATCACGAGCACGGCATTGGCATCGTCGATGCGCGAGCGCAGGCTTTCGGCGCTGAATCCGCCGAAGATGACGGAGTGCACGGCGCCGATGCGGGCCACGGCGAGCATGGAGATGACAGCCTCTGGAATCATCGGCAGGTACACGGCCACGCGGTCGCCGGCTGTCACGCCGAGGCCGAGCAGCACGTTGGCGGCTTTTTTGACCTCGGTGGTGAGCTCGGCGTAGGTGTAGCTGCGGGAATCGCCGGGCTCGCCCTCGAAGTACAGAGCTACGCGCTCGCCGTTGCCGGCCAGAACGTGGCGATCGAGGCAGTTGTAGGCGACATTGAGTTCGCCGTCTTCAAACCACTTCGCGAACGGCGGGTTGCTCCAGTCGAGGGTCTTGGTGAACGGCTTGTGCCAGTGCAGCAGATTGCGGGCCTGATCAGCCCAAAAGGTGGTCGGGTCGTTTTGCGCTTCGGTGTACAGGTCTGGTGTCGCTGCTGTCTGCGCGGCGAACTCGGGAGTGGGCGCGAATCGACGCGATTCGTGCAGGAGGGTGTCAATTTTAACCGTCATATGTGTAATTCGCTCCTTTGCGGTACGTGCATGCAGGACATTGCCAGCTCACCTGAACCCTACCGGTTTCAGGCCAATCTCTGTATACACAAACGAAATACTGAGAAATGGACCCCTGTTTCAGGGTGATTTTGTACCCCCCGCCCGAGTGTCCTCTCTAATGAGGACATCGGACTTGCATTTTGAGCGCGGCTGCGTAAACTGAAACACGTCTGAACGAAAGTTTTGACCAGCATCGCGTACGGTTCCCCCCAATCTGCGCGATGCTAGGCGGCACCTGTTCCCCCCAATCGGTGCCGCCCCTTCTATTTAAGCGGTTCCATAGTTTATGGCGGGTGCGCGGAGTTGATGTGGGTGAAAAGTCGTGCCGATGCGGCTCCTCCCCTGCTTCCTCGGCCCGCCGGTTGTCCACAGATTGTGCCGGCCGAGCCGGCGCCGGCACGGCTCGCCGTACCGTCGAAGCATGGGCCAGCCTTTCGTTGCCGTTCCGTCGTACGCCGTTCCGGCCGCGGCCGTTGCAGTGTCGGCCATTCCGAGTGCTGCCGGTTCGGGCGCTGCCGTCTCGGGCGTTGCCTATTCGGGCTCGCCAGCTGTGGCAGATCCCTGGGCGGCGCCGCCGGTCGGCCCGGCGGTGGCACTGTCGGGCACGTCGGGCACGTCGGGTTCTGGAGCCGCACCGCCGCCTGTGAACTCCGCCCGGCACCGTTCGGCGACAGCGGATGCCGCTGGCGCGAGACCGCAGACCACCCCGGCGACCCCGTCGCTGGTGGGCAACGAGCGACTGAATGTGCGGGCGCTGGGCCCGCTGGCCAGCTATGCTGCCGCCCCGGAGACCACTGACCTGTTCGTCAACGGAGATGCCGGTCTGTGGATCGACGCCGGGCACGGTCTCGCATTCGCGCCGGCCTGGCAGCTCGGCGAGGCCGAAGTGCGCGAGCTGGCCGTACGGCTGATCGCTCTGGGCGGGCGGCACATTGACGAAGCGAGCCCGTGCGTCGACGTGCGACTGGCCGATGGCATTCGGGTGCACGCCGTGCTTCCACCGGTCTCGAGCACCGGAACCCTGCTCTCGATTCGGCTTCCCCACGCTGCCGACCGCAGCCTTGGTGCACTCGCTGACGCCGGTTTGTTTGGCGTGGGGGAGGCAGCCGCTGCCCGATTAGGGCGGCTGCGCGCCGCGGTGCGCGGCCGCCAGAATCTGCTGATCACCGGTGCTGCCGGGAGTGGAAAGACCACGCTGCTGGCAGCGCTGCTCGGCGAAGCGCCGGACAACGAGCGCATCGTCGCGATCGAAGATGTCGCCGAGTTGCGCATCCGGCATCCGCACGTGGTTGCCCTCGAGGCCAGGCAGGCCAATCTGGAGGGGGCCGGGCGCATCGGCCTGGAGGCGCTGCTGCGGGAGGCGCTGCGCATGCGGCCGGATCGGCTCGTGCTCGGCGAGTGCCGCGGGTCGGAGATTCGGGAACTGCTCGCCGCGCTCAACACCGGTCACGACGGGGGAGCGGGCACGCTGCACGCGAATTCGCTCGAAGACGTTCCGGCCCGTCTGGAGGCGCTCGGTTCTCTCGCCGGCATGAGCGCTTCCGCCGTGGCCCGGCAGACCGTGAGCGCGATCGGCCTGGTGCTGCACCTGGAACGCACCGACGGGGTACGCCGACTCGACGCCGTCGGCCGTTTCACGCTCGACGGCCGAGACCGGCTCTCGATCGAGGCGGTCTGATGCGGGGCGATCAACCAGCCACGATTCGGCCAGGGGACAACCGTGCGCCGAGCTGATGCTGTCCCGCCGATCGAAGAGGTCGCGGCGGTGACCCAACGGCTGGCGGTATTGCTGTCGGCGGGTGTGTCCCCGGTGTCCGCTTGGGGCTACCTGTTACCGCCGTCACTACTGGTGGATTCGGGGACCACGGGCATCCTGCGTGCTGCAGCGCGCGCCGCGACTCGGGGCGACAGCGTGGCCGATGCGATCGCCGGTCAGGCGCGCCGGCTCGGCAGCGAGAATTCTTCTGCGGGCGGTGCCGCACGTGCGGCGACTGCCGCACCCGGGCGACGCCGGAACGGCGCGGCCGCTGAGGCCGAGCACGCCTGGCTCGGACTCGCTGCGGCCTGGCAGGTAGCGACCCAGGCCGGTGCCCCGCTGGCCGGCTGCCTGCGCGAACTCGCCGCCTCGCTGCGCGAACTCGCCCAGGTGCAGCGCGATCTCGAGGTGGCGCTGGCGGCTCCGCGCGCGACCGCCCGGCTGGTGATGGTGCTGCCGCTGATCGGGGTCGTCTTCGGCAGTCTCATGGGCTTCGACTCCCTGCACACCCTGTTCGCGACCGTGCCGGGGTGGGTTTGCCTCGGCGGCGGCGCTCTGCTGATGCTCGCCGCCGCAGGCTGGAACCGGGCGTTGGTGCGTCGGGCCGGCCCGACCGACCTCACGCCGGGGCTGCGACTGGAACTCATGGCCATCGCTATGAGCGGCGGAGGTTCCATCGACCGCTCCCGTGCACTGGTGCAGGCTGCCGCCGAGCGCTACGGCATTGCAGCGGGCGACGTCGGTGACCCGGTTGACCGGGTACTCGACCTCTCGACGCGTGCGGGAGTTCCTGCGGCGGAACTACTGCGCAGCGAGGCCGAACAGCTTCGGCGCGATGCCCGCAGCGCGGGGCAGCGCCGGGCCGCGACACTCTCCGTGACGCTCATGCTGCCGCTCGGCCTGTGCGTGTTGCCCGCGTTCATGCTGGTCGGCGTCGTGCCGTTGTTGCTCAGCGTGCTCTCCTCCACCCTGACAACGTTCTGAAACTGTCCACAGAAAAGCGGATGCCGCTGCCCGCGCCGGCGGATCGGAGCAGAGTGAACGTGCTCGTGCCGCCCAACCCGCGTCGATGGACGCCGAAGGAGACGAGTCTGTGTATACAAAGACCACCCTGAAAAAACTGGCCGACGAGGCCGGAGCAGCGACGGCGGAATACGTTGTCGCCACGATGGCCGCGGTCGGGTTCGCCGGGCTGCTCATCGTCATTCTGCGCAGCGACGAGGTGCGCGGAATGCTCACCGATCTGGTGCGACGTGCCCTCAGTATCGGGTAGCCAAAGTGGGCGAAGTAGCCGGGGCAGCACGACCGCTGAGTTCGCCACGGCACTGCCGGCGGTGGTGCTGGTGCTGGCCTGCTGCCTCGGTGCTGTTCAGGTCATCGGTGTGCAGGTGCGGTTGACGGATGCTGCCGCCAGCGCCGCGCGTGCGCTCGCCCGCGGCGACAGCGCGGTACGGGCTGCGGGACTCGTGCATCAAACCGTGGCGGGCGCGAGACTTGCTCCGGAGCGCCGCGGCGAGTTCGTCTGCGCGCGCGTCGTCACGCGTGCGCCGGGAATCTTCGCGGGCCTCACCCTCGAAGCACAGTCCTGCGCTCTGGCCGGCGGCCAATGAGCCCGGGAGTCGGTACGGCGAACGGCCGGGCCGCCCGGACCGAAACCGCCGGCCCTGGAGTCTGGCCCGAGACCGGGCCTGGCTCGACCGAGCGGGGAGCCGGGTCGATCCTCGCGCTCGCCGTGCTCGCTGCCACCGTGCTGCTGACAACCATCGTCCTGTCGGTTCTCGGGCTGCTCACCGCGGGCCGGTCCGTCGCGAACGCGGCCGATGCGGCCGCGCTCGCCGCCGCCGACACAGCCTCCGGTGCCATCCCGGGCTTCCCCTGTGAGGCAGCGGATGCCGTCGCCACGATGAACGAGACCACCGTCACAAGCTGCACGGTAACGGGACTGATCGCATCGGTTTCGGTGCGGCGGCGGGTGCACGGCATCGACATCTCCGCGAGTGCTCGGGCCGGGCCGCCAGCCTGATCTGACGAGCTAACTAGGAGAGGAGCACCTCGAGGTAGCGGTACTCGACCGCGCTCGGGCGGCCGGGGAAGTCGGAGCCTTCGAATTCCAGGCCGGCACCGCGCGCGTAGAGATAGCGCTTGCCGGAATCGGCCGGAATCTCGATGCGCGGCTGCGGATCACCCGAGTCGAGAAAAGTCGTCGTGATTGTCTTGCCCTGAAGGGGCCCGTCCGTCAACTTCGCGGTGTATGTGGCCGTCATTGTACCCATGGGTCTATTCTGCACCGGGGCGGGCAAACAGCAAGGGTTTGGGATTGTTGTGGTGCATGCTCTGAGCGAACTGAGCACGGGCTGGGAGTGCCGTGTGTGCGAGCGGGACGCGCCGAGACGTGCCCGTCGATTAGGCGCGCACTCCATTCCGGTGTGTATGGTGTGCCTTGGCCCACATTTGGTCACTACGTATAAAGAGGAGTCTGGTGCCAGGCACTAAGAAGCTGGTCATTGTTGAATCACCGACCAAGATGAAGTCGATCGCCGCGTATCTCGGCGACGGCTACGAAGTTCTGTCTTCGGTCGGTCACATTCGCGATCTGATCGAGCCGAAAAACCTGCCGCCTGAGCTCAAGAAGGGTGCACTCGGCCGATTCTCGGTCGATGTGGAGAACGGTTTCGAACCGTACTACGTGGTCAGCGACGCCAAGAAGAAGACTGTCAGCGAACTCAAGCGGGCCCTCAAGAATGCGAACGAACTCCTGCTCGCAACTGATGAGGACCGCGAGGGCGAGGCCATTGCCTGGCACTTGCTGCAGGTGCTGCAACCCAAGGTTCCGGTCAAGCGCATGGTGTTCCACGAGATCACCAAGGACGCCATCCTCGCCGCCAAAGACAATACCCGCGACCTCGACACCGCCCTCGTCGACGCGCAGGAAACCCGCCGCATCCTCGACCGCATCTACGGCTACGAGATCTCCCCGGTCCTGTGGCGCAAGGTCGGCCCCGGTCTGTCCGCCGGCCGCGTGCAGAGCGCCGCGACCCGCCTCGTCGTCGACCGGGAGAAGGAGCGCCTCGCGTTCGTCTCCGCCGGCTACTGGGACCTGCTGGCGCGACTGGCAGCATTCGCTTCAGAAACAGAGCAGGCGTTCGACGCGAAGCTCGTTCGACTGAACGGTGAGCGCATTGCCACCGGTGGCGACTTCGACGACTCCGGTGCGCTCAAGCCCACCGTGAAGGCCGTCACACTGGACGCCTCCGCCGCCCAGGCACTGACGACCGCGCTGCGGGCCCCCGGTGTGAAGCTCGAGGTCACCAAGGTCACCTCCAAGCCCTACCGTCGCAGCCCCACAGCCCCGTTCACCACCTCGACCCTGCAGCAGGAAGCGGCACGCAAGCTGCGCTTCACCGCACGGCAGACCATGAGCGTCGCCCAGTCGCTGTACGAAAACGGGTACATCACCTATATGCGTACCGACTCGCCGTCGCTCGGGCAGCAGGCCCTCACAGCTGCCCGCACCCAGGCCGCGGCACTCTACGGAGCCGAGACGGTTCCGGATGCCCCGCGCGCCTACAAGGGCAAGAGCAAGAACGCCCAGGAAGCGCACGAGGCAATTCGCCCCTCCGGCGACACCTTCCGCACCCCGACCTCGCTTGCCTCCAGCCTGCGCGGCAACGACTTCAAGCTGTACGACCTGATCTGGAAGCGCACCGTCGCCTCGCAGATGAAGGACGCCACCGGCTCGACCGCCTCGGTGACCATCGCGGCCGGCCCGACCGGCACGTCGGAGCACCCCTCCGCCTCGGGTGCGCTCGCCGAATTCGGAGCCAGCGGAACGGTCATCACTTTTCGCGGCTTCATGCTTGCCTATGAAGAGTCCAAGGACGAGGAGCGCAACGCGTCGACGGATGCGACCGAGTCCAAGCTGCCGCCGCTCGAAGAGGGCCAGACACTGACCCTGCTCGAGCTCGAAGCCAAGGGCCACGAGACCACCCCGGCCGCCCGGTACACCGAGGCCAGCCTGGTGAAGAAGCTCGAAGAGCTCGGCATCGGGCGCCCCTCGACGTTCGCCTCGATCATCTCGACCATCACCGAGCGCGGCTATGTCACGCCGCGCGGCCAGTCGCTCGTTCCCAACTGGATCGCTTTCTCGGTCGTGCGCCTGCTCGAAGAATTCTTCGGCGACCTGGTCGAATACGACTTCACCGCCGAGATGGAAGACGACCTCGACCGCATCGCCGGCGGCGAAGCCAACCGCCTGGACTGGCTCACCAGCTTCTACTTCGGCAGCGACAAGCACCGCGGCCTGCGCCAGGTCATCGACAACCTCGGTGAGATCGACCCGCGCGTGATCAACTCGGTCGCCATCAGCGACGACATCACCCTGCGCATCGGAAAGTACGGCCCTTATCTCGAGGTCGTCGACCCCGATGCGGCAGCGGATGTCCCGCCCCGCCGAGTAAACATCCCGCCGGAACTCGCGCCCGACGAACTGACCGCCACCAAGGCTCGCGAGCTCATCGACGCCCCGGTCGTCACCGACCGCGTGATCGGCCTCAACCCCGACAACGGCAAGGAAATCGTCGCCAAGGACGGCCGCTTCGGGCCGTACGTTACCGAGCTCGCGCCGGCACCGGCCGAGCCGGTTGCTCCGGTCGTCGTCGTGGCTCCGGTCGAGACGATCGACCCCGTCACCGGCGAGGTCACCGTGGCCAAGCCGAAGCGCAAGCCGGCCGCGAAAAAGGTGGCCGCGGCGGACAAGCCGCGCACAGCATCCATTTTCAAGTCAATGGACCTGGCCGCCGTCGACCTCGAAACGGCCCTGCGCCTGCTCGCGCTGCCGCGCGTCGTCGGGCTCGACCCAGAGACCGGTACCGAGATTCTGGCCCAGAACGGCAAGTTCGGGCCGTACCTCAAGAAGGGCATCGACACCCGGTCGCTCACGAGCGAAGACCAGATCTTCGACATCGACCTGCCGGGTGCGATTGAGCTGTATGCCCAGCCGAAGTACGGCGCCCGCCGGGCGTCGAGCGCACTGAAAGAGTTCGAAGCGCCCGACCCGGAGAGCGGCAAGGCGATCAAGATCAAGGACGGCCGGTTCGGAGCGTATGTGACCGACGGGGTCACCAACGCGACGATTCCCAAGTCGGAGGACATCGAGGAGATCGACTTCGACCGGGCCGTGCAGCTGCTCGCCGACAAGCGGGCCAAGGGTCCGGCGGCTCCCCGCAAGAAGGCACCGGCCAAGAAAGCCGCTGTCAAGAAGCCGGCAGTCAAGAAGGCGCCGACCGCTGCGGCCAAGGCGGCGACCGCGAAGAAGGCAGCCGCTACCCGCGCCAAGAATGCGGCGGCCAAGGCCGCGCTGACCGGCGCACCCGTGGTCAAGAAGCCGGCTGCGAAAAAGCCTGCAGTGAAAAAGGCGGCCAGTTCGGCCGCTGAATCCGCCGCCACGACAACGATCGCGCCGAAGGTCTCGTGACCGGTCTGTTCATCACCCTCGAGGGCGGCGACGGATCCGGCAAGACCACTCAGGCGCAGTTGCTCACCGACTGGCTCGAAGCGCGGGGGCGCACCGTGGTGCGCACCCGCGAGCCCGGCGGAACGGATGTCGGAGTCGAGATTCGCCAGATCGTGCTGCACCACCGCGGCGAGGTCGACCCGCGCGCCGAGGCCCTGCTCTACGCCGCCGACCGTGCCCAGCACGTGGGCACCAAGCTGCGGCCCGCGCTCGCCCGCGGCGACGTGATCGTGCAGGACCGCTACCTCGACTCCTCCGTGGCTTACCAGGGAGCCGGCCGCGTGCTCGGCGCCTCCGAGGTGCGCGACCTGTCGCTCTGGGCTGCCGAAGGACTGCTGCCCGACCTGACCGTGCTTCTCGACCTCGACTCGCGTGCCGCCCGGGCCCGGCTCGACGCCGACGACAAGGTCTTCGACCGGCTCGAAGCGGAGAAGAACGACTTTCATGCCCGCGTGCGCGCCGCGTTCCTCGACCTGGCCGCCGCCGAACCCGACCGGTTCCTGGTAGTGGATGCCGCCGCTCCCGTCGCCGAGATCGCCGCCACCATCCGGTCCCGCGTCCTCCCCCTCCTTCTTTAAGGGACGGGGCCTGGGCCCCGTCCGGTTACGGGAGTGCGGACGCGGCCTGTCGGCGGCGCGGGTTACCCTTGACTCATGGCAGTGTGGGACAACCTAACGGGACAGGCCGACGCGATCGCCATCTTCCGGGCGGCGGCGCAGCGGGTGCCGTCGACGACCGGTGCAGCGGATGCCGGGGGAGCGGCCGGCAGCACCGCCACCGCCGAATCCAGTTCCATGACGCACGCCTGGCTCATCACCGGCCCGCCCGGCTCCGGCCGCTCCAACCTCGCTTTCGCTTTTGCGGCGGCCCTGCTGAGCCCGGGCACCCCCGACGGCGACCTCGCGGCCGCCCGTCAGGTGGAGGCGCGCACCCACCCCGACCTCAGCGTGCTGACGACCGAGGGCGTCATCATCCCGATGAAGACCGTCAAGGAGGCCGTCGCCCGCTCGCAATACTCGCCCTCGGTCGGTCGTTACCGGGTCGTCGTGGTCGAAGACGCCGACCGCATGGTCGAGCGCACCTCGAACGTCCTGCTGAAAGCCCTCGAAGAACCGCCCGAACGCACGGTGTGGATTCTGTGCGCGCCGAGCGAGGCCGATCTGCTCCCCACCATCCGCTCGCGCGTGCGCACGGTTCGTCTGCGCGTGCCGAGCGTCGCCGACGTCGCCGACCTGCTCGTACGCCGCAACGGCGTCGACCCCGTCATCGCCGAGCTCAGCGCCCGCCTCGCCCAGAGCCACATCGGTATGGCTCGGCGGCTCGCCACCAACGCTGATGCGCGGGCACGACGCGAGGAGACCCTGCGCGCGGCTCTCGGCATCCGCTCGGTGTCGTCTGCCGTCAACGCTGCCGCTCGACTGCTCGCGATCGCCGGTGACGACGCGAAGGCGATCACCGTCGAGCTGAATGCCGCCGAGCGCGACGGCATGCTGCGCTCGCTTGGTGTCGAAGCCGGGCAGTCCGTGCCACCGGGGCTGCGTAGCCAGATCAAAGACCTCGAAGACGACCAGAAGCGCCGGGCGAAGCGCAGCCTGCACGACGGCATCGACCGCATTCTGGTCGACCTCGCCTCGCTCTATCGCGATGTCTGCATGGTGCAGCTTGGACGGGAACACGCCGTGATCAACCTCGAACTGCTCGCCGAACTGCGCACGGCCAGTGTGGCCGGCAGCCCAGCAACCACGGTCGCCACGATGGACGCCATCGCCGTGGCCCGCCAGCGCATTCAGGGCAACGTCGCCCCGGCTCTCGCCCTCGAGGCAATGCTCGTGTCGGCGATCCGCCGCCCCCAGTGAGACGCCCGCAGTGCCACGATGCGCAGTGACTCCCAGCCGCTTTCGGTAGCCTGAACCGCAGCATCTGCTTCACGCTATGAAAGAGGAACCCGTTGAACCGACGCACTCGCGCCACCAGCATCACCGCCACAGCCCTGGCCCTCACCCTCGCGCTGAGCGGATGCGCCTCCTGGTTCGCGACAAATGCCGGCCCGACCGAGTCCACCCCCACCGGCGAGCAGGTGACCAACGACCTCGACCCGTTCTACAGCCAGGTGCTGCAGTGGAGCGACTGTGGCGACGGCCTGCAGTGCACCGATGCTTCAGCGCCGCTCGACTACACCGATCCGGCTGCCGGCGATGTATCGCTGGCCCTGGTACGCCATGTCGCCACCGGCAATGACCGAATCGGCTCGCTGCTCGTGAATCCCGGCGGGCCGGGCGGTTCCGGCTACGACTTCATCAAGGATTCCCTCGACTACGCCACCGACTCCACCCTGCAGGCGAGCTTCGACATCGTCGGGTTCGACCCTCGGGGCGTCGGGCGTTCCTCGGCGGTTGCCTGCTACGACTCCGCGGAGATGGATGAGTACGTCTACGGGCTCACGACCGCCGAGCGCGGAACGGATGCCTGGATCGCTGAGCTGAAAGCCTCCTCTGACGCCTTCGCTGCGGCCTGTGCCCAGCGCACCGGGCCGCTGCTCGGCACGGTCGACACCAAGAGCGCCGCCCGCGACCTTGACCTGCTGCGCGCCGTACTCGGCGACACCCACCTGAACTACCTCGGCTACTCCTACGGCACCTTCCTCGGAGCCACCTACGCCGAACTCTTTCCCGAGAAGGTCGGCCGCCTCGTGCTCGACGGCGCCGTCGACCCCTCGACCAGTAATTTCGAGGTCACCAAGACCCAGGCGGTGGGCTTCGAAAACGCCCTGCGCGCTTACCTCAGTGACTGCCTGGCGGGCGAGGACTGCCCCTTCCGTGGCAGTGTCGACAGCGCGATGACGACGATCGGTGCGCTGCTGAAATCCGTCGACGCAAGCCCGATCACCGCCACAGACGGCCGTCAGCTCGGCGGAAACGCGTTGCTCACCGCGATCATCTACCCGCTCTACCAGGCCACCGCGTGGCCGCAATTGAGCACGATGCTGGACACCGTGCTGCACGGCAGCGCCGAGGGCGCGTTTCAATTTGCGGATGCCTACAACGGCCGGAACGCAAACGGTGACTACACCGACAACTCCACCGAGTCGTTCATGGCGATCAACTGCATCGACTATCCCTACAACGCCGACCCGACCGTGATGCGTACTCAGGCTGCCGAGCTCGAGGCTGCGGCCCCGGTGATCGGCCCGTTCATGAGCTTCGGCGACATCGGCTGCGCCGACTGGCCGTACAAGTTCACCGGCGAACGCACCGAGATTCATGCGCCGGGCGCGGCACCAATTCTCGTCGTCGGTACCACCAACGACCCGGCCACCCCCTACGTCTGGGCGCAGCAGCTGGCCGAGCAGCTCGACAGCGGCAGCCTCGTGACCTACACCGGCGAAGGACACACCGCCTACAACAAGTCGAACTCCTGTGTGAACGATGCCGTCGACTCGTATCTGGTGGACGGAATCGTGCCCGCCTCCGACCCCCAGTGCTAGCATTTTTCGTGCTGTGAAATAATTGCGGCATGTCGATCGATACTGAACTGCCCGGACTGCGCGAGCGCAAGCGCCTCGCCACCCGGCGGGCCATCCAGCACGCCGTGCTGACCCTATCCCGCGAGCGCGGAATCGACCACGTCACCGTCGAAGACATCAGCCGCGTCGCCAACGTGTCCCCGCGCACGTTCTTCAACTATTTCTCCTCCAAAGACGCCGCCCTGATCGGGGACGCGCCGGGACTGGCATCCGCTGAAGATATCGAGGTGTTTATCGCTGGCGGTCCCGACAACGACGTGCTGGCCGATCTGGCCGTGCTGCTCTCCAAGAGCCTGCAGCGCACAGAGGCCGACCGCGAGATCCACCAGCTGCGACGCGCGGTCATGAGGGAAAATGCCTACCTGTTCGGCATGCGCATGGCCACCCTGCGCGACTTCGAAGACCAGTTACAGCAGATCATCGAGCAACGCTTCAAAGCGGATGCCCCCGCCCCCGCTCACGACGCAGCCGAGCTGCACCAGCGCGCCCTGCTGTTCACTCTGGTGGCCGTGGCCGCCATCCGTCATGCCTGGCGGTGCTGGGCCGAGGGGGACGGTGCGAGCCCTCTCTCGGAGCGCGTGGACGCCTCGTTCGCCGAGGTGTACAGAATCACTCGCAGAAACGACTAGGCTTGGCTGCTGTGTCACCGAGTGCCTTATGGGGTGTTCTGGTATCGCCGCCTTAGCTCAGTTGGTAGAGCATCTCACTCGTAATGAGAAGGTCGTCAGTTCGATTCTGACAGGCGGCTCCACTAAAACTTGTGGTCAGAGTTGGTTTCCAAAACTGGCTGAGTGGTATGTTTCTCCGAATTTGCCGGATTTGCCCACAATTTGCCCACGCCCAGGTGCTTTTCACATTCTTCGTGGAGTTGAACTGGGTCGAGCAGCACACGCGGTGCTGAAGTGTCTAGAACTTGGTAGCTGAGAAGGCCGCTCTCCTGAGGGAACTGCCAAGGAATCGATGTCGAGCGTGTGGCTGAGGCGCCGTTTGGCGCGCATGAGGCGTGCTCGGACTGCGCCGGGGGGCGATTCCGAGGATCTCGCCGACGTCTGGTGCCGAGAGCTCTTCGAGAACACAGAGTGAGAGGATTTCCCAGCCTGAAGCTGTAGCGGAAGACCCGGTCGCGCTGCCGGTCGAAGAGCACCCCGAACAACTGGCCGTTGCCCGCGCGCACCTGCAACCACACGTCTGCATCGCTGGCGTCTGCGTCAAAGTCAGTCATACCTAATAATGTCCGGCCGCAGTCAGAGTGTTACACGCTTCGGTTCATTTTGCCAAGGGGTGCAGGATTTCAGCGCGAAAGACATCTTCTGTATCGCGAAGGCGGTTGTAGATCCCACGTCTCCGGGGGGTTGCACGCGCGGAGCAGATAGTCGTCTCTTGGCTACACGCCGGGGTTGACGATGCGCTCCATCCACGTCTCCGGGGCGATCAAAGCGGAGAACCCGAGATTGGAATACAGGCCGTGTGCATCGTTGGTCGAGAGGGCGATGCGCCTCAGTCCCAGGGGATCGCACTCCTCGAGAATCCCCGCGATGAGGGCCTTGCCAATGCCGTGGCCACGAACGGCCGGGTCGACGAAGACATCGCAGAGCCAGGCAAACGTGACGCCGTCGGTGATGACGCGCGCGTAGGCGACCTGCCGGTTGGACACGGTGTCGTACATGCCGAAGTTGCGTGAGCCGTCAATGGCTGCGTCCTGCCGTGAGCGTGATCGCTCGGGCGCCCAATAGGACTGCTCGCTGATCCAGCGGTGCACCTGGTCGCGGTCAATCTCGGCAACGTCAGATGAGAACCGATAATTTGCATTCATCGTCCCATCTAATCGTGTTGACACAAATCGCGCAGAGTGCGCGCTCGGGTGCCTGTTTTGCGTGAAGCTGATGGTATGCATCTTCCAACTCTTCTAGAACCGCTCAGTTTCGAGACCGGCACCATGACCCGACCGCAGTTGCGGGAAGCTCTGGGCAAAGCGGGTGTGCAATTGAACGACTGGGCGACCGTCTTGCTCGACGACCCCATCTTCGACAGCCCGGAACGCGAGACCATAACCGTCGTCGAACACTCTTTGATCGAACTGGGGCTGGAGGACGGTGCTGTGCTCTCGCGCATCTTTCAGACAGCCCGCGAGGGCGGCCTCCACCTCTGCCCATCGGGTGCCGCCCCCTACCTTCGGTTGGCGCTCGGCAGCCAGGGGGCAGCTCCCGACACGGTCATGTCCAATGGCCACGCACCGTCCGGATCGCTCACCGTCGCCGCCCCACCGCTTCGATTAGAGGCCGCTTTCCCGAAAGGCTTCTACCTTCGCGTCGTCGACGGCCAGCCGTGGCTGCGCGGTTACCGTTGCGACGACGAGTACGAATGGGATCCACACGACAGGTTCGTATTCACGTCGACCGGTCATCGACAGCGGCCATGTCGATGACAATAGCGTTGTAGTCATCTGATCCTGCCTAAGTGCTCGAACCGGCCACGGTACGTTGTGGCATGACAATTTATCTGCGATTCGCAAGTGCTGCCGCCTAGACTCGACACGTAAACCACTGCCCGCATCCGGTGCGGAGATGCCGTTGAGTACCTCTGGTGAGATTGAGATCGGTTGGCATCTGCACCCCGACGCGTGGGTGCACGGTTATGCGAGTGAAGCGGCGCGAGCCGTCCTGGCCCACGCCTTTGTGATGGGACTCGATCGGATCTCTGCCGTGACCAACAAGGACAATGTCGAATCACAGGCTGTGGCCCAGCGCATCGGAATGACGCACAAAGGGACGACCTCTGACTACTACAACGCGGAGTGTGAGCTGTTCAGCGTCGAACGGAAGTAGGGAACGGGCACGTCCTCGGCTGTCCGCAAGCGCTCGCTGCACGTTGTGCGGAAGCTGGCCCGTGTTCAAACCAGTGCCAACTTCTCAAAGGCGTGCCACGACGGGCGGGATAACCGGCCACCTACCTGCAGCCGCAGAACCAGCCGCAGTCAGGCGTCGGAGGGAACGCCGGGCTTGACGGCCTTCACGATGGCTCCGTGCATTTCGGCGGCGACCTCGTGGGTGTAGTCCACGGCCCCGTCGACGAAGCCCGCTGCGGCCAGGGCGTCGAGGTACTCCTGGTTCGAGAGGGCACCAGCGATGCAGCCGGCGTAGCTGCCGCGCTGGATACGATCCGCGGTGCTCAGGTGGTTTTCGGCCACGACATCGGAGATGCCGAGGCGCCCGCTGGGCTTCAATACCCGGAACATCTCGGAGATCACGGCATTCTTGTCGGCGGACAGGTTGATGACGCAGTTGGAGATAATCACGTCGATGCTGTCGTCGGCCAGGGGGATGGCCTCCATCTGCCCCTTGATGAACTCGACGTTAGTGGCTTCGGCCTTGGCGGCGTTGGCCCGGGCGAGCGCGAGCATCTCATCGGTTATGTCGAGCCCGTAGGCGAAGCCGGTCGGACCCACTCGGCGGGCGGAGAGAAGCACGTCGATGCCGCCGCCAGAGCCCAGGTCGAGCACAGTTTCGCCCGGGTGCAGGTCAGCGACCGCCGTCGGGTTGCCGCAGCCCAGGCTGGCCAGGAACGCTTCCTCGGGGATCTCGTCGTCCTCACCCTGGGTATACAGCACCCGCCCGAACACGTCGCCGTTGCCGAGGTCGGTGGGCACGCAGCAGGACGTGCTCGAGACATCGCTCAGCTGCAGGGCGGCCGCCGCGTAGCGCTCGCGAACGAGCTCGGTGATCTCAGATTTCTCGGTCATCGGCTGATCCTCTCGGTAGGTGGCGGCACCAGCCTACTGCTACATTGATACTGATCGATATAGCGAGTGTGACTGAAGTTTAGAGGGAGATCGACATGGCTGCCATCCGAATCTACGAACCGGCATTGTGCTGCGACACCGGCGTCTGTGGCGTCGACGTCGACCAGTCCCTGGTGGAGGTGACGGCCGCCGTGCGCAATCTGCAGGAGCTCGGCGCGGACATCCAACGCCACAATCTGGCCACCGATCCGCTCGCTTTCACGACGGATGAGACCGTGCGCGCTTTCATGCACGTCGTCGGTTCCGCTGGGCTGCCGCTCACCGTCGTCGACGGCGTCACCGTCGCGACCGGCTCCTACCCCTCCAAAGATCAGCTGCTCGCCTTCGCCGGCCTGGCTGAGCGCCCGCAGCTCGGGTTGACCGCACAATCTGACAGCGGATGCTGCGACGCCGACTCGGCCTGCTGCTGACACCACGGACAGCTGACACCATGAAGTTCCTGCACAACCCGCCCCGCTTTCTGTTCTTCACCGGCAAGGGCGGCGTGGGGAAGACATCCGTTGCCTGCGCCGCCGCCATGGAGCTGGCCGAACGCGGACGCCGAGTGCTGCTGGTGAGCACCGACCCGGCCTCCAACATCGGCCAGGTCTTTGGCCTCACCATCGGCAACACCGTCACGCCGATCGTCGCGATTGCCGGCCTGAGCGCTCTCGAAATCGACCCGGAGCAGGCAGCGGATGCCTACCGCGAACGCATCATCGCTCCGGTTCGCGGACTGCTGCCGGAGCGCGAGCTCGCGAGCATTGCCGAGGGGCTTTCGGGCTCTTGTACTACCGAAGTCGCTTCGTTCGACGAGTTCACCAACCTGCTCACCGACGACAGCCTGCTCACGACCTACGACCACATCGTGTTCGACACTGCGCCGACCGGGCACACGATTCGCCTGCTGCAACTCCCGGGTTCCTGGACCGAATTTCTCGACGCGGGTAAGGGCGATCCGTCGTGCCTTGGCCCGTTGTCCGGGCTGGACAAGCACAAGACGGTCTACGCCGCGGCGGTCGCCGCCCTGGCCGACCCCGCGCGGACGCGACTGGTGCTGGTGGCGCGGGCGCAGGCATCCGCTGTGGCCGAAATCGATCGCACCTTCGGCGAGCTTGAGCAGATCGGCATTCTCGGCGGCTACGTCGTGATCAACGGCGTACTGCCGAATCAAGCCGGAACCGAGCCGATAGCGACAGCGGTGCGCAACCGGGAGGAGGCCGCGCTGAGCGGAATTCCCGCACGCCTGGCAGCCTTGCCGCGGGACATTCTCGAGCTCAAAGCGGGCAACATGGTGGGCGTCGCGGCGCTGCGCACACTGTTTCGGCCCGGTGCTGACAGAGCCGATTCGCAGACTCGGGTTGACGTGCCGGATGCACCGCTCGGCGCGTTCGTCGACGAGCTGGAACCGACCGGGCACGGCCTGATCCTCTGTATGGGAAAGGGCGGCGTGGGCAAGACCACGATTGCGGCGGCCCTCGCCGTGGCTCTCGCCCAGCGCGGCCACGCCGTGCACCTGACGACGACGGATCCGGCCGCCCATCTGGCCGCGACCCTGCACGGGAGCCTGCCGGGGCTGCGCGTCTCACGCATCGACCCGGAGGAAGCGATTCGGGAGTATCGGGATCACGTCATGGCCACCAAGGGTAAGAACCTCGACGACGATGGCCGAGCTGCCCTGGCCGAAGACCTGCTCTCGCCGTGTACCGACGAGGTCGCGGTTTTTAGGCAGTTCTCGCAGGCGGTGCACGAATCACGGCACGAATTTGTCGTGGTCGATACCGCGCCGACCGGTCACACCCTGCTGTTGCTCGACGCCACCGGGGCGTATCACCGGGAAATCGCCCGCCAGATGGGGGAGGGCATGGCGTTCGTGACCCCGTTGATGCGGCTTCAGGATCCGGCGCTGACCAAGGTGTTGCTGGTGACCCTGGCCGAGACTACGCCGGTGCTCGAGGCCGCGGGGCTGCAGGACGACCTCGTTCGCGCCGGAATCCAGCCCTGGGGCTGGGTGGTGAACAATTCCATCGCCGCAGCGCACCCGGAGACGCCTTTTCTACGGGCGCGCGCCGCCAACGAGGCCATCCAGATCGACGAGGTGCACGCCCGTGCCGATCGGGTCGCGATCGTTCCGTTGCTGGCCGACGAACCGATCGGTGTCGACAGGCTCGCCGCGCTGACCGCCCGAGCGCCGCAGACCGCCTGAGCGGTCGAGGTTAAACGGCCATTCCGGGGTGCACCTTCACGAACGTGATGTTCTTCGTGGGGTGCACGGTTTTCGCGGGCGCCCGGGAGAAGCCTTTGGCGCCCTCGAGACGGTTCTGCCCGCGAAACTCGGCCAGGGCGTCGTCGAAGATGGCGTTCAGCTGGGTTCCGGTGAATTCCTTCGCGGCCCCCTCGGTGAAGCTGATGCTGATGAGTGAGTTGTCGGGAAAGTGCCGGTTCATGCGGATGAAGCCATCGGCATCCTGCTGCAGGGTGATCATTGGTCTAGTTTGACCTATATATTGCGGCCGGTGGAGTTAACTCGGATCATGACAAGTTCTTCGGCCGGCACCCAAAGGCTCGTTCTCGTGGTCGCGGTGCTCGCCTCGTTCATCGCATTTCTCGACGGCACCGTCATCAATGTGGCCCTGCCAGCGATCACTCGTGAGCTCGGCGGCGGCATTGCCACCCAGCAGTGGGTCGTCGATGCCTACCTCATCACCCTGGGCGGCATCATCCTGCTCGCCGGTTCACTCTCCGACGCGTTCGGGCGTAAGCGGGTGCTGTTCTGGGGCCTCGTGGGGTTCGCCGCGGCATCCGTTCTCTGCGCCCTGGCACCGAGCGCCTTCTTTCTGATCGGCGCGCGTGGATTGCAGGGGGTGGCCGGTGCCCTGCTGGTGCCGAGTTCCCTGGCGCTTATCTTCAGCACGTTTTCCGGCGCCGGCCAGGCTCGCGCGATCGGCACCTGGACTGCCTGGACCAGTACCGCCTTCATCGCCGGCCCGCTCATCGGGGGTCTGCTGGTCGATCTCTCGTCGTGGCGGCTGGTGTTCGCCATCAACATCGTGCCCATCGCGGCGACCCTGTTTCTGCTGGCGCGCCTTCCCCGCGACCCTGCAGCGGATGCCGGCACCCGCGTCGACATCGTCGGCGCGGTACTCGGGGTGCTCGGCCTGGCCCTGCCCGTCTTCGCACTCATCGAACAGGGCAACTTCGGGTGGGGCAGCCCGGTCATCCTGATTCCACTCGTGGTGGGCCTCGTGTGCTTTGCCGCGTTCATCGCACACGAGCGCCGCACCCGGCAACCGATGATGCCGCTCAGCCTGTTCCAGGTGCGCAACTTCTGGGTGGGCAACGTGGCCACGACCTTCATCTACGCGGCCCTGTCGCTCGGCTCGTTCATTCTCGCGGTGTTCCTGCAGCAGGTCGGCGGGTATTCCGCGACGCTGGCCGGCCTGGCGTTGCTGCCCGTCAGCATCCTGAGCATTGCGCTGTCGGGTCTTGTCGGCCGGCTCGCCGGACGGTTCGGGCCGCGGCTGTTCATGTGCGTCGGCCCGATCACCGCCGGAATCGGCTTCTTCACCATGCTGCGGGTCGATCAGAGCGTCACCTACTTCAGCAGCGTGCTGCCCGGCGTCGTTATCTTCGGCCTGGGCCTGACCATCACCGTGGCCCCGCTCACCTCCGCCATCCTCGGCGCCATCGATCCCAGCCGGGCCGGCATCGCCTCGGCCGTCAACAACGCCCTATCACGGGTGGCGGGACTCGTCGCGATCGCAGCGGCGAGCATCATCGTAGGGCCGGTGCTCGACGTCGAGGGGTTCCATCGGGCCGCGATTGCCACCGGAATTCTGCTGGTTGGCGGCGGAATCGTGTCGGGCCTCGGCATCCAGAACGCAATGTCGGCGCCCGTGGATAAACTGCAGGCATGACGGCTCTCATTCGCTGGGGAATCCTGGCCACCGGCGGCATCGCCCACCTGTTCACTAACGACCTCGTGCAGAACGGCCACACGGTGCAGGCGGTCGGATCGCGCAGCCAGGCCTCGGCCGATGCTTTTGCTGCCGAATTCTCTATCCCCACCGCGCACTCCAGCTACGCCGATCTCGTGAACGACCCCGAGGTCGACGCCATCTACGTGTCGACCCCGCACCCCTTTCATGCCGAGCACGCACGTCTCGCGCTGAACGCCGGCAAACACGTGCTCATCGAGAAGCCCTTTGCGCTCAACGCTCGTGAAGCCCGGCAGATCGTCGACCTTGCCGCGAGCCGCGGAGTGTTGGTGATGGAAGCCATGTGGACGCGGTTTCTGCCGCACATGGCTCGTATCCGCGAGGTTCTCGCCGCCGGAACGCTCGGTGATGTGCGCAGCCTGCTCGCCGACCACACCCAAGATCTTCCCGACGACCCCGCGCATCGGCTGAACTCGCTCACCCTCGGCGGCGGCGCGCTGCTCGACCTCGGCGTCTACCCGGTGAACTTCGCGCACGCCGTGTTCGGGGTGCCCGACACGATTCTGGCCAGCGCCTCGTTCAAAGCCACCGGAGCGGATGCCCAGGTCGCCACCATCTTTCGCTACGCCGGCGGCCAGATCGCCACGACGTTCTCGGCCAGCGACACCCTCGGCCCCACCACGGCCTCCATCATTGGCACGAGCGGGCGCATCGATATCGACTCCGTTTGGTATGCACCGACCGGGTTTCGCGTGCTCGACAATCTTGGCGCCGTGCTCGAGACCTTTGTGCCGGCCGAGTTCGCTGGCCGCGGTATGCACTTCGAAGCGGTCGAGGTTGAGGCGCTGATTCGGGCCGGCAGAATTTCGAGCGACATCATGCCGGCCGAAGAATCCGTTGCGATCCTGGAGACCCTCGATGCCGTGCGCGCCCAGATCGGCTTGCGCTACCCGGACGAATAGCCTGCCAGAGGCCAGTCGGATACCATACGGA
Source organism: Cryobacterium sp. TMT1-2-2 (assembly GCF_004403505.1). Lineage (NCBI taxonomy): Bacteria > Bacillati > Actinomycetota > Actinomycetes > Micrococcales > Microbacteriaceae > Cryobacterium > Cryobacterium sp. TMT1-2-2. The sequence goes on along the minus strand of NZ_SOGS01000016.1, from coordinate 159,282 downwards.
GGTGGACGAACCAGTGCAGACACCCGAACCCGCCACGGCTTCTACGGCCCCGCGCGGCGGCATCGCGGCCGTCTTCTTCCGGCACCGCCGGGCCTGGTTGATCGCCGCCGGCGCCCTGGTGTTCGTACTGCTGGGCAGTGGAGCAGTGTTCGCTGGAACGCAGACCGGCGGGAACGAGCCGGCTGCGGCATCCGCTGTTTCATCGTCGACGGCCACTCCGAGCCCGACGCCCACGGTGGATCCGGCCCGGCCGGTGCCCGCCGAGGCAACGACGGCCAGCCGTCTGCGCACCTGCTCGGTCGCCGGGCTCGCCGCCGACACGCGCCTCGCCGATTTTCAGGCGCAGGTCGTCAACGCCACCACCGGCGAAGTTCTGTTCGACCGCGGCGGCACGACGTCTTCCCGAACGGCGAGCGTTATGAAGGTGCTCACCTCGGCCGCCGCGCTCAACGTGCTGGGCAGCGACTACCGCGCCACCACCCGCGTCGTGAAGGGCGCCGAACCCGGCCAGATCGTGCTCGTCGGCGGCGGAGACCTGACGCTGTCGCGCCTGCCCACAGGCCAGGAGCCGTTCTATACCGGGGCAGCCCACCTCGACGACCTCGCCACCCAGACCATGGTCGCCTGGGCCGCCGACCCGGCCAACCCGCCGATCACCTCCCTCGTGCTCGACTCCTCCTACTTCTCCGGCCCCGACTGGGACGACGGCTGGGCCCGCACCGAACTCGGCCTCGGCTACATGCCCGAAATCACGGCCCTCATGGTGGACGGCGACCGCAACGAACCCACCCGCAGCACCTCCGCTCGTAGCGAAGACCCGATTGCCCGGGCCGGGCAGGCCTTCGCCGACGCCCTCGGCGGCGGACTCACGATCAGCCAGGCCACGGCCCCGGCCGGCGCCGCCCAGCTCGGCGCCGTGCAGTCCGCGCCGGTGTCCACGCTCATTCAGCAGTCCCTCATCGTGAGCGACAACACCATCGCCGAAATGCTCGCCCGCCTCGTCGCCATCGAAAACGGTGCCGGCAACTCCTTCTCCGCACTGCAGCAGGGCATCGTTGGCGGGCTTGCCGCCTATGGCATCGACACGACCGGCATGATCATCAAGGACGGCTCCGGGCTCAGCCCGAACAACGCCGTATCGCCGGCCTACCTCACCGCCCTGTTCGTGAAGGTCAACGCGCGTGAAGGCAACCTGGGCGTACTGTTCGACGGCCTGCCAGTCGCCGGCGGTCCGCGCGGATCCCTCTCCTACAGCGACCGTTTCGCTGGCGCGAACTCCGCTGCCGACGGCGCCGTCTTCGCCAAAACCGGCTGGATCGACACCGGCTACACACTCGCCGGCGTCATCCACTCCGCCGACGGCACCCCGCTTACCTTCGCCGTCTACGCGATCGGTAACGTCAGCTCGAACGCAAAAATCGCCATTGACACCCTGACCACCGGCTTTTATCACTGCGGCGATAATCTGTCCAACAACTGACCATTCGTAAGGAGAACTCGTGACCCGTGCACTGTTCATCATCGACGTTCAGAACGATTTCACCGAGGGCGGTGCGCTCGGGGTTGACGGCGGTAGCGCGGTCGCGGCGGGCGTGAGCGCGCTGTTGGCGCAGCATCCGCTCGCCTATAAATATGTCTTCGCCTCGCGCGACTGGCATGACATCGGCAACGACAACGGCGGTCACTTCGCCCGCGATACCGCTCCCGACTATGTCACGACCTGGCCGGTGCACTGTGTGGCTGGAACGGCGGGCGCCGAATATCACAAAGCTCTCACAACGGATGCGGTGACCTTTCACATTCGTAAGGGCCAGGGCAAGCCCGCGTACTCCATCTTCGAGGGCACTACCGAGGCCGGGCAGACCGTGGGCGCACTGCTTAGCGAGCACGGAGTCACCGACGTTGACATCGTCGGCCTCGCCACCGACTACTGCGTGCGGGCTTCCACCCTCGATGCCCTCGAGCACGGCCAGCACGTGCGCGTGCTGACTGACCTCGTGGCCGGGGTCGCCGCCGAATCCACCCAGGCCGCCCTCGCCGAGATGGCGCACGCCGGCGCGGTGTTCGCCACGAGTGACGCCGTCGAGTGACGGAGTTCGCGAGACGGCTCGACGGTGTGCGCATCGCCTTCGACGCCACGCCGGGAGAGCGGCCGGTGCTGCTCGTGCACGGTTTCGCCTCGACTGCCGCGGTTACCTGGGGCGGTTCCGGCTGGGTGCGCGCGCTAGGCGAGGCGGGGCGCGGGGCGATCACACCCGACCTGCGCGGTCACGGGCGCAGCGACAAGCCGCATCGTGCCGCTGATTACGCGCCCCGGCAACTCGCCGCCGACCTCGTGGCCGTGCTCGACGCCCTCGAACTTGACCGGGTCGACGTGATCGGATATTCCATGGGATCGCGGGTGGTCGCCGGCCTGGCCCGGCTGGCGCCGGAGCGCGTGCGGCGACTCGTGCTCGGCGGAGCGGGTCCGCTCGAACTGTTCGAGACCTGGGACCAGGGTGAGGTCAACCGGTTCGTTGTCTCGGGTCAGCTGCCCGCCGACCCGACCATCGCAGCGGTTCTCGGCCCGGCAATCGCGGCCGGTGCCGACCGCGAGGCGCTGTTGGCGTGCGTGCAGGGGGTCGCGGGTTTCACGCTCGACGTGCCCGCCGGCATCCCGCAGCTCTTTGTCGCCGGCGGTGCCGACCAAATTCCCGCCGGGGTAGCCGCACTCGCGGTCGAGCGCGGCGCGCAGTACCTCGAGCTGCCTGGCCGCACCCATGTCAACGCGCTGACGTCGCGTGAGTTCAAGCAGGCGGCGCTGGAGTTTCTGGCCTGACCATCGGCTCGTGCACGATGTGCGCGGGATGGCGAGTGGGCAGCGCTCTCGTGCAAGTGGATGTCGGTGCTCGCGCATACGGTGGAGCCACGGCGGGACTGAAGACGCCGCACTCAATGTGGAGGACTCATGACAACGAACGACACCCTGGCCACCCCGACACTCGACACCTTCGACGGGCTGCTCGCCGCCATCACTCCCACAACGGGTGAGACGCGCGAGATTCTCGACCCCGCGACCGGCGCGGTGGTCGGTCTCGCCCCGGTGCACACCGTCGACGACCTCGAAGCCGCCATCGCCGCGGCAACGCTGGCCCAGCCGGCCTGGGCCGCGCTCGGGCACACCCAGCGCAGCGCCGTCATGGTGCGCGCCGCCGACGCGATCGATGCAGCAGCCGAGGCCCTCGCCCAGCTGCTCTCCCGCGAACAGGGTAAACCCCTCAACGGCCCCAACGCGCGGTTCGAGGTGGGCGGAGCATCCGCTTGGCTGCGCACGGCCGCGGCGACCCCGCTGGAGTCTGAGGTACTCATCGACGACGGCACCACCCACGCCGCGATCACCTACCGCCCAATCGGCGTCGTCGGCGCGATCGGACCGTGGAACTGGCCGATGATGATTGCTATCTGGCAGATCGCGCCCGCGCTACGCATGGGCAATGCCGTCGTGGTGAAGCCCTCCGAGTACACGCCGCTCAGCGTGCTCGCTCTCGTCGCAGTGCTCAACCAGGTTCTTCCCGAAGGCCTCGTCACCGTCGTCTCCGGCGGCCGTGCGATCGGCGCTGGCCTCGCCGCGCACCCCGGCATCGGCAAGGTCATGTTCACCGGCTCGACCGCGACCGGCAAAGCCATCATCAAGAGCTCGGCCGACACGGTCAAGCGCCTCACCCTCGAGCTTGGCGGCAACGACGCCGGAATCGTACTCCCCGACGCCGACCCGGAGGCCATCGCCGAAGGATTGTTCTGGGGCGCGTTCATCAACACCGGCCAGACCTGCGCAGCGCTCAAGCGCCTCTACGTGCACGATGAAATCTACGACGCGGTCTGCGACGCACTCACAGCGGTCGCCGCGAAGATGCCGATGGGTGTCGGAATCGAGGAGAACAACGTGCTCGGCCCGCTGCAGAACCAGGCCCAGTTCGACATCGTTGCCGGCCTCGTGCAGTCGGCGAAAGACTCCGGAGCGCGCGTGCTCATCGGCGGCAACCCCGACCTGGCGGCGCCCGGCTTCTTTTACCCGACAACGCTCATCGCCGACATCGACGACGACAACCCGCTCGTGTGTGAGGAGCAGTTCGGGCCGGCACTTCCGATCATCCGCTATACCGACCTGGACGATGTCATCGCCCGCGCCAACAGTGTCGACGTTGGGCTGGGCGGTTCGGTCTGGTCGAGCGACCTCGTCGCCGCGCGCGCGGTCGCCGCTCGCCTGGAAACCGGCACGGTGTGGATCAACGCGCACGGCGCGGTGCACCCGATGATTCCGTTCGGCGGAGCCAAGCAGTCCGGCTACGGACTCGAGTTCGGTGTCGAGGGCCTCAAGGCGCTGGGTGTGCCGCAGGTCATCAACGGCTAGCCGTCCGCTGAAGAAACAGGGCCCTCGCTACCGGCGAGGGCCCTGCTGTTGTCAGGCCCAGGTCATGAGCGCAGCGCGCGCCAGCATCCGCGCGCGTGCGGTGTCGAGCCCGCTCGAATCCGACCCCACCGGCGGCAGAAGCTGTCCCAATCCGGCCCAGCCGAGCACTTCCCGAGTGTCGAAGGCATCCTGGAGGGCATACAGATTGCCGTACTGCCCACCTCCCCCGTAACTCCAGCCGATCATTGAACTCAGCTGGTCGATCTGCTCCATCACGTGGTGCAGATTCTCGGTCTCGCCGGCCGCAACGATCAGGAGCAACAGCAGCGCTATTTCCGAGCCCGCTGCGGTGCGCTCTGCCGGCAAGGACGCGGCCAGATACTTCAGCAAGGCCACCGGATCATCTTGCAACTTTCGGCCGCGCGCCGAGAGCCGTAATTCCCCCTTGAACTTGCGGGTCAGCCCCAGCAGAGTCACGGTCTCGCGTAATTGCAGCACCGGGTAGGTCTGCACCTCACGATTAGCCGGGCCACGCCACCGATGCCCCGGGTCCATGGTCGTCATGATCGTACGCACCGCTCGGGGAGGCAAATAGCCGGCCTCGGTGAAGCGGATGCCGTCGCCCACCAGCCCGAGAAACGTGCGGATCACTGCCGTGGCCGCTTCTGCCTCGCCGAGGTCGATCGGCAGCGACACGTCCGCGGCGGCCAAATAGCCCGCGAGAACCTGCTGCGCTCCAGGGCTTTGACCTGCCACAAGAAGGGCGAGCGCCGACGGCCCCTTCGGGCCAACCGGCTGGGCGCGCAACCAGTCCAGGGCGGCTGTCGAACCCGCCAGGCGGTCCAGACCACGATTGATGCTGTCGAGGTCGATCTCGTCGACGAAACCGGTCAGACCAAGAAAACGCACGGTCTCCCACTGCTCCGGGTACCCGTGGCCCGGACCATCGGCAACCAGCGCGAGCACTTCCTCCCAGCCATTCACTCCGCCTACGTCTTCGGCAGGCCCCTGGCGCGCTCCGGCGACGCAGCGAGCCGCAGTCGAGGCATCCGCTTGCGGCTCGACGGACTCCAGGGTGAGCAGGTGCTCCCAGTCGTCGCCGAAATCATAGGTATAGAGGAGGGTGTCGCCAGGAGCAGTCAACAGCTGGTCGACGCGCACCTCGCTCTCGAGAATGCCGATGTCACCTTCGGTCACATCGAACGGAGTGAGGATACCCTCGAACTCGCGGCCGAGCGGGTCGTGGGTGAGCGCGAATCGGTGCAGGTGGCTATTGGTGAAGCCGAAGGCCACCTGCAAGACGTCGTGCAGCACATCGAGGGTGAGGTGGGCCGGAACGACCAGCTTTCGCCAGAGCGGCGACGTCGTGCCGACCAAGTCAACGCGCAGGCGAAATTGCGTTGGCCCGGCGGTCACCGGGTGTAGTGGAAGGGGTTTCGTGCCTCGGTCACCCCAGGAGAGGTCGGTGGGCACGGATTGCACACTGGCGTCGTGGTCGTCGGCAGCAATCCGGTACGCAGCCTGCGCGCGGAACGCGGCCAGATCGGTGATGTTGTCCGGGTCAGAGGGCAGGTTCGGCATCCACCGACGATACCCCGACCTGGCCCGCCACCCCTACTCACTGGGATTACGCGCGCGTTTGCCGGACGGGTGCCGTTGGCGAGAAGCGAAACGCCGCCAGGGCGAGTTGTGGCTGAGCCCGGACGACTGGGGGTACTTCACCACTCCGCAAAAGCAAGCCTTCGAGCGTCGGCTGCACTGGCCCCGAGGTCGGGCGCTCGGGGGATCGCTCTCCCTCAACGCGTCGATCTACGTGCGCGGTGCGGCCCACGATTTCGACCAGTGGGAAGCCCAGGGTAATCCAGGTTGGGATTGGAATGACGTACTGCCGATCTGCCAGCGACTGGAGAACTGCGACGGACCAGCATCGGCTACTCGCGGTGTCGGCGGCCTGCTGGATGTCACGACGGATTATCCCAAACACCCGATTCAGGATGCTGTACTCTGCGGCGGCGACGTTGTGCTGGCCGGAGGCGCCTTGGATTCCCCGCGCATTCTGTTGCATTCGGGCATCGGACCCGCTCGTGACCTCGAGGCCCTCGGCATCCCCGTGGTGTTCGACCTGCCGGGAGTGAGCGAAAACCGGTCGCCGAGGTCGGGGAAGTGGGCCGACAGGCGGCGCTCGCCGAAGAGGGGGGTGCCGAGGAGGTCTACCCCGGTCCCCGGGTGCCGGCCGACGACATTGAGGCGTACGTGCGTCGCACCGCGATCACGTACCACCACCGGGTCGGTACCTGCAAAATGGGCGTGGACCCGATGGCCGTCGTCGCACCAGATCTGCGCGTGCACGGGTTGGCGGGGCTGATGGTTGCCGACGCGTCCATCATGCCGACGGTGACCACGGGGAACGCGAACGCTCCGTCCATGATCATCGGTGAAAAGGTGGCGACCTTTCTGATCGATTCGAGCCGCCGGGTGAAGCGCCACGAGGAGGATGCCGGGGTGCGGGTCTAACCCGAAATACACCGTGCCGCCCGGGATGAAACCCGGGCGGCACGGTCAGGATGAACGGGTGGTTACTCGTGGGTGCTGACGCCCAGCGGAACCCCGCGGGTCTCCTTCACGAGGGTCACCGCGACAAAGGAGATCGCGGCGAGCACCATGAGATAGACGCCGATCGAGACGGACTGGCCGGTCTGATCGAGCAGCAGCTGGGCGATCAGCGGGGCGAAGGCTCCACCGAGAATCGCGCCGAGGGCGTAACCGATCGACACGCCGGAGTAGCGCACCTGGGCCGGGAACATTTCGGCGTAGAGGGCGGCCTGTGGGCCGTAGGAGAGGCCGAGTCCGCTCGCCAGAATGATGAGCGAGAGCGCGAACCAGACGATGTCGCCGGTGTCGATGAGCAGGAACATCGGGATTGCCCAGATGAAGAGAAACGCGTAGCCGATCTGAAAGGTGCGCACTCGGCCGATTTTGTCTGAGAGGATGCCGCCGGCCATGGTTGACGCGAGCCAGAACACGGCCGCAACGGTGCTCGCGATGAGAACCGGGGTGCGCTCCATGCCGAGTCCGCCGGCCTCGGCGGGCTTGGTGGCGTAGGAGCTGAAGAATGCGATGAGCATGTAGCCGGCCGCGTTGTTGGCGATGAAGATGAGTGCGGTGAGGATGACCTGACGAGAGTGGTTCTTGAACAGCTGCTTGAGCGGTGCTGCGGACTCTTTTTTGCGGGTCTGCATTTCCTTGAAGACCGGGCTCTCGGCGACAGCGCGGCGGATGACCCAGCCGACAACGATGAGCAGCACGGAAACCAGGAACGGGATGCGCCAGCCCCAGCTGAGGAACGCTTCCTCGCTCATCGAGGTGGTCACGGCGATCATGACGCCGGTGGCGAGGATGAGGCCGACCGGAACACCGATCTGCGGGTAAGCGCCGAAGAATCCGCGCTTTTGGATCGGTGCGTGCTCGACGCTCATGAGCGCGGCACCACCCCATTCGCCGCCGGCCGAGAAGCCCTGCAGGATACGCAGCACGATGAGGAGGAGGGGCGCCCAGACGCCGATCTGGTCGAAGGTCGGCAGCAGGCCGATGAGGGCGGTGGCCGCGCCCATCATGACGAGAGTGAAGACCAGCATTGCCTTGCGGCCGATCCGGTCGCCGAGGTGGCCGGCGACGATCGCGCCGAGCGGTCGGAACAGAAAACTGATGCCGAGCGTGGCCCAGGAGATCAGCTGCGCGAGGCCAGCATTTTCGCCGGCGAGCGGGGCGAAGAACAGGCCGGCCAGAACGAGGCCCGCGGCCTGGGCGTAGATGAAGAAGTCGTACCACTCGATGGTGGTACCCACCATTGTGCCGGCGAGTACCCGCCGTTCTTCGTTCCGTTTAGCGCTGGTTGCCTGCGTGCGCTCGGTCGTTAAAGCCATGGAATACTCCCTCGTATCTCACTGCGGTGCTGGGTCGGGTGCTGCTGCAAAGTGTGTGGATCGTGCGGAGAAAAACCGGCACTGGGGCAGTATGGCAGGAAAATCAAGGATTACCTACCTTTTGGTCAGTATTGTTATTTTCGCGGGTGCCGGTACACCGGAGTGTGCGCTGTTCGGGGTTGTGCTGAAGCATGCCGGGTGCTGCGCGTTAGTTTGAAGGGAATGTCCTCCCAGAAATCCGCCGTGATACGGGCTCGCACCCCACTCGGCGTGCTGATCGCCGGCGGTAGTCGTTCCAGGGTGGTCAGCGCAGCTCGGCGACGATCGTGCGCGCGGCCTCGGCGAGTACAGCGCCAATGTCGGTGGGGGAGTGCAGACTCGAGATGTAGACGACGGCGAGAGAGGCGGGTGATTCCCCGGGAACGGCCAGTGGCACGGCGATCGACGACAGGCCGGGAATGACCTCGTCGTGGCTGGAGGCATAGCCGAGAGCTGCGACCTCGCCGGCCTCGCTGCGCCGGGTTTCGGCGTGGCCGAGCGCGGACCACTGGGCGGCGTTCAGGCCGGATTGGATGGCGATTCCCGGTGCGCCCATGTGCAGCGGATGCCGCGTGCCTGGCCGTTGCGCGACCGTCGCGTGGGCCTGCCGCGACTCGACGCTGACCAGAGTGACCACTTCGCCCTGGTCGAGCACGGCGACGAACGCGGTCATACCGAGATCATTGGCGATGCGGGTGAGCACCGGCAGCGCCGCCGCCTGCAGGTCGCGGGACACCCCGCGGGCCAGGGCCGCCAGACGCGCACCGAGCCGTACCAGTCCGGCCGAGTCGCGAAGGACGAGGCCATGATCTTCCAGCGTGCGCAGGATGCGATACGCGATCGAACGATGCACGTCGAGGGCGGCGGCAAGAGCGACGATGGTCATCGGCTCGTCGGTTTCGGCGAGAATCTCCAGCACCCGGATGCCGCGCGACAGGGTTTGCGAGTGGGCGGCGGGCGCGCGGGGCGAAGGCGCCGGCGCATTTGCTCTCGTACTGCTGCCGCCGGTCTCGGTGAATTCAGGAATCGACACCCTCTTATTCTCGCAGTCGGTCAATAACTCGGCCGCTGACCGGCCTCATCCGCCGACTCCGTGTCGGGCCGGATGAACGTGGCGGCGAGCTTCTCCGAAGCCCGGGCGAGGATGGCCACGTCGGCACCCACAAGCACGAAACTGGCGCCGGCCGCCAGATAGCGCTCGGCGGTGGCCGGAGCGAAGGCATTCACTCCCACGGGTTTGCCGAGCGCCGTTACGGCGCGAATGCAGCGCAGGGCTGAGGCGACGACGTCGGGATGGTCCTGCTGGCCGAGCAGGCCCATCGAGGCGGCGAGGTCGGACGGGCCGATGAACAGGCCGTCGATGCCGTCGACGGCGGCGATCTCGGAAACGTTGGCCACGGCATCCGTCGTCTCGATCTGCACGAACAGTGCGATCGTCTCGTTGGCGCGTGCCAGGTAATCGTCGATGCGGTTCCACCGGGAGGCCCTGGCGAGGGCGCTGCCGACGCCGCGAACCCCGTGTGGCGGATAGCGCACGGCGGCCACCATCTCGCGGGCCTGCTCGGCCGTGTCGATCATGGGAATGAGCAGGTTCTGCGCGCCGAGGTCGAGCAGTTGCTTCACGATGACGCGCTCGCCGGTCGGAGCGCGCACCAACGGCACGATCGGGTAGCCGTGCACGGCCTGCAGCTGGCTGAGGGTCGACTCCAGTCCGTTGGGGCTGTGTTCGGTGTCGATCAGAAGCCAGTCGAGGCCGCTGCCGGCGCAGATTTCGGCCATGAGTGGGCTGCCGGAGCACACCCACATGCCGACCTGCGCACGATCGGAGCCCGCGAGAACGTCGCGGAAGGTCGGCTCTGCGGCTACTCGAATCGGCATGTGATTGCTCCCAGGGGTCCATAGTCGGCGTGCACGGTGTCGCCCTGCTCCACCCACATCGGGCGGGTGAACGAACCGGCCAGGATGATCTCCCCGGCCTCGAGGCTGGTGCCGTGCTGGGCGAGCTTGTTCGCCAGCCAGTAGACGCCGGCGGCGGGGTGGTTCAGCACGGCCGCGGCCACCCCCGATTCTTCGATGGTCTGGTTGCGGTAGAGCAGCGCAGACACCCAGCGCAGGTCCACGTCGCCGACCTTCACCGGCGTGCCGCCCAGCACCATGCCGCCCATCGCCGCGTTGTCGGAGATGGTGTCGACGATGGTGCGACCGGGCATCTCGATGCGCGAGCTGAGAATCTCGAGCGCCGGAACCACGTAGTCCGTGGCGTCCAGCACATCGAACAGGGTGCAGTTCGGCCCGGACAACGGCTTGCCGAGCACGAACGCGAGCTCGACCTCGATGCGTACGTTCGAGAAACTGTCGAAGCGGATGCTCGTTCCATTTTCGTAGATCTCGTCCGCGAAGATCACACCGTAGTCGGGCTCGGTGATGCCGGTCGCAACCTGCATGACCTTGGAGGTCAGACCGATCTTGCGGCCGACCAGCCGGCGGCCGGCCGCGATGCCGCGTTCCTTGCACAGGCTCTGCACGGCGTAGGCGTCTTCGACGGTCATGCCGGGGTAGCGGGTGGTCAGCAACGGAACCGTTGACCGGGTTCGGCCGGCCGCGATGAGTTCGTCGGCGATCTCTTCAATGACTGACTGGTCAAGCATGCGCGCTGCTCTCTAGAGGGTCGTGCCGAGTTTGAAGCCGGCGAGCTCGTCGTCTTTGCGGGTGTACGAGAAGCCGTCGGCGCCGACGGTGACGGCCATTTCGCTGGATTCGGTACGCTCGATGACCGGTTGCGGATTGCCGTCGAGGTCGAGCACGAGCGAGGCATCCGTGTACCAGCTCGGCACGACGGGGTTGCCCCACCAGTCGCGGCGCTGGTTGTCGTGCACGTCCCAGGTGACGACGGGGTTGTCGGGGTCGCCGGTGTAGTAGTCCTGCGTGTAGATCTCGACGCGGTGGCCATCGGGGTCGCACAGGTACAGGTAGAACGCGTTTGAGACGCCGTGGCGGCCCGGTCCCCGCTCGATCAGGTCGCTCTTGCGGAGAGCCCCGAGCTTGTCGCAGATGTAGATGATGTTGTGCTTCTCGTGGGTCGAGAACGCAATGTGGTGCATGCGCGGCCCGTTTCCACCGGTGAGCGCAGTATCGTGCACGGTGTCCTTGCGGCGCATCCAGGCGGCGTAGGTGACGCCGTCGGAGTCCTGGATATCTTCGGTGACGCGAAAGCCCAGGTCTTCGAGGTATTTGCGGCCGCGGCCGACGTCGGGGGTGACCTGGTTGAAGTGGTCGAGGCGCACCAGCGCGCCCGGGCCCTGCAGGTCGTAGCGCCAGGCGAGGCGTTCAACGTGGGTGGTGGCGAAGAAGAATTCGTAGGGGAAGCCGAGCGGGTCTTCGACGCGCACGCTGTCGCCGATTCCCTTGACAAAGCCCTCGGTGCGGCGTTCGGTACGGCAGCCGAGCTCCTTATAGTAGGCCTCGGCGAGGTCGACGTCTTCGGGGCTGCGCACCCGGAACGCCATCGCGGCGACGGCGGCAATGGGCCCCTGGCGCAGCACGAGATTGTGGTGGATGAATTCTTCGAAGCTGCGCAGGTAGATCTCGGTGTCGCTCTCCTCGGTGACGACGAGGCCGAGAATGTCGACGTAGAACTCGCGGGAGCGGGCCAGGTCGGTCACGACGATGTCCATGTAGGCGCAGCGCAGGATGTCGGGCGGGGTTGCGGTGGGGGTGGGGATCGGGCTGAGTGTCATGGGGTTCTCCTCGTTGAGGTTTCTACAGTGGATGCGTGGGGCTGGCTATCAAGACCGCCAGCGCTGGTCCTGCGGCCGGGCCCACCTTATGAACGCGGGCCCAGTTTATAAACGGGCCCCGTCCCTGGGTGGGGCGGGACTAGTTGCCGCCGAAGCGGGGCGTGTGCACGGGGGCGAGTGTGATGTGCACGGCCTGTGAGTCGGTGTAGAAGTCGATCGACCGGTAGCCGCCCTCGTGCCCGAGGCCGGAGGCTTTGACGCCGCCGAACGGGGTGCGCAGGTCGCGTACGTTGTGCGAGTTCAGCCACACCATTCCGGCATCGACCGCCTGGGCGAAGTTGTGGGCGCGAACGAGGTTAGTGGTCCAGATGTACGCAGCCAGCCCGTACTTCACGCCATTGGCCAGGGCGAGCGCTTCGGCATCCGTTTCGAAGGGGGTGATGGCCACGACCGGGCCGAAAATCTCCTCCTGAAAGATGCGGGCGGTCGGCGCGACATCCGCGAAGACCGTGGGGGAGACGTAGTTGCCATCGGCCAGCCCTTCGGGGCGGCCGCCGCCGGCCAGCAGCCGACCCTCGGTCTTGCCGATTTCGACATAGCTCATGACCTTCGCGTAGTGCTCGGGGTGCACGAGCGCGCCGACCTCGGTCTTCGGGTCGTGCGGGTCGCCGACCACGATTGCCTGGGCGCGGGCCGCATAGCGGGCGCAGAAGTCGTCGTAGATGGAGCGCTCAACCAGGATGCGGCTCGACGCGGTGCAGCGCTCGCCGTTGAGTGAGAACACGCCGAACAGGGTGGAGTCGATCGCGGCGTCGAGGTCGGCGTCGGCAAAGACGACGGCGGGCGACTTGCCGCCGAGCTCCATCGACATGCCCTTGAGGTTCGCGGCGCAGTTGCGGTAGATGGTCTGGCCGGTCGTGGTCTCGCCGGTGAAGGAGATGAGGGGCACATCCGGATGCTTGACCAGCGCATCGCCGGCCTCCTCACCGATGCCGTTGACCAGGTTGAAGACGCCGTCGGGCACCCCGGCCGTGCGGAAGATCTCGGCCCAGAGGCTCGCCGACAGCGGCGTGAATTCGGCCGGTTTCAGCACGACGGTGCAGCCGGAGGCGAGCGCGGGTGCGAGCTTCCAGCTTTCGAGCATGAACGGGGTGTTCCACGGGGTGATCAGCCCGGCCACGCCGACCGGCTTGCGGTTGACGTAGTTGATCTGGCGGCCTGGCACCTTGTAGGTGTCGTCGGCCTGCGCCACGATCAGGTCGGCGAAGAAGCGAAAGTTCTCGGCCGCGCGCTGCGCCTGGCCGAGTGCCTGGGTGATCGGCAGGCCGGTGTCGAAGGTTTCGAGTTCGGCGAGCCGGGCGTCCTGCGCCTCGACGGCGTCGGCGATCGCGTGCAGCACCCGGGCGCGGGCGCGGGGCAGCATACGCGGCCAGGGTCCGTTATCGAAGGCGTCCTTGGCGGCGGCGACGGCCAGATCGATGTCGGCCTGCTGGCCGGCGGCCGCGGTGGCGTAGGTCTGGTTCGACACCGGATCGAGCACGTCGAAGGTTTCGCCGCCGACACTGTCGACAAATTTTCCACCGATGAAATGACGGATGCTGGTGGGCAGGTCGGCGGGGACGTAGTGCGTGGTCTGGACAGACGTCTGCGTCATCGTCAGGCTCTCTTTCTCGGGGACGGTTCGGGGGCTGAGTGGGGGTGATGCGATTTCTGGTAATCGAGGAAGGCATCCAGTGTGCCGGTGCGGTGTGCGCGCGCGGCCAGCTCGAGCGTGAGCGCGTCGGAGCCCGACTCGATCAGCTGCAGCAGGTTTTCGTGCTCCGCAACGGAGTCGCGGGCGCGGCCGGGCACAAAGCTGAAGGTCGAGTCGCGCAGCACTTTCATGCGGTTCCATCCGCGGTGCACGAGGTCGAGGATGTGCGGGTTCGGGCAGTTCTCGAACAGGATCGAGTGAAAGTCGAGGTTCAGTTCGGTGAACCGGTGTGGGTTCAAGTCTTCGAGGGAGGCGGCCATTGCCTGGTTGACCGAGCGGGCGCGTTCGATGTCGGCGGCGGTGATGAACGGTGCCGACAGCGCGGTCGCGACCCCCTCGACGACACTCAGGGTCTGCATCGTGTAGAGATATTCGGTCTCCTCGAGCATGGCGACCTGCGCGCCGACGTTGCGCTCGAAGGTGACCAGCCCCTCCGCTTCGAGGCGACGAATCGCCTCCCGCACCGGGACGACGCTGACACCGAGCTCCTTGCCGATTGCGCCCAGCACCAGGCGGTAGCCCGGCGTGAAGGTTCCATCGGAGATGCGCGCCTTCACCCACTGATAGGCGAGTTGCGACTTGCTGACCGACGGCGCTGTTACTGCAGCCATTGCTGGTACCGTCCCTTCCACTTCGCGTTCATCGGGTACAGCCCGTCGACGCCCTCGCCGGCGGCGACCATCTCGGCGATGAAGGTTTCCTCGCGCTCCTGCTCGATGGCGTCGGCGACGACCTCCTCGATCAGGTGCGGCGGAATCACGAGGATGCCGTCGGCGTCGCCGACGATCACATCGCCCGGCTGCACGGCCGCGCCGCCGCAGGCGATGGTGAGGTCGGTGTCCCACGGCACATGCTTGCGGCCGAGAACGGCAGGATGCGCGTTGGCGAAGTAGGTGGGAATTTTAAGGGCGGTGACGGCGGCGACGTCGCGCACCCCGCCATCCGTCACCAAGCCGGCCGCGCCGTTCACCTGGGCGCGGAGGGCGAGGATGTCGCCGACGGTGCCGGTGCCGGTCTCGCCGCGGGCCTCGATCACGAGCACATCGTCGGGGCGGAGGGAGTCGAAGGCGCGCTTTTGGGCGTTGTAGCCGCCGCCATGAGAGATGAAGAGGTCTTCCCGGTTGGGAATGAACCGCAGGGTGCGAGCGAGACCGACCAAACGTTCGCTCGGACGAGTGGACTGCAGCCCGTCGATTGAGACGTTATTCAGACCGCGTTTGCGCAGCTGGGAGCTGAGCGTGGCGGTGCCGACCGAGTTGATTTTCGCCTTGAGCTCATCGGTCAGAAGTGTCTTCGTGGGCAGCCCGGCGGCCTCCGCTGATCCCCACGCCTCGGCCCGTTGCAGATCGTCGATCTTCGGGCCGGCGCCGTATTCGGCCATCGCGACAATGCCGGCGACGACGGGCGTGACCAGTCGACCGGTGCTCGGCGCGCCGGGCGCGGTGGGGGCATCCACTTCGACCTCGACCACGTCGCCGGGCTGCACGACGGAGGAACCGGCGGGGGTTCCGGTGAGAATCACGTCGCCCGGTTCGAGTGTCATCAGCTGGGAGAGGTCGGCGACCAGACGGCCGAACCCAAAGGCCAGTTGCGCCGTGGTGTCGTCCTGCACCAACGCGCCATTGACCCAGGTGCGCACCCGGAGGGCATCCGGTTGAATGTCCGTGGCGTTGATCACGTTCGGGCCGAGCGGGGTGAAGCCGTCGCCGCCCTTGGACTTCAGATTCGAGCCCTTGTCGGCGTAGCGCAGGTCGTAGACACCGAAATCGTTGGCGGCGGTGACGCCGGAGACGGCCGCCCAGCCTTGCTCTGGAGTTACCCGACGGATGCTGCGGCCGATGATCAGGGCGATCTCGCCCTCGAAGGCCAGCAGTTCGGTGCCGGCCGGGCGTTCGATCGGGATGCCGGAGGCGCTCACCGAGCTGCCGGGCTTCAGAAAGTACGACGGCTGCTCCGGCGTGCGACCGCGCTGGGCAATGCGGGAGGGATAGTTGAGGTGCAGGGCGATCACCGTGCCGGGGGTGCCGGTGAATGGTGCGGGGTTCTGCATGTGATGTCCTCTCGCGGCGCTGCGTGTGTATTTGAAATCATATACGATCACTCGAAAGATGCAACCCCTTCTTCAGCGTGAGGGTGCGCCGTTACGCCCCAACCGTGCGCCGGTCGACAAGCCGGCCATAAGGGTCGCGCGTAGCGTGGCCGCGCACCACGCCAGCATGATCGTTCCCGTGATGTTCAGCTGAACCACAAGCGCTCAGCGCCCCTGTTGGTGGGCGCAGCTAGGCTATTACCGTCAGATAGACGGGCAGACAAAGTATTGGGAGATGCAATGACGGTTGTTACCGAAGCGCCAACGAACGAATCCGAGCTGCTCGCTCGCGTCCCGAACCAGCTCTACATCAACGGCAAGTGGGTCGCCGCCACCGGCGGCCGCACCCTCAATGTCACTGACCCGGCCACCGGCCGCGTCATCAAGACCATCGCCGACGCGAGTGTGGCCGACGGCACTGCAGCCCTCGACGCCGCCGACGCCGCCCAGGCCGACTGGGCTGCGACGCCGGCCCGGGTGCGGGGTGAAATTCTGCGCCGCGCCTTCGACCTGCTGCAGGAACGCAAGCAGGAGTTCGCTCTGCTCATGACCATCGAAATGGGCAAGCCGCTGCCCGAGGCGCTCGGCGAGGTCGCCTACGGCGGCGAATTCCTGCGCTGGTTCAGCGAAGAAGCGGTGCGCATCAGCGGCCGCTACGGCACCAACCCCGAGGGCACCGGTCGTATGATCGTCACCCAGCATCCGGTGGGCCCGTGCTTTCTGATCACCCCGTGGAACTTTCCGCTCGCCATGGCGACGCGCAAAATTGCCCCGGCGCTCGCCGCCGGCTGTACCGTCGTCGTCAAGCCGGCCGCGCTCACCCCGCTAACCACCCTGCACTTCGTGGCCCTGCTCGAAGAGGCTGGCCTACCCGCGGGCGTCGTCAACGTCATCACGACGTCGCAGTCCGGCGCGGTGTCCGAACCGATCATCGCCGACCCGCGCCTTCGCAAGCTCAGCTTCACCGGGTCGACCGCGGTCGGCAAGTCGCTGATCAAGCTCTCCGCCGAGAACGTGCTGCGCACCTCGATGGAGCTCGGCGGCAATGCACCGTTCGTCGTCTTCGCCGACGCCGACCTCGACAAGGCCGTCGATGGCGCGCTCATCGCCAAGTTCCGCAACATCGGCCAGGCCTGCACAGCGGCCAACCGCTTCATCGTGCACGAGTCCGTCGCCGCCGAATTCGCCCGCCGCATCACCGAACGCGTTGAAGCGTTCCAGATCGGCCGTGGCACAGAGGCCGGCATCACCATCGGCCCGCTGATCGATGGCAAGGCCGTCGCCAAGGCCGATTCCCTGGTGCAAGACGCCCTCACCCGTGGCGCGACCCTGCTTACCGGCGGCGCCGCCATCGAGCGCGAGGGAACCTTCTATGCGCCCACGGTACTGACCGACGTCAAGGCCGGCAGCGTTATTCTGCGCGACGAAATCTTCGGCCCTGTGCTGGCAATCAGCACGTTCACCGACGAAGCGGATGCCGTGCGCCTCGCCAACGACACCGAGTTCGGCTTGATCAGTTATGTGTTCACGACCGATCTCGCGCGCGGCCAGCGCATGATCGAGAAGCTACAGACCGGCATGATGGGCCTGAACACCGGCGTCGTCTCCAACGCCGCCGCACCGTTCGGCGGCGTCAAGCAGTCCGGCCTCGGCCGCGAGGGCGGGCTCGAGGGAATCCAGGAGTATCTCTCGACGAAGTACACGCTCACGCCGACGCCGTAGAGCCGTGAGCTGCGGCAGGGTGCATCCGTTTCGCCCTCGAGGAGAGAAATAAAGGAGTAAGTGGTTTCCCGCCCCGGGAAGGGCCACAGCAAGCGACGTCGGGTTTGCTGCTGTGGCCCCTTTGCTCGAGCGGGTACCGCAACCGAGTCGAAGGAAACTCACTATGCTGGTGCGCGCGGAGGTTGACACCCGGAGTGTCCGGCCGAAGCGCCCCTGCCCGGTTCGTGTTTCGGCCCGAAGGACCCACACTCACGTGAGCGCACCCACCGACGATGACGCGGCTCTGGCCCGCGCCTTTCAGGACGGTGATGAGCGTGCCCTCGCTGCGGCTTACGCGCGCTGTTCGGCCCTGGTCTTCACGATCGCCGTGCGCTCCCTCGCCAATGCGGCTGACGCCGAGGACGTCACCCAGAAGGTGTTCATTGCCGCCTGGCGGGGGCGATCCGGGTTCGACCCGGCCCGTTCCCGCCTGCCGGCCTGGTTGATCGGAATCACGAGGCATGTGGTCGCCGACACCCACGAGGCCCGTAGCCGACAGCGACGGCTAGAAGAGTCCATCGCGGCGACCATCCCCGCCCATCGGGTCGACGACAGCGTGAGCGTGGTCAACCGGGTGCTGGTCGGCGACGAAATCGACCGGCTCGAACCGGTGCCACGGCAGGTGATGCGCCTGGCCTTTTTCGACGATCTCACCCAGGTGCAGATCGCCGACAGTCTCGGGCTGCCGCTCGGCACGGTCAAGAGCCACATGCGGCGCAGCCTGACCCGCCTCCGCACCCGGCTGGAGGTGTCCGATGACTCCTATTGATTGCGCCCACATCGCCGCGGACGACTTGCACCTGCTCGCTCTGACCGAACAGGGCGCGAGCGCCGGCGAGCGTGCCCACCTCGCTGCCTGCGCCGAGTGCGCGGAGGAGTACCTCTCCCTGCGGCAGGTCGTGCAACTCGGTCGTGCCGCCGGGTCCGATCCGCTGCTCACGCCGCCGGCGGGGGTCTGGGCGGGCATCCATGCCGAGCTGGGGCTGAGCGATGCTGTGCGCAGACCGCCGTCGTTCGCGAACACCCCTGAGTTGATGGATGCTGCGCCCCCGCCCCGCGCATCCGCTTCGCCGGTCGTCGCGTCCCTGCCGGTCGAATCGACGCCCGAATCGTTGAGCGCGCCAGCACCGGTTCGGCTGCTGCCCCGCCGCCGCTGGGTGCCGTTCGCGGCGGCCGCCGGCGTGATCGGCCTGGTCGGCGGCATCGCCATCGGTGTCGCGAGTACCACCGGCCCGCCGCCCGAGCAGGTCGTGGCCGAAGCATCCCTGGACGCCCTGCCCGGCTGGACCGCGAGCGGCTCGGCCCGGGTCGAGCAGGCCGCCGACGGCCGCCGCTCGGTTGTGGTTGACCTCGACGCGGCAGCCATCCCGGGCTCGGGCCTGCGCGAGGTCTGGCTGCTCAAAGCGGATGCCTCCGGCCTGGTCAGCATCGGTTTCCTCGACGGTTCCACCGGCCGCTTCACCATCCCGGCGAGCGTCGACCTCACCCAGTACCCGCTGGTCGACGTGTCGGCCGAACCCGCCGACGGCGACCCGGCCCACTCCGGCGACTCGATCGTGCGCGGAGCGCTGCACAGACTCTGATTGCGAAATACTTGCTGCCGGTGCATCCGAAACGCGCCCGGCCGGAGAAGTTGTTACCAGGAAGGCACAGCCGCCTTCCGTAACGACCCACTGGAGGTAGCAATGCGCAAGTCCCTCGCCGTCGGAATCTCCGCCGGCCTTCTCGTCGCCCTCGCCGGGCTCGCGCCGGCGCAGGCGGCCGTGCCGGCAGCATCCGCTTCGCCGGGTACGGCATCCGTCTCGGTGCTGCACGCCATTCCCGGGCTCTCCCTCGACATCTCGGTCGACGGCCGCGTCGTCGTCGACGACTTCATGCCGGGAACCCTGCTCGGCCCGCTGAAGATCGCGGCCGGCACCCACACCGTCGACATCTCCGCGTCGAACCCGCTCGAGGTGGGCGTGGGCGCGAACGGCGTTCCGCTGCCCGCGATTGCGATCAGTGGTTCAACCACCGTGACGGTCACGGCCAATCGAAGCTTCACGGCCGTGGCCCACCTGAGTGACGCCGGCCTCCCCACCGCCACCCTGTTCAACGACGACACCACGCCGTTGGCGCCCGGGCAGGGTCGCCTCACAGTGCGGCACGTTGCGGCCGCACCCGCCGTCGACGTGCTCGCGAACGGCGCGGTCGCCGTCGCCGGCCTGACCAATCCGTCGCAGGCCGTGCTCGACCTGCCGGTCGGCTCAATCAGCGCCGTCGTTGCCGCCGCCGGAACCACCGCGCCGCTGCTCGGCCCGGCCGACGTCACGATCGCCCCGCGCACCAACACCATCGTCTATGCGTGGGGGAGTCTCGCCGACAGCAACCTCGCATTGTTCGTGCAGACGGTGCGCACGCGGGCCGCAGCGCCGGCATCCGTTTCGGTGCTGCACGCCATTCCGGGTGTCGTCGTCGACGTGTATGTCGACAACACCAAGGTCATCAACGACTTCGAACCCGGCACCCTCACCAAGACGTTCCGCATTCCGGCCGGCAGCTACACCCTCGCCATCACCGCAGCGGATGCCGTCGACGCGAGCGCTCCGGTGATCGGCCCGGTCGACCTCGTGGTTGCGTCCGGTATGAACTACACGGCTGTCGCCCACCTGAGTGAGGCCGGAGTTCCGACCGCTACCCTGTTCACCAACGACACCTCGGCGCCCGGCGCCGGCCAGGGTCGGCTCACGGTTCGTCACGTCGCGGCCGCACCCGCCGTGGACGTGCTGGCCAACGGCGCCCCGGCCATCACCGGCCTGACCAATCCGAACGAGTCAGTGCTCGTGCTGCCGGTCGGCACCATCTCGGCTGCGGTTGCCGCTGCCGGAACGACCGCAGCGCTCATCGGCCCGGCCGATGTGGTCATCGCCAAGAGAACCAACACGATCGTCTACGCCTGGGGCAGTCTCGCCGACGGTACCCTCGCGCTCGCCGTGCAGACGGTGGCCACGAAGTAATCCGAGCCACACGTGCAGCAGAACTCCCGCAGGCTTCGGCCTGCGGGAGTTCTGCCTTTCACTAGACTTTGCGGATGCCCCTGATCGCGATCGACGAGCTGAGCGACCCGCGACTGGTCGACTTCGCCCACCTCACCGATGTCGCGCTCAAGAAGGCCCGCGGCACCGAGCACGGCCTCTACATCGCCGAATCGGCCCTTGTGCTTGAGCGCGCGCTGCGCGCAGGTCACATTCCGCGGTCGGTGCTGGCGCTCGGCAATACGGCTGATGAAGCACTCGCGGTGCTCGGCGACTACGCGGCCGAGGTTCCGGTGTTCGTCGGCCCAGGAGAAATGCTCGCCGACCTCACCGGGTACATTCTGCATCGCGGCCTGATCGCGTCGATGAACCGGCCCGCGCTGCCCAGCGCCGACACCCTGCTAGCCGGTGCGCGCCGCATCGTGATCCTCGAAAACGTCTCGGACCCGACCAACGTCGGCGCCATCTTCCGCTCGGCCGGTGCCATTGGAGCGGACGCAATTCTGGTCACACCGCGCTGCTCCGACCCGTTCTACCGCCGCGCCATTCGCGTGTCGATGGGCACGGTGCTGCAGGTGCCGTGGACCCGCGTCGGGGACTGGACCGACACCCGCGCCTTGCTCACCCGGCATGGTTTTCACCTGGCCGCCCTCGCGCTGACGCCTGATGCGGTCAGCCTGCGCGACTTCGACGGCACCAGCCACGAGCGCCTGGCCCTGCTGCTCGGCGCCGAGGGGGAGGGGCTCACGCCCGAGGCGCTCGCCGCGTCGGACAGCGTCGTGCAGATTCCGATGAAGCACGGCATCGACTCGCTCAACGTCGCCGCAGCGAGCGCCGTCGCGATGTGGGCGCTGTCCGGGGAACGCTCGGCGGGCATCCGCTCACCGGCCGGTGGGCACGCGCCCGCCGAGCGGGCCTAGGCTGGGGTCATGAGCAATGAGGCTGTCATCATCGATGTTCTGCGCACCCCCTCGGGCCGGGGTAAGCCCGGGGGAGCCCTCGACGGCATCCATCCGGCCGACCTCCTGGCCACCGTGCTGCACGAACTGGTCAACCGTAACAACCTCGACCCGGCACTGATCGACGACGTCATCGGCGGCTGCGTCAGCCAGGCCGGAGAACAGGGGAACAACGTTACCCGCACCGCCCTGCTCAGCGCCGGATTTCCGCACACCGTACCCGGCACCACCATCGACCGCCAGTGCGGGTCCAGCCAGCAGGCCGCCACCTTTGCCGCCCAGGCCGTGATGAGCGGCAACGCCGACGTCGTCATCGCCTGCGGCGTTGAATCGATGAGCCGGGTGCCGCTCGGTTCCACGGCCGGCGGACAGGACCCGTTCGGCACCCTCATGCACGAGCGTTACCCCGACGGCCTGGTCAACCAGGGAGTGTCCGCAGAGCTCATCAACCAGAAATGGAATCTCGGCCGCGACGCCCTCGACAACTACGCGGCCCGCTCGCACCGGCTCGCCGCAGCGGCCGCCGAACGAGGCGACTTCAGTGGCGAAATCGTGGCCGTCACCCGGCCAGACGGCAGCGTCTTCAGCGAGGACGAAACCATCCGCCCCGGCACCTCGCACGCCGGGCTCGCCGGCCTGCGCCCCGCCTATCGCACCGACGCGCTCGCCGCCCGGTTTCCGAAGCTTGGCTGGCATGTCACGGCCGGCAACTCGTCCCCGCTCACCGACGGCGCCTCGGCGACCCTGATTATGAGCGCCAAGCGGGCCGCGCAGCTCGGCCTGAACCCCCGCGCCCGCTTCCATAGCTTCACCGTTGTGGGAAGCGATCCGATGCTCATGCTGACCGGCGTGATTCCGGCGACCCAGCGCATCCTCGCGCGGGCTGGCCTCGGCATCGACGACATCGACGCCTACGAGATCAACGAGGCGTTCGCGAGCGTGCCGCTGGCCTGGCTGCGCGAGACCGGTGCTGATCCCGACTGCCTCAACCCGCGCGGCGGTGCCATCGCCCTCGGCCACGCGCTCGGTTCCTCGGGCACCCGACTGCTTGGCACCCTGCTCAACCACCTCGAAATGACCGGCGGTCGTTGGGGCCTGCAGGCCATGTGCGAGGGCGGCGGCATGGCCAATGCCACCCTGATTGAGCGGCTCTAATGCGCGATTTCGCGATTGTCACACCTTTGATGGAAAGGCTCTAATGCAGATTGACGGATGCTCCGCCCTCATTACCGGAGGTGCCTCCGGCCTCGGCTTGGCCTGCGTTCGCACGCTGCACGAGGCCGGGGCCTTCGTGGTGCTGCTCGATCTGCCAGGCGCGCCCGGCGAACAAATCGCGGCCTCCCTGGGCGACCGCGCCCGGTTCGTAGCCGGCGACGTCACGAGCGCGGGCGACGTGCAGAGTGCCGTCGACGCCGCAGTGGCGCAGGGGCCGCTGCGCATCGTGATCAACTGTGCCGGTATCGCGCCCGGCGCTCGCACGGTCGGCCGCGACGGCCCACTGCCGCTCGAGGACTTTGAGCGGGCCATCCGTATCAACCTCGTCGGTACCTTCAACGTCGTGCGCTTGGCCGCCGCCGCAATGCAGCGCACCGAACCCGTGGGCGTCCCTGACCGTCAGGGCGGCGCCGAACGCGGCGTCATCGTGAACACGGCCTCGGTCGCCGCATTCGACGGTCAGATCGGGCAGGCGGCCTATGCCGCGTCCAAGGGCGGCGTCGCAGCGATGACCCTGCCGCTGGCTCGCGAATTCGCGCAGAGCCTGATTCGGGTGATGTCGATTGCACCCGGCATCTTCGACACGCCCATGCTGCAGGGACTGCCGCAGCCGGTGCGTGACTCCCTCGGCGCCCAGGTGCCGCATCCGTCCCGGCTCGGCGACCCAAAGGAGTTCGCATTCCTGGTGCGGCATATCATCGAGAATCCCATGCTCAATGGAGAAACTATCCGTCTTGACGGTGCGATTCGGATGCAGCCGAAGTAGTCAGCCCGCCGGCGATGGCCTGCAGGGCGCTGACGTGCACGCGCATGGCTGCCCGGCCACTTAGGGTCGCCCGAAGCCAGGTGCGCGGACGGTTGGCCACGTATCCCTTGCGCACGCCAACATAGCCCGCCGCCCTAAGGGTCGCGATGGCCTTGCTGAGCGCCGAATCGTCGGTCTCGAGCAACTGGCGCAGCGTCGCGAAGTCGATCTCGGCATCAGGCCCGAGCGCGGCCATGAGCGAGAAGCGCAGGGGGGTCAGCAGCGCGTCGTCGAGCCCATGGCGCGGATGGCGCCGTTCGGTCATGACCGTGCGCCGCGAACGGCCGCGACCACCAGCGGCGCAGCCACGAGCAGGCCGCCGAACACGCCGACCAGCGGCGTGTTCCACGGGGTGCGGGCGAGCACCACGGCCAGGGTGACCAGCAGGGTGAACGAGACGGCGTAGGCGGTCCATTCGCGGGTGCTCCACGCGGCTCCGAGGCTGGGCAGTCCCCAGCGGGACGAGAACAGGGCGAGCAGCACGATCAATACGATGATGAGGCCGAGCCCGGTGACGGCGAACCAGTTGAAGGCCGCGAGCATGCCGGTGAGTCCGAGATAGAGGCCGAGACTCGCGGTCATGATCCGGGCGGGCCGGCCCGGTTCGGTGTGTGCGACCGTCGTAGCTGGCGGGTCCGCTCGGCGGGCCGATTTCAGGCCCAACCAGACCATTATAACGGCCGGTGCGGCGGCAGCGACGAGGTTGAAGCCCCATGGATAGCTCACGCCGAAAACACTCAGCACGGCAAGAGCGAGGAACGGAATCAGCCCAATCAGGGTGAAGACGAGGGAGGGCCGATGCGCGCGCAGAACGCGCACCCGATCGCGCACTCCCATGACCAGCTGCGTGAGTACGAGAAAGGGAATGAGTAAGACGTTGGCGTAGGCATAGCCGCCAGCTGCTGCTCCCGACACAGCCTCCTGCGTCTGGTTGCCGAACAGCAGCAGGAATGCGCTGATGTAGATGAACATCGCAGCCGCGATACCGCACTGCGTCCAGGCCAATACTCGATGGTCAACAGCGCCGTCGGCCCGGGCGCTCGCGACGGCGCCGGCGTCGAGCAAGCGCGCGGCTCCCGCTGCATCGAGACGGTCCGTGTCGTTTGGCTTCATGATGGTTCCTCGCTTCACGCCGGTGCGGCGAGCGGGTGCCGCGCCATGGCTCTGCGGGAAGGCTAGCAGGTACTTTCCAAATAGAAAGTAACGCGTGACCGGCGTTACCCTGCGGTTAGGCTTGTAGGAACGACTCGTCAGGGGGCACGACCGCATGGCAGTGATATTCGGCGCGATTTTCGTTTTGGCCGGGTTCGCCTGTGGCATCGTTTACGCGGTCTGGCTGTCCCGCGCCAACGCCGGGGTCGTGATCCCGCTGATGCGCACGGCCCCGACCCAGCCACGGGCATCCACTTTGTTGAATATCGGTGCGGTCGCCCTGGTGATCTGGGGTGCCAACCTCATGACGGCCCAGGTCGGCCCGTGGGCGTTCGTGCTGCTCATCATCGCCGTCCTGGTGCCGTTCAACCTCGTGCGGTTCTGGCCTAATCGGCGGGTCGCTGCAGGCGTACAGCGCTGATGGAGCTTCTGCTCGGCGTCGTTCTCATTGCTATCTCGACGGCCCTCGGTCTCGTGGAAGCCTCGAGGATATCGGGGCCGAACCGTGGCTCGGGAACCTTCGTGAAATTCAAGGGGCGCCAGCGGCTTCCAGCATTGGTCTGGAGAATGCTCCAGATCGCACTCCTGGTCTCCGGCGTCGGGATCCTGCAGAACGAGCTTGGTGGGTGGGCCTATCTGATTTTCGGGATCGTTCTCGTTCTGCCGCTCATCTTCGGCTTGTGGCGCAACGCACGTCGGCCGGCTGACGCCTGATCAGGCCATTAGTGCAGACGGCTGCTGCTGCGTGATGCAGTGGATGCCGCCGCCGCGCGCGAACAACGGCCGCGCGTCGACCGACACGACCCGTCGCCCCGGGTAAGCGGCGGCGAGCAGGTTGCGGGCTATGGCATCGGCCCGTTCCTCACCGAAGCTGCAGGCAATGACGCCGCCGTTGACCACGAGGTGGTTGACGTAGTTGTAGTCGACGAAGCCCTCGTCGTCGCGCAGCACGGCGGGCGCCGGCAGATCGATAATGGTGAACGAGCGCCCGGCCGCATCGTGTTCGGCGGCCAGGAGGGCCCGGAAATCGCGGGTCAGCGGGTAGTCGGGATGCCCTGGATCGTTCTGCGCGTGCAGCAGAATCGTGCCCGGCGACGAGATCGTGGCGACCATATCGATGTGCCCGCGGGTGCCGAACCGGGCTTGGTCGCGGGTGAGACCGCGCGGCAGCCAGACGACGTGCTCGGAACCGATCGTGCGCTGCAATTCCACCTCCACCGACGCCCGTGTGGCGCCGGGATTGCGCCCGGGGTCCAACTGCACGCTCTCCGTCGCCAGCACTGTGCCCGCGCCATCGACGTGGATGCCGCCGCCCTCGTTCACGAGCGACGACGTTACGAGGGCTGCGCCGGCGGCATCCGCTACAAACCGCCCGACCGACTCGTCTTTGTCCCAGCTGGCCCAGTCCTGGCCGCCCCAGCCGTTGAAGGTCCAGTCGACGGCGCCGAGCCGGCCATCCGCGTCGTGCACGAAGCTCGGACCGATGTCGCGCATCCAACTGTCGTTCAGCTCGGCTTCCACGACCTCGATCTCGCTACTCAGATAGCGGACAGCGTCGGCGCGGGCGGCCGGGTCGACGACCATGGTCACCGGCTCGAAGTCGGCGATCGCATGGGCGACGGCGGTCCAGGTGCGGCGTGCCTCGTGCGCGTCGGCTGCGGTGTCCCCGAGAGTGTAGCCGCCAGCCGGAAAAGCCATCCAGACCCGGTCCTGCGGCGCGGTTTCGGCCGGCATGCGCCAGGTCATGCGCGCGCCGATCCAAACGGATGCGCCGGGTCGACCGCCGCCGTCAGCGCCGCGTAGCTGTCTGGCCGGCGGGTGGACAGGAATGGGAACAGGGTGAGCCACTCCTCGCGCTGCGTCAGATCGAGGTCGGCCACGAGTGCCACGGATTCGCCGCGCGGCGCCTGCACCAGCACGCGTCCGAACGGATCGGAGATGAACGAGGAACCGTAGAAGGTGAGGTCGCCCTCGTCGCCGTGCCGGTTGGGCACGACCATGAACAGTCCGCTGGTGATGCCGTTGGCCACGATGACCTGCTGCCAGATCGGCTGGGTGTCGAACTTCGGAAAAAGCGGCTCAGAGCCGATCGCGGTGGGGTAGGCGAGAATCTCGGCACCGCCGAGCCCGTACAGTCGGGAGACTTCGGGAAACCATTCGTCCCAGCAGGTCGGCAGGCCGAGGCGGGAACCCGCCACCTCGTAGACCGGGTAGGCGTCCTCGGCGGGACCCGGCCGAAAGTAGGTGTCCTCGTAGTAGCCTGCGGTGACCGGAATGTGCGTTTTGCGGGTGCGGCCGAGCAGCTCGCCGGCCGGCGATACGAGAATGGCCGTGTTGTAGCCGCGCGGGTCGGTCGGTTCGTCGGTGTCAGCCGGCCGTTCGAACAGGGACGCGTGCACGATGACATTGTGCAGCCGCGCCTGGGCCGCGGCGAATTCGTAGGTGGGGCCGGTCAGGAGCGGCTCGGCATCCGCTTTGGGAATTCCTGTAGCCTGCACGTTGCCGGGGTATTTGCTGAGGGTCAGTTCGGGCAGAAAGACGATGCGCGCGCCGGCTTCAGCCGCCAAACGGATGCCGTCGGCCAGCTCAGTCTCGAGCGTCGCCGCCTCGGCGTGCCAGCGATGCTGCACGAGGCCGACGCGCAGGGGGAGGCGGTCGGGCTCGCTGGCCCGGGTGGGCGACGCGGGGCTGGACGGGGCCTCGATCAGGCGCATGCGGTTCTCCTGTGAACTCTAAGCGGTCAACTACCTGCTTCAAACTATATGGTCCCGTTACTCCGCGGCGTGCGCCTCCAGAAACGCGTACACCTCGGAGTCGTCGACACCCGGAAACGTTCCGGACGGCAACGGCGACAGCACGTGCGCGTGCAGCCGGGCGCTCGGCCAGGCCCGGCCGGCCCAGCGCGCGGCGGCATCCGAGTTGGGGCGGCGGCAGCATGACTCGTCTGGACAGCGTGACACCGTGCGTTGGGTGGTCTCGCGCCCGCGAAACCACTTGGCCTGCGCGAACGGAACGCCGACGCTGATCGAGAATTCACCGGCATCCGTTGACCCGGTCTGGGTGGCTGACCAGAACGTGCCGGCCGGGGTGTCGGTGTACTGGTAGAACTCGGTGGTGCGGTTGGTGTGGGTGAAGGCGCTGCGGGCGCTCCACTGCTTGCAGACATACTGGCCCTCGATCGACCCGGTGACGTCCACCGGAAACGGCAGGTCGTCGTTTTCGTACCCTTTTTGCAGGGCGCCGTCGCCGTTGACCCGTAGAAAGTGCAGCGTCATGTCGAGGTGACTCGTGGCGAGGTTGGTCAGTCGCAACGCCGCCGCCTCGTGGGTAACGCCGAAGGCGTCGCGAAAGTCTTCTACGGCCAACTCCCGCTCCTGCTTGGCATGTGAAAGAAAGGCAACGGATGCCTCGCGCGGCATCAAACACGCCGCCGCGAAATAGTTGATCTCAAGTCGTTGCCACAGGAACTCGGCGTAGCTGCCCGGCCGTTCGTGCCCGAGCAACCGGTGGCCCATCGCCTGCAACGCCATCGACCGCAGTCCGTGCCCGCCGGGAATCGAGGCCGGCGGCAGGTAGATGCGGCCGTTGGCGAGGTCGGTGACCGACCGGGTGGAGTTGGGCAGATCGTTCACGTAGATCAGGTTGAAACCGAGCTGATCGGCCATAACGCTCACCTCGCGGTGCGTGAGCGCGCCGGAGATGTGGCCGCTCGCGCGCACCCGTTCCTCCACGAGCTCTTCGATGGCCGGCAGGTAGTTGCCCTGCTCGCGCATCCGCTCGCGCAATTCCGTATTGGCGCGGCGGGCCTCCTCCGGGGTGGCGATGGCCTCGCTGGCCCGGCGGGACAGCTCGCGGTGCAGGCCGAGCAGCGATTCGATCGCGGGCAGCGGCATCCCCTTGGTCACTTTCACGACCGGCAGGCCGAGCGCGCCGTAGAGCGGATTCTTCTGCGCCCGGTCGAGTTCGATCTCGAGCGCCGCTCGATTGTTCGGCGCTTCCCGGCGCAGCAGCTCGGCCAGGTCGACCGACAGCGCGGTCGCGAGTTCCTGCAGCGTCGAGAGTTTCGGCTCCCGGCGGCCGTTCTCGATCAGTGACAGCTGGCTGCCCGCGAGACTGACCCGCTCACCGAGTTGGTCGAGCGTGAGGCCGCGTTCGCTTCGAAAATGGCGGATGCGATGGCCGAGGGTGATCAGATCAGAAGCTTGAGGCGACATTCCTTAACAATATCTAAAGAATGAACATTCTTAACTGGCAATATCGCCGGTTCTCGTCTGCAGAGAGGACCATCCTTGATTTGTGGCCGAAATTATGGCCGTACGCAACGTCAAGTAAGCAACGCAGCCCGACGTTCCATAAATTTGCACCTACCCGAACAACCGGAAAGGCCAGAATATGACTCTCACCAACTCTTCCCTCCAGACCAACGGGGATGCGTACCCGTCGCGTACGGGCAGCACTGACCCCAACCTGCAGGCTTGGGTCGATGAGGTTGCTCGCCTGACCGAACCCGACGCCATCGTCTGGTGCGACGGTTCCAAGCGCGAGGCCAACGAGCTCTCCAAACTGCTCGTTGCTTCAGGCCAGCTCATCCGTCTCAACCCGGAATGGCGCCCGAACAGCTTCCTCGCCCGCACCAACCCGAAGGACGTTGCCCGCGTCGAGAACCGCACTTTCATCTGCTCCAACGATGAAGCGGATGCCGGCCCCACCAACAACTGGGCCGAACCGTCGGCCATGCGCGCCGAACTGCGCGGCGTCTTCGCCGGCAGTATGCGCGGACGCACCATGTACATCGTGCCGTTCTCGATGGGCCCGCTCGGCGGCCCCATCTCGCAGCTCGGCGTCGAGATCACCGATTCCCCCTACGTCGTGCTCAATATGGGCATCATGACCCGCATGGGCGAGACCGTACTGACCATGATCGAAGCTGGCGACCCGTGGGTGCACACCGTGCACAGCGTCGGCTACCCGCTCGTCGACGCATCGGGCATCACCCGTCCCGACATCGAATGGCCCTGCAACGACGACAAGTACATCGTGCAGTTCCCCGACACCCGCGAGGTCTGGTCCTACGGTTCCGGCTACGGCGGAAACGCCCTGCTCTCGAAGAAGTCCTTCGCCCTGCGTATCGCGTCGGTCATGGGCCGCGACGAGGGCTGGCTGGCCGAGCACATGCTGCTCATCAAGCTGATCTCGCCGGAGGGCGGCGTGTTCCACGTGGCCGCCGCGTTCCCGTCGGCCTGTGGCAAGACGAACCTGTCGATGCTGCGCCCGACCATTCCCGGCTGGACGGTCGAGACCATCGGCGACGACATCGCCTGGCTGCGTCAGGGCGAAGACGGCCGTCTCTGGGCCATCAATCCAGAGGCCGGCTTCTTCGGAGTCGCCCCCGGAACCGGTGAAACCACCAACCCGACCGCCGTCTCCACCATGTGGGGCAACACCATCTTCACCAACGTCGCCCTGCGCGACGACGGAGATGTCTGGTGGGAAGGCCTCACCGACAAGGCTCCCGAGCACCTGATCGACTGGCAGGGCAAGGACTGGACGCCCGGCTCCGGCCGCACCGCCGCCCACCCGAACTCCCGCTTCACCGTTGCGGCCGCCCAGTGCCCGTCGATCGCCGACGACTGGGAAGCTGCCGGCGGCGTGCCGATCGACGCCATCGTCTTCGGCGGCCGTCGCGCCACCAACGTTCCGCTGGTGGCACAGGCCCGCAGCTGGAAGCACGGCGTGTTCATGGGCGCGACGATTTCGTCCGAGAAGACCGCAGCTGCTGACGGCATCGTCGGCGAGCTGCGCCGCGACCCGTTCGCGATGCTCCCGTTCTGCGGTTACAACATGGCCGACTACTGGGGTCACTGGCTCAAGGTCGGCAAGGAGCTCGGCACCAACGCCCCGGCGATCTTCCAGGTGAACTGGTTCCGCAAGGGCCCCGATGGCGGCTTCATCTGGCCCGGATTCGGCGAGAACTCGCGGGTTCTCGAGTGGATGATTCGCCGTATTCAGGGCACCGTCGACGCCGTCGACACTCCGATCGGCCTGCTCCCGGCCGAGGACGGCCTGAACCTCGACGGTCTCGACCTGTCCAAGGAAGCCGTCGATCAGCTCTTCGCGATCGACCAGACCAGTTGGCTCGCCGAGTGCGACCTGACCGAGGAATACTTCGACAAGTTCGGTGACAAGGTGCCGCCGGCACTGCGCGCCGAGCTCGCGAGCGTGCGTTACCACCTCAAGGACTAGTCCCGGCAACGCGAACGGCCCCGCCACCCCTGGTGGCGGGGCGGCTTCGCGTTCCCCACCGCGGTCGGGGCCCGGGCCCCGTCCCTGGGCCCAGTTCATGAACTGGGCCCAGGGACGTAAGGTGGGCCCCACCATGGGGATGCTCGTCAGCACACCGCCTCGCTCGACGACAACCACCGTCGTAAGATGCGAGCATGCATGACGACAGCGCACTCGTCGAGGCTCGACTGAACCGGTTCGTTCGCGAACGACTGCAACCGGCGATCTACCGGGCCACCACACCGCTCGAGGTCACCGCGTGGGTGGTGCCGGGGGAGCCGGTCTCGTTTGCGGAGGCTGTGTCGCGTCCGTTCACGCCGTTTGCCGTGGGCGAGGCGTGGGGGCGGCCCTGGGGCACCGTGTGGTTTCACCTGACGGGAACGGTGCCGCCCAAGTGGGCCGGCCTGGCCGAAACCCGCATCGAGGTCGTGGTCGACCTCGGGTTCACGGTCGCCGTGCCGGGGTTTCAGGCCGAAGGCACGGCCTACAACCCAGACGGGCGACTCCTCAAAGGCGTCGAAGCGCTGAACCGTGCCGTCACGGTCACCGGCGAAATTGTCGATATGTACATCGAGGCGGCCGCCAACCCCAATATCGCCGCCGACTTCAGCTTCACCCCCACCCCGCTGGGCGACCTCGCCACCGCCGGCACCACGCCGCTCTACACCCTGCGGCAAGCGGATGTCGCAGCGCGCGACACACAGGCTTGGCACCTTCTGCAGGACGTCGTAGCGCTAGACGGCCTGCGCCGCGAGCTGCCGGCCGCCTCGCCCCGACGGGCGAACATTCTGCGGGCGCTGGAACGCTGCCTCGACCTTCTCGACCCCGACGATGTCGGCGGCACGGCGGCGGTTGGTCGGGCCGCCCTCGCCGACGTGCTCGCGAGCCCGGCGAATGCCAGCGCGCACCGGGTGCACGCTGTCGGGCACGCGCACATCGACAGTGCCTGGCTGTGGCCGGTGCGGGAGACGGTGCGCAAGGTCGCGCGCACCTTCTCCAACGTGCTCGACCTGATTGACCGGTACCCCGATTTCGTGTTCGCCGCCTCGTCGGCGCAGCAATACGCCTGGCTGCAGGACGGCTACCCTGAGCTGTTCGAGCGGGTGCGGCGGGCCGTCGCGGCCGGCAACTTCGTGCCGGCCGGCGGAATGTGGGTCGAATCCGACACGAACATGCCCGGCGGTGAGGCGTTGGCGCGGCAGTTCGTGGCAGGCAAGGGGTTTTTCCTGCGCGAGTTCGGGGTAGAACCACTCGAGGTCTGGCTGCCGGACTCGTTCGGATACTCGGCGGCGCTGCCCCAGATTGTGCAGGCCGCCGGCAGCCGCTGGTTCCTCACCCAGAAACTCTCCTGGAACGACACGAACGTGTTTCCGCACCACAGCTTTCTCTGGGAGGGCCTCGACGGCAGCCGCACCTTCACACACTTTCCGCCGGTCGCCGACTACAACGCGCAGCTCTCCGGGCTCGAACTGGCCAGGGCCGAACGCCTCTACAGCGAAAAGGGTGTCGCGAACACCTCGCTCGTGCCGTTCGGCTGGGGCGACGGCGGCGGCGGACCGACCGAGGAGATGATCGCCGCCGCCCACCGCACCGCGTCCCTCGAGGGATCGCCCACGGTCGAGCTGTCGAGTCCGCGGCGGTTCTTCGAGGCGGCGGAGGCCGAATACGCGGCGCCACCGGTCTGGTCGGGGGAGCTGTACTTGGAGTTTCACCGCGGCACGCTCACCTCGCAGGCCCGCACCAAGCAGGGCAACCGGCGCTGCGAACACCTACTGCGGGAGGCCGATTTATGGGCGACGACGGCATTCATTCGGTCAGGAGCGGAGTATCCACGCGCGGCACTCGAAAACGCGTGGCAGACGGTGTTGCTGCAACAGTTTCATGACATTCTTCCGGGATCGTCGATCGCCTGGGTTCACCAACAGGCCGAGCGTGAGTATGCGCGGGTCGCGGGGGTGCTCGAAGGGGTGATCGAGGCATCTGTTCGAGCGCTGTGCGGACCGGGCGACGACGCGATTCTGCTGAACGCGGGGCCCTACGCCCAGGAGGGTGTGCCCGCACTCTGCGGTGTCACGCAGGTTGCGGATTCCCTTCTTGGCGCCACGATCGCGCGCTCCCCCGCCGGCTGGGTACTGTCGAACCGGCACGTACGCGTGACCATCGACGCCGACGGTCTTTTCACTTCGATCTACGATCGCCACGCCGAGCGCGAGGTCGTGCCGCCCGGAGCCAGGGCCAACCTGCTCACCCTGCACCGCGACACCCCCACCCAGTGGGATGCCTGGGACATCGATACCCCCAACGCACGCCTGTTCGAGGCGCTCACCGACGCCGAGACGGTGGAGCAGCTCGACCACCTGCCCCACGGTCAGGTCGGCGTTCGCGTCACGCGGCGCTTCGGTGCCTCGACTATCACCCAAGACGTCACCCTGGCGCAAGCCTCGAGTGCCATCGACCTCACGTTCAACATTGACTGGCACGAGCGGCAGAAACTGCTGAGGCTGAACTTCGCGCTCGACGTCGCTGCTGACCGGGCCGCCTCCGAAATTCAGTTCGGCCATATATTCCGTCCGACGCATGCAAACACTTCGTGGGATGCGGCCCGCTTCGAAACCGTCGCCCACCGCTGGGTGCACGTCGGCGAACCCGGCTTCGGAGTGGCCGTCGCTAACGATTCCACCTACGGGCACTCGATCACCCGCACCGCCTTCGCTTCAGAAGCGGATGCCGCACCCCGCATCGGCACGACCGTGTCGCTCTCCCTGCTGCGCGCGCCGCTTTTTCCCGATCCGACCGCCGACCAGGGGCGGCACGAGCTACGCGTTGCTCTGCGCGTGGGCGCGAGTATTCCCGACGCGGTATATGAGGGCTATCGATTGAATCTGCCGATCCGCAGCCTAACCGGCGTCGGTTCCACGCCAGTGGAGCCGCTACTCACTGTCGACAACCCGGCCGTCGTGATCGAGGCGGTGAAACTCGCCGAAGACGGCAGCGGCGACGTCATCGTACGGGTCTACGAGGCGCACGGTACCCGGGCCCTGGCCCGCGTCATCCGCTCATTCGAATCTGCCGCCGTGGTTGAGACCGACCTGCTGGAGCGCCCGGTCATCTCGGCGGCCGTCATCGAGGCCGATGACGCCGCCCTGACGCTGGAGCTGCGCCCGTTTCAGCTCGTGACACTGCGCTATCGGCGCATGTAACCCCGGTAGATTTCGCGACACGCCGTAATCGCGCTTCAATCTGTGCGGCGTATCGCATATTTACCGGTAAAACATACCGGCATGGCGGGCTAGACCAGCAGCTGGTGCTTCGCCAAGTCGCGATAGAGAGGAGTCGAGACGACGAGCTCGGAGTGCGTGCCGACGCCGACGACCTGGCCGTGGTCGAGCACCACGATCTGGTCGCTGTCGACCACGGTCGACAGGCGGTGCGCGATCACGATCAGGGTGCGGTCGGCCGCGACGGCGTCGATGGCCTCCCGCATCATCTGCTCGTTCTTGCCGTCGAGGCTCGAGGTGGACTCGTCGAGCAGCAGAATCGGTGGCGCCGCGAGCAGCGCCCGCGCGATCGCGAGCCGCTGGCGTTCGCCACCGGAGAGTTTCACTCCCGATTCGCCGACCGCAGCCCCGAGTCCGGCCGGGTCGCGGTCGAGTACCTCGCCCAGGTTGACCGCGTGCAGCACGGTGATGCAGTCCTCGTCGGTGGCGTCGGGGGTCGCGAGAGTGAGGTTGTCCCGCAGCGACCCGGCGAGCACCGGGGCGTCCTGTTCGACGTAGCCGATCTGGGCGCGCAGCGCGGTGCGATCCAGCGAGCGGATGTCCAGCCCGCCCAGTCGCACGGTGCCGTCCGAAACGTCGTAGAACCTCTCGATCAGGGCGAGGATGGTGCTCTTGCCCGCGCCGCTCGGCCCGACGAGCGCCGTGCGCAGTCCGCGCGGGGCGGCGAAAGAAACGCCGTTGAGCACCGGCCGCGGGTCTGTTGACGGGGGAGCGGTCTCGATATCGGCGGCGGCAGCATCCGCTTCGTTGGAATCAGCGTCGACCGGAGCGACCGCATAGCCGAAGTGCACGTTCTCGAAGCTGATCGCGGCGGCTTCGGGGCGCACCTTTTCGTTGGCGGCGCCGACCGTCATGGCGAGCGGGGCGATGTCCCGGTCGAACTGATCCTCGGCGGGCAGGTCGATGATCTCCTGGATACGGCCGAGCGCGCCGAGCGCGGAGTTGACCGAGGTGATCGCGCCGAAGAACTGTCCGAGCGGCATGATCATCATGAACAGAAACAGAATGAACGCGACCAGGTCGGCGATGGTGATGGCGTCGCTCGCGACCCGAAAACCGCCGACGCCGAGCACCACGAGAAACGACACCTGCATGGCGATGCCGGCGATCGGTACGACGAGGGCGCTGATCTTGGCAACCTTGATACCCATGCGCCAAGCGCCGCGGGCGTCTTCCTCGATCACGGCGACTTCACGGTCGGTGGCATTGGCGGCGCGCACGGTGCGAATGGCGCTGATGGCGCGTTCGACGCTGGCCGCGAGGTCGCCAACCTTCACCTGGGCGGCCGTGCTGGCGGTGCGAATGCGGCGGGACAGCAGGATGACGGTGACCACCGACACTGCGATGACGAGCACGGTCAGGCCGAGCAGTACCGGGTCGATGATGAGCATCGCCACGAGTGCGCCGATGAAGGTGAGCGACCCGCCGATCGCTTCGACCAAGCCCTGGGTGAGTACCGCGCGCAGCAGGGTGGTGTCGCTGCCGACGCGGGAGACGAGGTCTCCGGTGCGGCGGGCGTCGAATTCGCTGATCGGCAGTCGCAGCAGTCGCCCGACCAGTTTGCGCCGGCTGGAGAGCACGACGCCCTCGCCGGTGCGCTGCAGCAGATAGTGCTGGTAGCCGCTGATCAGGCCCGAAATGACCACGAGCGCAATCAGCACACCAACGAGCGACCCGAGTGGGTCATTCGCCTGCACGATCGTGATGACCTGGCTGACGAGCAGCGGCTGGGCCAGGCTCGCGGCGGCGCCCAGCACGCTCAGAACGATGACGACGCTGAGCACCTTTTTGTGCTCGAACAGGTAGGGCAATAACTGGCTGAACGTGGCGCGGGGACCGGCGGGAACGGGTCGGCCGCGTCGGCCGCGCGGCGTCTTCCCGGCGCTCGGGGAAGCGGATGCAGCAGCGGATTCGGGCACACGGGTAGCGGTAGTCACCAGAGAATCGTAGCTGCCGAAGATGCGAACAATCCCCAGTGTCACCGGTGCGGTCTAGGTTAGAACTGTGCCAGAGCCTGTCATCGCCACCCAGAATCTCGTCAAAAGTTATCCGGTCAAGAACGCAAGCGATTTCGTCGCCGTCGACGGCATCAGCTTTGAGGTTGCGCCGGGGGAGTCCTTCGGGCTGCTCGGGCCCAACGGCGCCGGTAAATCCACGACGATGCGCATGATCGGTGCGGTCTCCACGCGCACGAGCGGCGACCTGACTGTGCTCGGCCTCGACCCCAATCGGAATGGTCCCGAGATTCGCTCCCAGCTCGGTGTCGTTCCGCAGGAGAACAACCTCGACATGGAACTCAAGGTGCGGGAGAACCTACTGGTCTACGGCCGCTACTTCGGGCTGCCGCGCGCCCGGGTGGCCCGTCGGGCCGACGAACTGCTCGAGTTCGCGCAGCTCGCCGACAAGGCCTCCGCCAAGGTCGACGACCTGTCCGGCGGCATGAAGCGTCGCCTCACCATCGCCCGGGCCCTCATCAACGACCCGCGCATCCTGCTCCTCGACGAACCGACCACCGGCCTCGACCCGCAGGCACGCCACATTCTCTGGGACCGCCTCTTCCGCCTGAAAGAGCAGGGCACGACGCTGCTCCTCACCACCCACTATATGGACGAAGCCGAGCAGCTCTGCGACCGCCTCGTCGTGGTCGACAAGGGGCGCATCATGGCCGAAGGTTCCCCGGCCGACCTCATTCGCCGCTACTCCTCGCGCGAAGTGCTCGAGGTGCGGTTCGGGTCCACCCAGAACGCCGAGGTCGCGGGCCGCATCGAGGGCTATGGCGAGCGGGTCGACGTGCTGCCCGACCGCATCCTGGTCTACAGCGACAGCGGCGAGAATGAATTAGAGCGGATGACCGCAGCCGGCCTCCACCCGATCACCAGCCTCGTTCGTCGCTCCAGCCTCGAAGACGTGTTCCTGCGGCTCACCGGCCGAAACCTGATCGAATGAGCACGCTTTCCGATAACACGAGCGACGGCATCCGCTCTGATACGCTCGCGGCGGCGGTCGCGCAGGCCGCGCGTACCCGCCGTTACGGCTCCTGGTACGTGGCCGAACACCGATTTCGCGTGATGCGGTCGTATGCCCAGACCGTGCTGTTCACAGCAATCGGCAGCCCGCTGGTCTACCTGTACGGGATGGGGGTAGGCCTGGCAAGCCTGGTCGACGGCAATCTCGGCGACGACGCCGTCAACGGGGTGAGCTACCTCTCCTTCCTCGCCCCGGCGTTGCTCGCCAGCAGTGCGATCGCGGTGGCATCCGAAGAGTTCACCTACCCGATCATGCTCGGCTTCAAGTGGAACCCCACCTTCTTTGGCATGAACGCGAGCTCGATTCAGCCCGGCCAGATCATCAACGGCATCGTCATCTCGGTCGCCGCGCGCATGCTGCTCACCTGTGCTATCTTCTTCGTCTTCATGCTGGTCTTCGGGGCGGTACCGGGGCCACTGGGGTTCGTCGCTGTGCTCGTGGCGCTGCTCACCGGCCTGGCCTTCGGGGCGCTCGTGATGGCCTACACGGCCACCCTCAAAGACGACACCGGACAGCTCGCCATGGTGCAACGCTTCGTCATTTTGCCAATGACCCTGTTCTCGGGCACGTTCTTTCCCCTCGATGTGCTGCCACCGTACCTGCAGTGGATCGGCTGGATCTCGCCACTCTGGCACGGCACCGAACTCTCTCGAGTCTTCGCCTACGGTATGCCGGAGCCGATCTGGCTGAGCCTCGTGCACGTGCTCTATCTCGCCGCGCTGCTGGCCGTCGGCTGGATCTGTGCCCGCCGCCTCACGGCCGACAGGTTGAACAAGTGACCGGGCCGCAGCTGTCTCCGTCGACGATCGCGGCGGGCGCTCGCCCGCCGCGCGCGTTCGGCCACCTTTATGCTGGCAACGCGCGCAGTGTCATGGCGCGCGGCTGGCGAGCGACCCGCAGCACTAACTCCCTCGTCGTACTGAGCGGCTTCGTCGAGCCCATCTTCTACCTGCTGTCAATGGGCCTCGGCCTCGGGGCACTGATCGGGCAGGTGCAGACCGCCGACGGCACCCAGGTACCCTACGCAGCGTTCATTGCCCCGGCCCTGCTCGCTGTCGCCGCGATGAACGGCGCGATCTACGACTCGACCTGGAACGTGTTCTTCAAGATGCAGTTCGCCAAGCTTTACGAGGGGATGCTGTCGACCTCGCTCGGCCCGCTCGACGTGGCACTCGGCGAGATCTCGCTCGCCCTGCTGCGCGGACTGCTCTACGCGACCGGATTCATGCTCGTCATGCAGGCCCTCGGCCTGAACCTGTCCTGGTGGGCGCTGCTCGCCCTGCCCGCCGTGTTGCTCATCGCGTTCGGCTTTGCGAGCGTGGGTATGGCGGTCACAAGCTACATGAAGACCTTTCAGCAGATGGACTGGATCAACTTCGTGTTGCTGCCGATGTTTCTGTTTTCGGCCACGTTCTACCCGCTCAGCGTCTACCCGCAGGGAATCCAATATGTGATCCAGGCGCTGCCGCTCTGGCACGGTGTCGAGCTCGTGCGGGCACTGACCACCGGCCAGGTCAACCTTGGGCTGCTCTGGCACGTGCTCTACTATGCCGTGATGATCGTGGTCGGCCTGTTCGCGACCACCCGCCGCCTCAAAGCCCTCTTCCTGAACTGACAACGCTCCCCCCACGCCGAGCGTGAGGGAAGCGGATGCCGTACCGAAAGAACTCAGCGGTGCAGGTCGAGATCCTTGGTTTCGCGGCTCAGGATCAGCGCGATCAGGGTGATGACACCCATCACCGAGAGGTAGATGCCGACCCAGAACGGGCTGCCCTCGCCGATCGTCCAGAGCCAGACGGCGATGAACGGGGCAACTGCGGCACCCAGAATGGAACTCATGTTGTAAGCGAACGCCGAGCCGGTGTAGCGCACATTGGTCGGGAACAGCTCGGGCAGCAACGCGCCCATCGGGCCGAAGGTCATGCCCATGAGCGAGAAGCCCACAATGAGGAACAGCATCACACTGAGGTCACCGGCACCGAGCAACGGCACGAAGAGGAACCCGAACACGATGATGAACAGGGTCACGATGATGAGCGTCTTGCGACGTCCGTGCTTATCCGCCCAGGGGCCGGAGGCGAGGGTGAAGATTCCGAAGAACACCACGCCGAGAATCATCATGAGAATGAAGCTGTTGTAGGTGAAGCCGAGTCCGGGGACCTCGGCATCGGTGGCGGCACGACCGTAGCTCAGCGTGAAGGTGGTCATCAGGTAGAACAGCACGTAGGTGGCCAGCATGATGAACGTGCCGAGGATGAGTTCGCGCCAGTTGGACTTGAACACGGCAGCGAGCGGCAGCTTCTCAACCTTGTCAGCCTTGACGACCTTGGTGAAGACGTCACTTTCGACTAGGCGCAGACGCACCCAGAGTCCGACGATGACCATCACGGCCGAGAACAGGAACGGCACGCGCCAGGCCCACTCGAGGAACGCCTCCGACGGACGGGTCGGGTCGGTCGACGGCAGCGCGAGGGCGAGGCCGAGAAACAGGCCGTTGGCAATGATGAAGCCGAGCGGGGCGCCGACCTGCGGGAAGGTGCCGTACCAGGCGCGCTTGCCGACCGGAGCATTCTCGGTCGCAACCAGCGCCGCGCCGCTCCACTCCCCACCGAGGGCGAAGCCCTGGGCGAGACGCAGGATGACGAGCATGAGCGGTGCCCACCAGCCGATCATGGCGTAGGTCGGCAGCAGGCCGATCAAAAAGGTCGCGATACCCATCGTGAGCAGAGCGCCGACCAGGGTGGCCTTGCGTCCCTTGCGGTCACCGAAGTGGCCGAAGAACAGCGCGCCGATTGGGCGGGCGACCATCGCAGCGCCGAAGACGGCGAAGGAGGCGAGCAGCGCGGTGGTGTCGTTGCCGGTCGGAAAGAACAAGTGCGGGAAGACCAGAACGGCTGCCGTCGCGTAGACGTAGAAGTCGTAGAACTCAATGGTCGTGCCGATGAGGCTCGCCATGATGACGCGACTCTTCGGATTGAGAGGTGTAGTCGGCGTCGATACTGACGCTGTGCTTGTTGACATGAGGATGGAACGCTTTCGAAAGGATGGCTGAGCGCCGACGAAACCCGCAAGTCGATCTGACTTCCCGCGGAAGCGTTTACGCACGAATGGTGGTGTGGCCGCGTGTAGAGGTCACAAAATACTTTAGCCCGCTTTCGCGCAGTTACTTCCAGAGCACCGCGATGGCAACGTTGGCCAGGGTCAAGGCGCCAATGGCCCAGAGCACGAGCGATGAAACGCTCGGCTTCTTGCGGTTGACGATCACGAGCACGGTGATCACGATGAGCACGACCAGCTTGACGCCGATCTTGGCATTGTCGATGTGGCCGAGCGAACCCATCTCGATGATGCCGACGAGCAGCACGCCGGTGACCAGCTGCGTCAGCGCACCGTGGAACATTGCGGCGACGATCGTGCCCTTGCCGGCAATGATCGGCTTGATCTGCACGAGAAAGCCGCCGAGCAGCGAAGCCAGTCCGACGAAGTGCAGAATGAGCAGAATATTGCGTATAAGGTCCATGCGTTCAGCCTAGAGACACAAAGACGCCGTCCCCTACCCGATGTGCCCGCGCAACTCCCGAAGCACCAACGCGGTCGAGAGGGCAGCGGATGCCGCCTCCTCGCCCTTGTCTTCCTTCGACCCGGGCAATCCGGCCCGGTCGAGGCCCTGCTGCTCGTCGTCCAGCGTCAAGACGCCGAACCCCACAGGCTTGCCGGTGTCGAGGGCGACGCGGGTGAGGCCATCCGTTGCCGCATTCGAAACGAACTCGAAGTGGGGGGTACCGCCGCGAATGATCACGCCGAGCGCAACGACCGCGTCGGCACCGCTATCGAGCGCGACCTTGCAGGCGACGGGCAATTCGAAGCTGCCCGGAACGCGAACGAGTGAGAATTCGGCGTTGCTCGCTTCGAGCACCCGGGTCGCGCCGGCGATGAGGCCGTCGGTGATGCCGGTGTGCCAC
This sequence comes from Cryobacterium sp. TMT1-2-2, assembly GCF_004403505.1. Taxonomy (NCBI): domain Bacteria; kingdom Bacillati; phylum Actinomycetota; class Actinomycetes; order Micrococcales; family Microbacteriaceae; genus Cryobacterium; species Cryobacterium sp. TMT1-2-2. The sequence goes on along the minus strand of NZ_SOGS01000016.1, from coordinate 117,896 downwards.
AGACCGGCAACGATGACGAGCCGAAGGCCGCGTCCGTCAACGCTGATTGTGGGTCCTGTTCCAGCCATTAGGCGATTCCGTTCATGATTTCGATGTTGGAAATGTGGTGACCCATGCGGTCACGTTTGGTGGCGACGTACTCCTCGTTGAACTCGCCGATACCCACGACGAGCGGCACCCGTTCGGTCACGGCGACGCCGTGCAGTTCAAGTTGACGCACCTTCTCCGGGTTGTTGGTGAGCAGCCGCACCGACTGCAAACCCAGATCGTGCAGGATGCTGGTGGCCGCGCCGTAATCGCGGCTGTCGCCGGGCAGCCCCAGCGCGAGGTTGGCGTCGAGGGTGTCGAGGCCGTCCTCCTGCAGCTCGTAGGCGCGCAGCTTGTTGATCAGGCCGATGCCGCGCCCCTCCTGGCCGCGCAGGTAGACGACGACGCCCCCTTCCGCCTGGATGATGTCGAGGGAGGCGTCGAGCTGCGGTCCGCACTCGCACTTGAGCGAGCCGAAGGCCTCCCCGGTGAGGCACTCGGAGTGCACCCGCACAATGGCGCCATTGACCGGGGTTCCGGCGACGAAAGCGACGTGGTCGGCACCGGTGGAGCGGTCCCGGTAGGCGCGTACCCGGAAGGCCCCGTGCCGGGTGGGCACCGTGGTCTCCACCTCGAAGTCGACCCGCGGGGCCTCGATGATCGGGGCGATCGTCGGCAGCGCCTCGTTCGGGTGGAACTCGTCCAGGTAGCTGATCAGGTCTTTGATCGTGATGACGAGCAGCCCCTCGCGCTCACCGAGTTCGAGCAGGCCGGGCAGGCGCATCATTTCGCCGTCCTCGGCGACGATCTCGGCGATCGCGGCGACCGGAACCAGGCCGGCCAGTTTCATGAGGTCGACGCCGGCTTCGGTATGGCCGCCGCGCTCTCGCACGCCGCCGTCGCGGGCCCGCAGCGGCAGGATGTGGCCGGGGCGGTGCAGGCTGGCCGGGGCCGACTGCGGGTCGGCCAGCACCCGCAGGGTGTGGGCGCGGTCGGCGGCACTGATGCCGGTCGACAGCCGGTCGGCGGCATCGACACTCACCGTGTAGTTGGTGCCGAGTGGGTCCTCGTTGTTGAGCACCATCACCGGCAGGTCGAGCTGGTCGGCGATCTCGTTGGTCATCGGCGCGCAGATGAATCCGGAGGAGTAGCGCACGGTCCAGGCGATCCACTCCTGCGTGGCCAGCTGGGCGGAGATGATGACGTCGCCCTCGTTTTCGCGGCCCTCGTCGTCGGCGACGATGACCGGTCGGCCGAGGCGCAGGGCGTCGAGTGCGGAGGGAATATCGGCGAGGCTCATGATGCGCTCCTTGTTGCTGCTTCGGGCTGGGAATTGTGGGTGGTGAGGGCCAGCATCCGTTCGACGTGGCGCGCCAGAATGTCGGTCTCGATGTTGACCCGGTCGCCGACGGCGCGTTCGCCGAGGGTGGTGGCGGTGAGGGTCTCCGGAATGAGCGACACCTCGAACCACTGGTTCACATCGGTGGCCGGGCTGATGTTGCTCACGGTGAGGGAGACGCCGTCGATGGCGATCGACCCCTTACCGACCACGAGCGGCGCCAGCTGGGCGCTGAGGCTGAATCGCAGCACCCGCCAGGCCTCGCCGGGGGTGACGGCGAGTACGGTGCTGGTGCCGTCGATGTGGCCCTGCACGATGTGGCCGCCGAGTCGTCCGCCGACGAGGGCGGCGCGTTCGAGGTTGACCGTGGAGCCGACTTTGGCGTCAGACAGGGTCGACATCGACAGGGTCTGGGCCATCACGTCGGCGGTGAACGTGTCGGGGGTGCGTTCGACCACGGTGAGGCAGACGCCGGCTACGGCGATGGAGTCGCCGTGACCGGCGCCGTCGACCACGAGTGGGCCGCGGATGGTGAGGCGGGCGGCATCCGCTGTGGTCTCGATGCGCTCGATCTGGCCGAGCTCCTCGATGATTCCGGTGAACATGGGTTCCTTAGGGTGTGAGCGGTCGGGCCACGATGAGAACATCGTCGCCGAGGCGGTCGAGGGAGTGGATAGAGAGGCGGCGCTGCTCGCCGATTGCGGCTACGCCGATGTCAGTGAGGGCCAGTCGCGGGCCGCCGATCAGCGTCGGCGCGAGGTAGACGAGGTATTCGTCGACCAGCCCGGCGGACACGAACGCGCTCGCCACGGTTGGGCCGCCCTCGATGAACACGCTGCGCACGGCGCGTTTGTGCAGGTCGGCGAGTAGGCCGGGCAGGTCGAGGCCGTCGAAGAACAGCGGCTGCTGCGGGTGCGCAAACAGGGCAGAGGATGCCGGCGCCTCGCGTCGCCCGACCACCACGGGCACGGGCTGCCGGGGGAGCAGCCCACCATCGGCGTCGCGCGCGGTCAAGGCGGGGTCATCGGCGAGAACGGTGCCGGTGCCGATCAGGATCGCATCGGAGGCGCTACGACGTCGGTGCACGTCGAGGCGGGCCGCATCGCCGGTGATCCAACGGCTGGAGCCGTCGGCGGCGGCGGCGCGCCCGTCGAGGCTCGACGCCCATTTGAGAGTGACGAACGGGCGACCGAGGCGGGCGGCGACGAGCCAGTCGGCGAGAAAAGCCTCGCCGACATTGGCGCACAGCCCGCCCTGCACCTCGATGCCGGCGGCGCGCAGCCGGTCGGCCCCGCCGCAGGAGTGCTGGCCCGGGTCGGTCACCGAGTACACGACGCGGGCCACGCCGGCATCGATCAGGGCCTCTGCGCACGGACCGGTGCGGCCGATATGGTTGCACGGTTCGAGCGTGACAACGACGGTGCTTCCGCGAGCGGCGCCGGGGTCGAGCTGTGCGAGCGCGTCGACCTCCGCGTGCCGGGTGCCGGCGCCGCGGTGCCACCCTTCGGCGAGGGTCTCGCCGTTGGCATTCAGAATTACGCAGCCCACACGCGGGTTGACTCCGGTGGCGAGGCCCTGGGCGGCAAGCTCGAGGGCGCGGCGCATGGCGCTCTGCAGGCCCACGTTCACTGCCGCGTTGTTGGTCATCCCGCCCTCATCCGTGTCGGACGAGCTCCGGGGGCGTGGGTGTGCATCATCATGCCTAAAACCCGTCGGTCAACCGTAGGGGCCAACCAACTCGTGCGCCTCCCGTCCGGACTTTAACCGTCGGTGCTGGAGTTTCACCAGCTCAACCGTTAGTCCCTCGTCAAAGGGACTAACGGGTCGCGGACTTTAACCGCCGGTTCGGAATTACACCGACCCCGGAGCACGTGTAGTACTTCTAGTTATAGTGCAACAGCCTGCGCGCCGTGGTATTCCGTTCAATATCCGATCAGTTTGCCTCGACCAGGGCGCGGGCTGTGCTCTCGTCGACGAACAGGTCGGTGATGAGGTGTGCGGCCAGAGCGCCGCGCAGGCTCGCGAGCTTGGAGCGACCGGCCACAACGCAGATGCGGCGCGGGGTGCGGCGCAGCGCGGTGAAGTCCGGACCGGTGGAGCGTTCGTTCATGGCGATATCGTCGGCCGAACCGTCGGCGCGGTAGAACACTGTCGCGACGTCGCCGACCACGCCGGCCGCGCTGAGGGCGTCGAATTCGGCCTGCTCGAGGTAGCCGCCGGCGTAGACCCGGCTGATCACGCCGGAGAACGGAGAACCGAGGCCGAACAGGGCGATATCCATGATGGACTGCATATCGATCAGGCGACTGATGCTGCGCTCGCGCCACAGCGCCTGCTTGGTCGCGGGGTCGTCGAAGAAGGCCGGCACCGGAAACTGCTGCACATGCGCGCCGAAGGCCGTTCCGAAACGGCCGAGAATCTCACTCGCGTAGCCGAGACCGGTCGTACGCATATTCCCGGCGCCGTTGAGCTGCACGATCTGCGAGTTGTGCGTCTGCTTGGGCGTCACGTGCCGGCTGATCGCGTTCATGGTCGAACCCCAGGCGATACCCATGGTCATATTCGAGTCAAAGTATTGGCCGAGAATCCGTGCAACAGACAGGGCCACACGCTCGAGCCGATCGACATCGCTCGCGCTGTCCGGAACCGGAACGACGTGCGCGGTGATCTGAAATCGAGCCTCGATCTGCTGCTCGAGGTGACTCGGGGCATCGAGTGGGGACTTGATTTGGATGTCGACCAGGCCGGTCTCTCGAGCGTGGCTGAGCAGGCGGGAGACGGAGGAACGGGAGGTATGCAGCTCCTGGGCGATGGCATCCATTGTGAGGTCCTGCATGTAGTACAGGTGCGCGGCGGTGAGGGCATCGCGGCTGCGGTCGGACTGCAGGGGGTCGGTCTCGAAGGTCACAGCGGCTCCTTGCACGTATGTTCAATCCGGTTGAGAAATTATGTGGGACTGTCAGAATGAATCTATTCACATGGCTTGTCGAGTGCAAGCCCGAGACAGAGGTGACAACAATGTCGTTCTTAAACTCACAGACTTCGACCGCGATCTCCGCTCATCCGAACGCCCAGGTGCTCATCATCGGCGCAGGCATCAACGGCATCGCGACCTTCCGCGATCTGGCACTGCAGGGCGTCGACGTGGTCATCGTAGAAAAGAACGACTTCGTCTCCGGCGCCTCGTCGGCCAGCTCGCACATGATCCACGGCGGCGTGCGCTACCTCGAAAACGGTGAGTTTCGCCTGGTGAAGGAGTCGGTGACGGAGCGCAACAGCCTGCTCAAGATCGCGCCGCACTACGTCAAGCCGCTGCAGACGACCATTCCCATCTTCTCCACCTTCTCCGGTGTGATGGCTGCGCCGCTCCGGTTCCTGACCCACAAGCAGGGAGCCAAGCACGTTGAGCGCGGCGCCATGCTCATCAAGCTCGGCATGATGATCTACGACGCCTTCTCCCGCGACGGCGGCACCGTGCCGCGCCACGAGTTCAAGGGCCGTGCCAAGGCGCTCGCCGCCCTGCCGCTGCTGAACCCCGGCCTCAAGTACACCGCCACCTACTATGACGCCGCCATGCACGACCCTGAGCGTCTCGCCCTCGATGTGCTGCGCGACGGCCTCGACGCCGGTCCCCACGCCCGCGCCGCCAACTACGTCGAAGCCGCCGGAATGGATGAGAACGGTGTGCTCCTGCGCAACACCATCACCGGCGATGAATTCCGATTCCAGGCGGATGTCGTCGTCAACACCAGTGGCCCCTGGACCGACCTCATCAACTCTGCCCTCGGCCAGCCGAGCACCTTCATGGGCGGCACCAAAGGGTCCCACGTGGTGCTCGACAACCCGGAGCTGCTCGCGGCAACCGGTGGACGCGAGATCTTCTTCGAGCATGAAGACGGTCGCATCGTGTTGATCTACCCGCTCAAGGGCCGCGTTCTGGTCGGTACCACCGACCTCGAGCACGATATGACCAAGCCGGTTCGGTGCACCGAACCTGAGATCGACTACTTCTTCGACCTGGTCGCGCACGTTTTCCCAACGGTAAAGGTCGATCGTTCGCACATCGTGTTTCGCTTTGCCGGTGTGCGCCCGCTGCCCCGCCACGACGATGAGGCCCCCGGTTTCGTCTCCCGCGACTACCGCATCGAGTCGCGTCCGCTGCCCCGTGCCGGCGCCGCCGACGGCACCCTGCTCAGCCTGGTCGGAGGCAAGTGGACAACGTTTCGTGCCCTGGCCGAAAACCTGAGCACCGACATTCTGAAGCTGCTTGGCCTGCCGCGCACCGTCTCGACCGAGGGCTTGGCCATCGGTGGCGGGCGCAACTTCCCGGCAACGGATGCCGCCCACCAGGTTTGGGTCACCGCCCACGGCGACGAGGTCGGCACTGACCGCGCCGCAGCCCTGCTCGCCCGGTACGGAACGCGGGCCAGCGAGGTCATCGAGTTCTTGACCGACCCAAGCGGTCCGGCGGATGCCCCGCTCCAGCACAACGCGGCCTACAGCCGGCGTGAGATCGAGTTTCTGGCATCGACCGAGAGCGTCGTGCGCCTGATCGACGTGCTCCTGCGCCGCACCAGCATGGCCTTCGTTGGCGCGGTCACCACCCCGCTGATCAAAGAGCTCGCGCTCGTCGTCGCCCCCGTGCTCGGCTGGGACGCCGAACGCCGGGCCGAAGAAATCGAGCTGGCACGCGGCATCCTGATCGACGCGCACGGGGTCGACCTCGCTGCCGTCAGCGAGGCCGCCGTCTTCGGCGCCTGACCCCCCGTCCGGGGCTGACGATTGCCGACAATCTGCACGAATGTGCAGGCGAAACCGGCTCACTCCGCCTTGGGCGCCGATACGTTTTAGACACAACGCACGACAGCCGCACTCGACAACTAGGTCGAGCGCGGTGAACAGCAGCACCCCATCTGAAAGGTCAATGTGGACAATCTCGGTGTCGTCTTTATGTCAGAGGTCGTGGGAACGGCCATCCTCGTGCTACTCGGCTGTGGCGTGGTCGCCAACGTCGCCCTCGCCAAGAACAAGGGTTTCGGCGGCGGCTTTCTCATGGTCACCATCGGCTGGGGCCTCGCGGTCTACGCCGGTGTGATCGCCGCCTACAACTCCGGTGCCCACCTGAACCCGGCCGTCACCCTCGGTCTCGTCGCGAGTGGGGCCGACACCTTCGGTTCGGGCGTGCCGGTCAATGTCGTATCGACGCTGACCTATATCGGCGCCCAGATGATCGGTGCCTTCCTCGGCGCCGTCGTGGTGTGGCTCGCCTACAAGCAGCACTTCGACCAGGAGCCGGAAGCCGCCAACAAGCTCGGCGTCTTCTCCACCGGGCCAGCCATCCGCTCCTACGGCTGGAACCTCGTCACCGAGATCATCGGCACCTTCGTGCTCGTCTTCGTCGTCATCGGTTTCGGCCGCAACGGCGACGGCGGCGGCCTGGCAGCCCTCGGCGCCCTGCCGGTGGCCCTGCTCGTGATCGCGATCGGTGCCTCTCTCGGTGGGCCCACCGGTTACGCCATCAACCCCGCCCGTGACCTCGGACCCCGCATCGCGCACTTCCTGCTGCCGATCAAGGGCAAAGGGTCGAGCGACTGGTCCTATTCCTGGGTGCCGGTCGTGGGCCCCATCATCGGTGGCGTCCTTGCCGGCGCCTCGTCGGGAGTGCTGCTACCCATCCTGGGCTAAGCCATTCGACGTATTCTGCAGCATCCGCTTTAAACTTAGAAATTCCACCTGGAACAACAAAGGAGTTACACATGGCCAAGTACGTTCTCGCCATCGACCAGGGAACCACGAGCTCCCGCGCGATCGTGTTCGACAAGGCGGGGTCGATCATTTCGACCGGCCAGCTCGAGCACGAACAGATTCTGCCGCAGGCCGGCTGGGTCGAGCATGACCCGAAGGAAATCTGGGACAACAGCCGTGAGGCCATCGGCCAGGCGCTGTCAAAGGCGAACATCACGCGCCACGACATCGAAGCCATCGGCATCACCAACCAGCGCGAGACCGCTGTCGTCTGGGACAAGAACACCGGCGTGCCCGTCTACAACGCCATCGTCTGGCAGGACACGCGAACCCAGCCGATCGTCGATCGTCTCGCAGCGGATGGCGGTGTCGAGCGGTTCAAGGGCAAGGTCGGCCTGCCGCTGGCCACCTACTTCTCCGGCACCAAGATCGTCTGGATCCTCGAAAACGTCGAGGGTGCCCGCGCCAAAGCGGATGCCGGCGACCTCCTGTTCGGCACCACCGACTCCTGGGTCCTCTGGAACCTGACCGGTGGTATCGAGGGCGGCGTGCACGCGACCGACGTCACCAACGCGAGCCGCACCATGTTCATGGACCTCGAAACCCTTCAGTGGGACGACGAGATCCTCGCCATCTTCGACGTGCCGAAGTCGATGCTGCCCGAGATCAAGTCTTCCTCCGAGGTCTACGGCATCGCGAGCGGGCACAGCCTGCTGCGCGAGGTGCCGATCGCCGGCATCCTCGGCGACCAGCAGGCCGCAACCTTCGGCCAGGCCGCCTTCGACCAGGGCGAAGCAAAGAACACCTATGGCACCGGTAACTTTCTGATCTTCAACACCGGCACCGAGATCATCCACTCGAAGAACGGCCTGCTTACCACGGTCGGCTACAAGCTCGGCGACGCCCCCGTGCACTACGCGCTCGAAGGATCGATCGCCGTGACCGGGTCGCTCGTGCAGTGGATGCGCGACCAGCTCGGCATCATTAAGAACGCCTCTGAGATCGAAGACCTCGCCAAGACGGTCAAGGACAACGGCGGAGCCTACTTCGTACCGGCCTTCTCCGGCCTGTTCGCGCCGTACTGGCGGTCCGACGCCCGCGGTGCCCTGGTCGGCCTTACCCGCTACGTCAACAAGGGTCACATCGCGCGCGCAGCGCTCGAGGCCATTGCGTACCAGACCCGCGAGGTGCTCGACGCGGTCAACGCCGACTCCGGCGTGCCGCTGACTGAGCTCAAGGTCGACGGCGGCGCCACGGCGAACGACCTGCTCATGCAGTTCCAAGCCGACATCATCGGCGTGCCGGTCGTGCGCCCGGTCGTCGCCGAGACCACCGCCCTCGGTGCCGCGTATGCGGCCGGCCTAGCGGTCGGATTCTGGAGCGGCCTCGACGACCTCCGCGCCAACTGGCAGGAAGACTCCCGCTGGGAGCCCTCCATGGACAAGGACGAGGCCGACCGCCTCCTGCGCAACTGGAAGAAGGCCGTAACGAAGACCCTCGACTGGGTAGACGAAGACGTGCGCTAGCCTCCGCCCGTGTGACCCAAAGCCCGGCCCCGCCAACGCGGAGCCGGGCTTTCGGCATCTCGCCTCGACGAGCAGCTGGCCATCCGGCCTCCGCTCTGTCTCCCCTTTCCGCCTGGCCCAGCCGCATAACTCCTGCAATTTGCGGCCGCGAATTGGAGTTAGGCCGGGCGCCATTCCACTGACTGCCCGCTGAGCGCACTGGTGAGTTCGGCCAAGGTCTCGATCCGAAGAATACGAAGGCGCGCGGCGGCTATTTTGTCGGCAGGCGTCAGTGGGACAGCGGATGCGGTGGCGCGGTCGAGCCAGACCCCCGTCAGTCCCGCAGCAGCCGCGCCCAGAGCATCCGTGCGGAGCCGGTCCCCGACATACACCGCCTCTGACACGGGCACGCCGAACAGGGCGCAGGCGTGCTCGAAGATGCGCACGTCGGGCTTGGCGACGCCGAGTGCACCCGAGGTGACGACGTGCTCGAACCGGTCGTGCAATCCGACCCGCCAAATTTTCTCGCCCTGAAAGACCGGGTCGCCGTTCGTGATGAGGCCAAAACGCACTCCGGGCAGAAGCTCCACCAGCGCATCGAGGCAGGGGAGGGCGTCGTCGTGCAGCCGCCAACTGGCCCGGTACCTCAGGAAGTAGTCGTCGAACCAGGCGTCAGCCTCGGCGTCAGTCAACGAAACGCGGAATGACGCCGCGAAGTCCTGGGCGCGGGCGCGGCGTTGGCCGGCGAAATCCAGAGTGCCGGCGAGGTAGGAGTGGTAGTGCTCCTCCTCGAGTGCATCCCAGAGCGCGGTGGCCGCCGTCCGGTCGCCGGTAGCGAATTCGCCGCCGATCCGGTCGAGGTGCAGCAGAATGCCCGCTGCAACCGCTCCCCGGTGCTCGAAGAGGGTGTCGTCGAGGTCGAACAGCACAACCCTCGGCATCATCACGAGCCCAGGGCCTCTGCGGGCCAGCCGGGCTGTGGCCCACGGTCGTCTCCGGCGGCGAGGTGGCCCTGCCACGAGTCAGGGTAGCTTCCGTCCCGGTAGGCGGCGACGGATGGCCCCACCCCGGAATATCGAAACCCCGACTTCCACGCCGCTCGGGCTGACGCGACGTTTCCGAGCAGGCACTCCCAGTGCAGAACATCGATGAGTCTGGATGAGAACGCCCAATCGGCGACCAGTCGTTGCGCTTCGGGGATGAGCCCGCGGCCACGGTGCGGGGCGCCCAACCAGAAGCCGATGGACCCCACCCGGTGGACGGAAGCGTCGGCCGCGACGGATTCTCCGTTCAAGCGCAGCGCGATCACGCCCAGAAGCTCCGCCCCGGGCGTATCGCGCAGCGCCCAGGTATATTCCCGATCCGACATCCATCCGGCGGGAACATACTCGTTGAGGAATCCTTCGGCGTGCTCCCGGCAATACGGCCACGGAACGGTCAGAAAACGCTCGAAGATCGGGTCCTGGCAGTACTCGAAGACCCGATCGGCGTCGCCGGACACCGGCTCATCGAGCAATACCAGGGGCGACGACAAAGCGAACGGACGCATCAGCGGCGGGGGAGGAAGCCTACGCGGTCGTAGACGGTCGCGAGGGTCTCGTCCGCGACAGCGTCGGCCCGGGCGGCGTTCGACGCCAGCACCCGGTCGAGCTCGGCCGGATCGCCGAGCAGTTCGGCGACGCGCTCGCGAATCGGGTCGAAGGTGCCCAGAACAACCTCGACCAGCCCCTTCTTGAGATCGCCGTAGCCGCGCCCGGCATACTCGGTTTCGAGCGACTCGATCGTGCGCGAGGCCAGCACGGCGTAGATCGTGAGCAGGTTCGCCACACCCGGCTTGTTCTCGCGGTCGAACACCACGCCGCCATCGGCATCCGTCACCGCGCGCATGATCTTCTTGCGAGTCACACCGGGCTCGTCCAGCAACCAGATGACCCCGGCGTGCGATTCGGCCGACTTGCTCATCTTCGACACGGGGTTCTGCAGGTCGTAGATCTTCGCGGTTTCCTTCACGATCGCCACCTCGGGAATCGTGAAGGTGTCGCCGAAGCGCGAGTTGAAGCGCAGCGCGAGGTCTCGGGTGAGCTCGACGTGCTGTCGCTGGTCTTCCCCGACCGGCACCACCTCGGTCTGGTACAGCAGAATGTCCGCGGCCATCAGCGTCGGGTAGGCGAACAGGCCCACGGTGGTCGCGTCGGCTCCGTGCCGCGCGGACTTGTCCTTGAACTGCGTCATGCGGCTGGCCTCACCGAACCCGGTGATGGTGTTCAGAACCCAGGCCAGCTGGGCATGCGCGGCGACGTGCGACTGCACGTACAGCGTCGACGCCGACGGGTCGATGCCGGCCGCAATATATTGCGCCGCAGTGCCGCGGGTGTTCTCCCGCAGCTTTGAAGGCTCCTGCGCCACGGTGATGGCGTGCAGGTCGACGATGGAGAAGAACGCGTCGTGCGTCTGCTGCAGCGACTTCCAGTTAAGCAGCGCGCCAATGTAGTTGCCGATCTGCAGGGACTCGGCGGAGGGCTGCATGCCCGAATACAGGCGGGGTTTGGTCATGAGTTCAGCGCTCCAGAAAGGTCATAGTCAACAACGACGGGGGAGTGGTCGCTCCAGCGCTGGTCGTACGCCGCGGCCCGATCGACCGCGTAGGAACCAACGGATGCCGCCAACAGCGGGCTGGCCAGATGGTAGTCCAGCCGCCACCCGGTGTCATTGTCGAAAGCCTGGCCGCGCTGGGACCACCAGGTGTACGGTCCCTCGACCTCGCCGGCCCATTTGCGCCCGATATCGACCCAGCCGAGTCCGGCACCCGCGTTGTACAGGGGGTCGCCTTCCGCTCCGAGGATACGGTCGAAATACTCCCGCTCTTCCGGCAGGAAGCCGGCGTGCTTCTTGTTTCCGCGCCAGTTCTTGATATCCAGCGTGCGGTGCCCCACGTTCAGGTCGCCGAGTACGAGCGCGAGCGGGCTGTGCGCGGTGAGCTCAGGCAGCCGGGCGAGCATGGCGTCCAGAAACTTGTACTTCTCGACCTGCTTGGGGGTGTCGGTCTCGCCGGAGTGCACGTAGGTGCTCACGACGGTGATGACCTGCCCGTTGACCTCGTAGTCGGCTTCGAGCCAGCGGCCGGCGCTGTCGAATTCTTCGGTGCCGAGAGCTACCCGGTGAATGGATGCCCCGGCGCGGCTCGCCAAGGCGACCCCGGCCCGCCCCTTCGCGGTGGCGGCATCGTGCAGAATGTTCCAGTGCGGCCCGAGCAGTCCCTCGAGGTCCTCGGTGGAGGCACGCACTTCCTGAATCGCGAGAATGTCAACGTCTCGGGCATTCAGCCAGTCGCCCATCCCCTTGCGGTACGCGGCTCGTACCCCGTTCGTGTTGATGCTGGCAATACGAAGGGGTTTGGCAGAAGACATGGGTCAAGTCTAGTTAGGGCACCGGAGCCTCATCGGCCAGGGCGTATTCTGCTACCCGTGCCTCGGCGGCGGTGAGCCGACGCCGGGCGCTCCACCGGGCGTACCAGGGCGACGCATCGAGGTCTGCCCGCGCGGCGGTCAGCTCGAACTGCGCGGTCAGCCGCAGGGCGTCCTGCATCTGCTGCTGCTGGTTGTCGGCGGCCTCGTCAGCGTTGAGGGTGTGTGGGGGGATGCCGGCGTCAACCATGCCCACGGCGATCCACGCGGCGGCGATCAGGGTGACGGTACTCACCAGATTGAACCAGATGAGCAGACCGATGATCACGGCGAAGGTCGCGAGCAACGGATTGTTGCTGGCGCCCCCGAGCAGGGTGCCGCCGAGAATTTTCAGCGCGCCGAGGCCAGCGCCGCCGAGCAGGGCGCCGGCCAACAGTCGCCGAGGTGGAATGCGCACGCGGGACAGCACGCGGAACAGGCCGGCCAGGGTGATCGTGTCGATCACGAGCACGACGACCAATCCGATCACCCGCGCCGATGCCTCGTAGTAGAAGGAGTCCTGGGGAAGCTGGAACAGCGCGAACAGGCCGCCGAGCAGCGCCGTGCTGGCCAGGGAAACGGCCGCCGATACGACCAGGGCAAGCCCGAACAGCAGGCCAAGGCCAAGCTCGCGCAGCTTGACCAGCAGAAAGAACGTGGTCTGCGGCGGCATCCCGAACACGGTGCGCACGGCCTGGGCGGTAGTGGAGAGCCAGCTCAGTGCGGTGATCAGCAAGCCGCCGAGGGCGATCGCACCGGTCCAGGTGAAAACCTTTCCCGTGGCGAGCAGGCTCGGATCGATGACACCGTCGGTGCCGATCAGGCCGGGGACCGATTGGTTGATTAGCGCGTACACCGCATTCAACAGGCCCTGGTTTTCGGTGAGCACCAGACCGGCGATGGAGAACCCCACCCAGATCGCCGCGAAGATGGCGAAGATAGCCTGGTAGCTCATCCCGGCCGCGAGCACGCCTCCGCCCACCTGGGCGAAGTGTGCGTACACCCGCACGGGGCGCCAGGCCTGGATGCGCGCCAGAAGCTCTTTCACTGGTTCAGCCTAACCGGATGCACGAACACCCCCGTCGAATCGACGGGGGTGTTCTTCATGCAATCGGGCAGTTACGCCTTGCCTCGCATGATGGCCTGCTTGACCTCGGCGATGGCCTGGGTCACCTGGATGCCGCGGGGGCAGGCATCCGTGCAGTTGAAGGTCGTGCGGCAACGCCACACGCCCTCTTTGTCGTTGAGAATGTCGAGGCGCACTTGGGCGCCATCGTCGCGCGAATCGAAGATGAAACGGTGCGCGTTGACGATGGCGGCCGGGCCGAAGTACTGGCCGTCGGTCCAGAACACCGGGCAGCTCGACGTGCATGCCGCGCAGAGAATACATTTTGTGGTGTCGTCGAAGCGCGCGCGCTGGGCGACCGTCTGGATGCGCTCCTTGCCCTTTTCCGGCTTGACGCTGTTCATCATGAACGGCTGTATTGCCTTGAAGGAGGCGAAGAACGGCTCCATGTCAACGATGAGGTCCTTCTCCAGCGGCAAGCCCTTGATGGCCTCCACATAAATGGGCTTCGTAACGTCGAGGTCCTTCATGAGCGTCTTGCAGGCCAGACGGTTGCGGCCGTTGATGCGCATGGCATCCGAGCCGCAGATGCCGTGAGCGCAGGAGCGACGGAAGGTCAGCGAGCCGTCCTGCTCCCACTTGATCTTGTGCAGCGCGTCGAGCACGCGGTCGGTCGGGTAGAGCTGCACGTCGAAATCCTGCCAGTGCGGCTCGTCGTCGACCTCCGGGTTGAAGCGACGAATAATGAGCGTGACCGTGAAGGATTGGATCTCTTCGGGCACGACGGGCTTGTTATCGATTGTGGCGGTACTCACTAGTACTTCCTCTCCATCGGCTGGTAGCGGGTGATGACAACCGGTTTCCAGTCAAGCTTGATGTGGTCGGCGGCATCAGCCGACATGGCGTCACCCTTGAGGTACGCCATGGTGTGCTTGAGGTAGTTCTCGTCATCACGAACGAGGTAGTCCTCGCGCTGGTGGCCGCCGCGGCTTTCCTTGCGGTTGCGGGCGGAGTAGACGACGACCTCGGCGAGGTCGAGCAAAAAGCCCAGTTCGACGGCTTCGAGCAGGTCGGTGTTGAATCGACGACCCTTGTCCTGCACACCGATGTTCTTGTAGCGCTGACGCAGCAGGTGGATGGTCTCTGTGACCTCGGCGAGGGACTCATCGGTGCGGAACACCTGAGCCTTCTTGTCCATTTCTTCCTGCAGAATCTTGCGCAGCACGGCGATGCGTTCGGTTCCGGTCGACGAGCGGATGCCTTCCAGCAGCTCGCGCACCTCCTTGGCCGGGTCTTCCGGCAGCGGAACGAACTCGGCCGTCTTGACGTACTCAACGGCGTTGTTGCCGGCGCGCTTGCCGAACACGTTGATGTCGAGCAGCGAGTTGGTGCCGAGACGGTTCGAGCCGTGCACCGAGACGCAGGCGCACTCGCCGGCGGCGTACAGCCCGGGAACGACGACCTCATTGTTGCGCCAGACTTCGGCCTTCACGTTGGTCGGGATGCCGCCCATCGCGTAGTGCGCGGTCGGCATGACCGGAACCGGCTCGGTGACCGGGTCGACGCCGAGGTAGGTGCGCGCGAATTCGGTGATGTCGGGCAGCTTGGTCTCGAGCAGTTCCTTACCGAGGTGGGTGCAGTCCAGGTACAGGTAGTCCTTGTCGGGCCCGGCGCCGCGACCCTCCGCGACCTCCTTGAGCATGCAGCGCGAGACGATGTCACGCGGGGCGAGGTCCTTGATGGTCGGTGCGTAACGTTCCATGAAACGCTCACCTGAAGCGTTCCGAAGGATTGCTCCCTCGCCGCGAGCTCCCTCGGTCAAGAGGATGCCCAATCCGGCCAGCCCGGTCGGGTGGAACTGGAAGAACTCCATGTCCTCGAGCGGCAGACCCTTGCGCCAGACGATGCCGACGCCGTCACCCGTGAGGGTGTGGGCGTTGGAGGTGGTCTTGTAGATCTTGCCGAAACCACCGGTGGCGAAGATGAACGCCTTGCCCTGGAACACGTGCAGTTCGCCGCTCGACAGGTCGAGGGCCACCACGGCCGACGGCTGGTCGACACCGTCGACGTTGGTCATGACCAGGTCAAGTACGTAGTACTCGTTGAAGAAGTTGATGCCGCGCTTGACGCAGTTCTGATAGAGCGTCTGGAGGATCATGTGGCCGGTGCGGTCAGCGGCGTAGCAGGCGCGACGCACCGGGCTCTTACCGTGGTCGCGAGTGTGGCCACCGAAACGGCGCTGGTCGATCTTGCCCTCAGGCGTGCGGTTGAACGGCAGGCCCATGTTCTCAAGGTCGATGACCGCGTCGATGGCTTCCTTGGCCAGGATCTCGGCGGCGTCCTGGTCAACCAGGTAGTCGCCGCCCTTGATCGTGTCGAAGGTGTGCCATTCCCAGTTGTCTTCCTCGACGTTGGCGAGGGCCGCAGCCATCCCGCCCTGCGCCGCACCGGTGTGCGAACGCGTCGGGTAGAGCTTGGAAATGACCGCTGTGCTGGCGTGGGGGCCGGCTTCGATGGCGGCACGCATGCCGGCTCCACCCGCTCCCACAATGACGATGTCGTGCTGGTGGTAGTGCACGCCGTCTACGACGGTGGACTCCGGGGACGCTGTGGAAGAAGTCATATTTGTTAGTGCAGCTCCTAGAGGGACTTACAGAACGAGGCCACGAGGTCGGCGGGCGCACCGGCGGGGCAAGGATCGAAGGTGAACACCACGAGGGTGCCGAGCGTGATCAGCGCGACGACGCTGACCAGAATCGCGACCTTCAGGATGCCGCGGCTGATCCGCGAGGTGGCGTAGTCGTTGACCAGGGTGCGCATGCCGTTGCCGCCGTGAATCAAGGCGAGCCAGAGCATGATGACGTCCCAGACCATCCAGAACGGGTTGGTCAGCTTGCCGGCGACGAACGCGAAGTTCAGGGCGCTGACGCCCTCACCGATCATGAGGTTGACGAACAGGTGGCCGAAGATGAGCACAACCAGCACGACGCCGGAGACGCGCATGTAGATCCAGCCCCACTTTTCCCAGTTGACCCCGCTCTTCTTCGTGCTGCGGGTGTACGGGCTGCGGGGAGCTTCGATTGTTGAAGTCATATTGTCGCCCCCTAGTGGCTGAACACGTTGATGAGGTGGCGCGGCGCGAAGCCCAGCATGGTGACGACCCAGAGGCCGATGACG
This sequence comes from Cryobacterium sp. TMT1-2-2, assembly GCF_004403505.1. Taxonomy (NCBI): domain Bacteria; kingdom Bacillati; phylum Actinomycetota; class Actinomycetes; order Micrococcales; family Microbacteriaceae; genus Cryobacterium; species Cryobacterium sp. TMT1-2-2. Next base: position 101,594 of record NZ_SOGS01000016.1, on the reverse strand, counting down.
ACGTAGAACAGCACCCGCTGGTACTTGGCGTTCCAGAAGTCGATCAGAATGATGCGCAGACCGTTGAAGGCGTGGAACACGATGGCGCCGACGAGTGCGACCTCACCGAGACCCATGATCGGTGTCTGGTACTGCCCGATAACCGCGTTGTACGCTTCGGGGCTGACCCGCACGAGCGCCGTATCGAGAATATGGACGAGCAGAAAGAAGAAAATTGCTACGCCGGTGATGCGGTGCAATACCCACGACCACATGCCCGTGTTACCCCGATACAGGGTGCCGGCGGGGCGACGTGACGTCGTCTTCTGCTGAGAATCTAGGGTTCCTGCCGTCTGTGGCATGAACAACCCTCCCTGGCTGAATTATGGCTCTTAAATGAGACCGAGAATGCGCTATTAGCACATGTGGTTAGTCTACAAGTGCTCCGCCTTCTCGTGTCAGTTAGGGTGCCCTAACGTTGCATCGAGGGTGGCACGTGAGTGTCGGCGCGCACGGCGAGGCGCTCGTCGATGGCCTGCTCGTAGTAGTCGACCAGCTCGGCGCAGACCGTGGGCCAGGAGCGCCCGAGCACTGCGCGACGCCCGGCTTCGCCCATGCGCGCACGCAGCATGGGGTCGAGTGCGAGCTGGCACACCCAGTGCTTGAGATCACGGTCGTCATTCGGTCGAAACAGATACCCGTTCTCGCCGTGCGCCACCAGATCGATCGGCCCTCCGGCGTGCGGGGCCACCACCGGCAGCCCGGCCGCGTGCGCCTCCTGCAGCGTCTGGCCGAACGTCTCCTCGGTACCGGCGTGCACGAACACGTCAAAGCTCGCGTAGGCGACGGCGAGTTCGCGGCCCGACAGCCGCCCCAGCCAGGTGACCGGCATGCCCGCGAGGGCCCGCCGTATAAAAGGTACGCTCGGTCCGTCTCCGACGAGAGCCAAACGGATGCCCGGCACCCCGCGCAGCGCACGAAGCCGCTCCACCTGCTTCTCCGGGGCCATGCGACCGACGTAGCCCACGATCACATCGCGTTGGCCATCCGTCTTGAGCGCGGGCGCAATCCGTTCCCGGAGCGCGGCGACCGCCGGATCGTTCTTCAGATTGGGGTGAAAACCGGTCAGGTCGACACCGCGGGTCCACATGGCCAGGCGGGGCACGCCGAGGCGCAGCAGGGCGGCCATCGACGACGACGATGGAACGAGGGTGCGGGTGGCACCGTCGTGTACCCACTTCACGAATCGCCAGGCCAGGGCCGTTGCGGGGCCGAGGTGGTTTCGGTGAGCGTAGCCGGCGACATCCGTTTGAAAGATCGCGACCGAGGGGATGTCGAGCCGGTTGGCGGCGCTGATGCCCTGGGCGCCGAGCAGGAACGGCGAGGCGGCGTGCAGCACGTCCGGGCGAAAGTCGGCGAGCAACTTCTGCACCTGCGGGCTGGGCATTCCCACCGGAAATTCGCGATAGTTGACGGCGGAGACGGTGTGCACCGGAAAACCCGCATACTCGGCTGGGGCACCGGAGGGGGCGATGACCATGGCCTCGTGTCCGTTGGCGGCCAGGTGTTCGAGCACCTTGCAGACACTCGTGGTCACCCCGCTCACGGTGGGGAGAAAACTTTCGCTGATGACTGCGATCCGCATGGTTCGAGGTTAAGTCGCGACGATTGCCGCCGGGTGACGGGCGCATGAACAGTGGTGTCAGGCGCTCGCATCGGGGCCGCCCGATAGTCTGATCCAATGATTACGTTCAGTGAGCCCATCGACCGCCTGTACAGCGTGATTCCCGCCGGCGGCATCGGCTCCCGGCTGTGGCCGCTGTCGCGAGCGGATGCCCCCAAATTTCTGCACGACCTCACCGGCTCTGGCCACACCCTGCTGCGCGATACCTGGGATCGCCTCGTTCCGCTCTCGACCGAGCAACGCATCATGGTCGTCACCGGGCGTGCCCACCGTGCCGCCGTCGAGCAGCAGCTGCCCGAACTGGCCGATCCGAACGTCGTTCTCGAAAGCGAACCGCGCGACTCGACCGCCGCGATCGGCCTCGCCGCGGCCATTCTGCAGCTGCGCGAACCCGGCGTGATCATCGGATCGTTCCCGGCCGACCAGGTCATCAAGGGCGACGCCCTCTTCCGCTCGGCGGTGACCGAGGCGGTTGCGGCAGCGGATGCCGGCTACATCGTCACGATCGGCATCCAGCCGACCGAGCCCGCGATCGGCTTTGGCTACATCAAGAGCGCGGCGTCCCTGCCCATCGACGGCGCCCCGACCGCCCTGGCCGTCGACTCCTTCGTCGAGAAGCCGAGCCCCGAGGTCGCTGAGCAATACCTCGCCGACGGCAACTACCTGTGGAACGCCGGCATCTTCATCGCGCGCGCTGACCGCTTGCTGGCCGAGATTGCCTCGGCCGAGCCCGAGCTGCACGCCGGACTGATGAAACTTGCCGAAGCCTGGGACACCCCGGCCCGCGGCGCTGTCGTCGACCAGGTCTGGCCGAGCCTGAAGAAGATCGCCATCGACTATTCGATCGCCGAGCCCGCCGCGGCTGCCGGAAAGCTCGTCGTGATTCCCGGCCAGTTCGACTGGGACGACGTGGGCGACTTCGCCTCGATCGCCAAGCTGCACTCCGGCGGCCGCAAATCCAACCTCGCCATCCTCGGCGAGGGCGCGCGAGTGCTCGCCGACTCGTCGAGCGGCATCGTGGTCAGCCACACCGGTCGCATGATCGCACTGATCGGGGTGGAGGACATCGTCGTGATCGACACTCCCGACGCCCTGCTGGTCACGACCAGCGCGAACGCCCAGAAGGTCAAGGCTGTCGTCGACGCGCTAAAGCTCTCCGGCTCCAGCGATGTGCTGTAGGCCATTCCTGACTAGAATTCCAATTCATGCTTAAGGAGTGTCCATGCGTCGTGTGATTGCTGTTTCTGCCCTCGCGGCATCCGCTCTGCTGCTGGCCGGGTGCGCGCAGGCACCGGCACCCACCACGACAGCGGATGCGACGGCGCCCGACTACTGCGCCCGCATGGTCACGAACTCGGGCGGCCTCGAAGACCGGTCCTTCAACCAGTCCAGCTGGGAAGGCCTGCAGGAAGCGGCGACGACCTACAACATCAATACCGACGCTATCGTTTCGACCTCGGAGACCGATCTGGCGCCCAATGTGAGCCAGGCCGTCGCCACCGGCTGTGATTTCATTCTCACCGTCGGCTACGAACTCGCCGACGCCACGCTGGCCGAAGCCACCGCGAACCCCGAGGTGCACTTTGCAATCGTCGACGAGGTCGTCGATGCCCCCAACGTGAAACCGATCGTCTTCGACACCGCCCAGGCGTCGTTTCTGGCCGGCTATCTGGCCGCTGGCGTGACCAAAACCGGCATTGTGGCAACTTTCGGCGGCGGCAACCAGCCGCCCGTCACCCTGTTCATGGACGGTTTCGTCGACGGCGTCGCCATGTACAACGACAAGCACAAGGCTGCCGTGCAGGTTCTCGGCTGGAACAAAGAGGCCCAGGACGGCAGTTTCACGGGCGACTTCGAAGACGTCAACAAGGGTAAGGCCCTCGCCCAGTCCTTCATCGACCAGGGCGCCGACATCATTCTGCCGGTGGCCGGCCAGGTCGGGCAGGGCGCGGCGGCCGCCGCGATCGAAACCCCGGGCGTCTCGATCATCTGGGTCGACAACGACGGCTATGTGACCCTGCCGGAGCAGTTTCAGTCGGTCGTGCTCACGAGCGTGCTGAAGAACACTTCGGACGCCGTGGTGGAGACCATCGGGGCTGACCTCGACGGCACCTTCGACAACACGGCTTTCGTGGGAACCCTCAAGAACGGGGGCGTCGAGATCTCCAACTTCCACGACCTGGCCGCGCTGGTGACGCCCGAGCTAAGCGACGAACTCGACCAGATCAGGGCCGCGATTATAGCCGGGATCATCAAGGTAGAGGGCCCCAGTTCACCCCAATAAGGGGAGAATCGTTTCGGTAATGTCGCGGCTTGGTAACGACTCGCCCGCGCACGCACAATGCTCATCTGCGCAGCGTCACATTCGGTAACGTGGATCGCACCACGCCCGAGCGATCTCGCTGGGCAGCATCCTGGAGGTCCTCTTGACAATTTCGACCCGTAAGACCGTACTCACCGGTCTTGCAATGTTCGGCTCAGTGGCGATGCTCGCGGCCTGTGCTCAGGCGCCCGCCACCACCGATAACACCAACTCCGCCGCCGCCAGCGACTTCGTTCCCTGCATGGTTTCTGACGCGGGTGGATTCGACGACAAGTCGTTCAACCAGCTCGGTTTCGAAGGACTCAACGAAGCGGCCAAGTCCTTGGGCGTCACGCCGATCACGGTCGAGTCTGCGACCGAGACTGACTACCAGTCGAACGTGCAGAACCTCGTCGACCAGGGCTGCTCTCTCATCGTCACCGTCGGCTTCAACCTCGCCGCCGCAACGGTCGAGTCGGCTCTGGCCAACCCCGAAGTCAACTACGCCATCATCGACGACACCGCCGACCTCGACTTCAACGGTGAGGTAGACGCGCCGAACATCAAGCCGATCGTGTTCGACACCGCCCCCGCCGGCTTCATGGCCGGCTACGCGGCAGCCGGCTACAGCAAGACCGGCGTCGTGGGAACCTATGGCGGACTTCAGATTCCCCCGGTCACCATCTTCATGGATGGTTTCGCTGACGGTGTCACCTACTTCAACGACCAGAACGGTACGTCCGTTAAGACCGTCGGCTGGGACGTCGCCTCGCAGACCGGCTCCTTCACCGGTGGCTTCGCTGCAGGCGTCGACTCGCTCGCCAAGGCCCAGGGCCTCATCGACCAGAACGCCGACGTGCTGCTTCCCGTTGGTGGACCGATCTTCCTGAGCGCGATTGAAGCGATCAAGAGCTCGGGCAAGGACATCGCCATGATCGGTGTCGACGCCGACCTATACGAGACCTACCCGGATGGCGCTGACCTGTTCCTGACCAGCATCCTCAAGGGCATCAAGGTCGGCGTGTCCGACGTCGTCACCGGTGCCGGCACCGGTGCCTTCGATGCCACCGCATTCGTCGGTACCCTGGCCAACGACGGCGTGGGAGTTGCGCCGTTCCACGACTTCGAATCCAAGGTCCCCGCGACCATGACCGACGAGCTGGACGCGATCAAGGCTGGTATCATCGACGGTTCGATCACGGTGGAATCGCCCGCTTCGCCCAAGCAGTAATACGCTGACAGCAATGGGGAGGCCGATTTTTCGGCCTCCCCATTTCATTACCCTCGTGCACTCCCGCCATGCTCGACTCAAGAATTCAGGATGAATGAAGCTCGAACTTCGCGGCATCACCAAGCGCTTTGGTGCGTTGGTCGCCAACAACAACATCTCCCTCACCGTCGAGTCGGGTGAAATTCACGCCCTCCTGGGTGAGAACGGCGCTGGCAAGTCCACCCTGATGAACGTGCTGTACGGCCTGTACATTGCCGAAGAGGGCGAGATTCTGCTCGACGACGTGGTGCAGAAATTCGCCGGTCCCGGCGACGCCATGAACGCGGGAATCGGCATGGTGCACCAGCACTTCATGCTCGTTCCGGTGTTCACCGTCGCCGAGAACGTCGTGCTCGGCCACGAACAGACCACCTTCGGCGGCCGGCTGGATCTCAGTGCGGCCCGCGCCAAGGTTCGCGAGATCTCCGACCGCTTCGGCTTCGATATCGATCCGGACGCCCTGATCGAAGACCTTCCGGTCGGTGTGCAGCAGCGGGTGGAAATCATCAAGGCGCTGTCCCAAGATGCGAAGGTGCTGGTGTTCGACGAACCCACCGCCGTGCTCACCCCGCAAGAGACCGACGAGCTCATGATCATCATGCGCCAGCTCGCCGAGTCCGGCACCTCAATCGTGTTCATCACGCACAAATTGCGGGAGGTGCGCGCCGTCGCCGACCGCATCACCGTCATCCGCTTGGGAACCGTTGTCGGTGAAGCCTCGCCGACCGCGACGAACGCCGAGCTGGCATCACTCATGGTGGGTCGTGCCGTCGAACTGACCGTGCACAAGAACGCGCCGGAGCTGCGCGGTACCGCACTGTCGATAAAGAATCTCACGGTCATCGACGCCCGCAACCAGATCGTCGTCAACAACGTGAGCTTCGACGTGCAGGCCGGTGAGGTGCTCGCCATTGCCGGGGTGCAGGGCAACGGCCAAACCGAACTGACCGAAGCCCTGATCGGGCTGCAGCACCACGTGACCGGGTCGATCGAACTCGACGGAAAACCATTGCGCGGCTACAGCGTGCGGCACATCCTCGATTCCGGCGTTGGGTTCGTTCCCGAGGACCGCACCGAAGACGGCCTCATCGCCGACTTCAGCATCGCCGAGAATCTCATGCTGGACCGCAGCTCCGGGGCGCCGTTCGTGAAGGGCGGAAACCTCCAGCTGGGATTTCGAGCCAAATTCGCCGCCGAGAAGATTCACGAGTTCGATATTCGTTCGCAGGGCAGTGCCATGGAGGCTGGCCGGCTCTCCGGTGGCAACCAACAGAAAGTGGTGCTCGCCCGTGAGCTGAGTCGGGAGCTGCGATTGTTCGTGGCAGCCCAGCCCACCCGCGGGCTCGATGTCGGTTCGATCGAGTTCGTGCACACCCGCATTATCGAAACGCGGGATTCGGGTATTCCCGTGATCGTGGTGTCCACCGAGCTCGACGAGGTCGTCGCGCTCGCAGACCGCATCGCGGTGATGTATCGAGGAGAAATCGTTGGAATCGTTCCTGGCAACACCCCCCGCGCCACGCTGGGCCTTATGATGGCCGGCGAACACGCCCCCGAAACCGAGGCTGCACTGTGAGTGACCTGACGGCACCGGCAGCGCCGGCTCCCGCCGCTCCGGCTGCCGGACCTGGCCGGAAGGACGGGTCTGAGCGCTGGACCCAAAGCCTGCGCGACATCACCGGCGGCAGCACCATGATCTCCATTCTCGCCGTCGTGTTCGCGCTCGTGGTCGGCGCCATTTTGATCGCATTCACCAACGAACGCGTGCAGGAGACGGCCGGGTACTTCTTCTCCCGTCCGGCCGACCTGCTGCAGGCCGTTTGGGACGCCGTCGCGGGCGCGTATTCCGCCCTGTTCCAGGGGTCGATCTATAACTTTCGGGCCCAGAACTTTCTCACCGCGATACGCCCGCTGACCGAAACCCTCACCTTCGCCACGCCGCTGATCGCGGCCGGCCTCGGCGTCGGGCTCGCCTTTCGGGTGGGGATGTTCAACATCGGTGGTCGTGGGCAGATGCTCATCGCCGCCGGGGCCGCTGGCTATGTCGCTTTTGCGGTCGAGCTGCCGGCTGGCATCCACTTGATTGTCGCTATTCTGGCCGGTCTGCTCGGCGGCGCTATCTGGGGCGGAATTGTGGGCCTGCTCAAGGCTCGCACCGGAGCCCACGAGGTGATCGTCACGATCATGCTCAACTTCGTGGCGCTCTACCTCATCCAGTTCTTGCTGCGCACGCCGGGTGCCCTCCAGGCTCCGGGCAGCAATAACCCGAAGACCCCGCCGATGTTGTCCACCGCGGTGTTCCCCGACCTGTTTGGACCCCGATACAACCTCCACGCCGGTTTTCTCACGGTCATCGCCGCCACAATCTTCGTCTGGTGGCTGCTCAGCCGCTCCAACCTCGGGTTTCAGTTTCGCGCCGTCGGTCAAAACCCCAGCGCGGCCCGGGTAGCAGGCATCAACGTGAAGAACGTCTACCTGTATGCCATGGCCATCTCGGGTGCGCTCGTGGGGCTGGCCGGTATCAACCAGGTGCTCGGTACGGTGACGACTGGTTTCGGCTCCGGTATCGACGCGGGTATCGGTTTCGACGCCATCACGGTGGCACTTTTGGGCCGGTCTAAGCCCTGGGGAATCTTCGCCGCCGGCATTCTCTTCGGTGCTTTCAAAGCCGGAGGGTTTTCCATGCAGGCGGCAGAGGGTGTGCCCATCGATATCGTCGTGGTCGTACAGGCTCTGATCGTGCTGTTCATCGCTGCCCCGCCGCTGGTGCGGGCCATGTTCCACCTTCCGACGCCAGGCACCACGAGAACACCCAAGATCAGCGCCGTCAAGGCAAGCAAGAGCAACGAGGTGGTGGCAAAGTGAGCACGATCGCAGAGAGCACAGCTCCCGTTTCCGCCCCGATCGCGACGACGGCACAAATTCGCAGCTGGAAGATTCCGATCACCTTCGGCGGCTTTGCCGTGCTGTCCCTGATCCTGTTCGTGGTGCTCGGACGAGGCCAGCGCGGCGAGCTCAGCACCTTCCGTCTGTCCGAAGCGCGCGACCTGATTCAGCTGCCCGAGATGGCGCTTCCGACTTTCGCCACCGGGGTGATCATCGCCATCGTGCTCGTGCTGCTGGCCGCGGCGTCTGTCTGGCTGGTCTACCGCCACCGCAAGATTCCGATCGTGCTGACCATTCTGTTCGCCCTGCTGTTTCTGGTCGGCTTTCTGGCCTGGGCTGCATCGGGATCGACCATTCCGGTGCCCGGACTGCTGATCGGAACGGTCACCCTGAGCGCCCCGCTCATCTTCGGTGCCCTCGGCGGTGTGCTGTCCGAGCGCGCCGGCGTCGTGAACGTTGCCATCGAGGCGCAGCTTCTGGCCGGTGCCTTCAGCTCAGCGGTCGTCGCCTCCGCCACGGGCAACCCCTACATCGGCTTGCTCGCCGCGATGGTCGCCGGAGCGCTCGTCTCCATGGTGCTGGCCGCATTCGCGCTCAAGTATCTCGTCGACCAGGTCATCGTCGGCGTCGTGCTCAACGTGCTTGTGATCGGGCTCACCAGCTTTCTCTACTCGCAGGTTCTCGCCCCGAGCGCCAACCTCAACTCACCGGATGTCTTTCCCCGACTCAACATTCCGCTGCTCAGCGAAATCCCCATTATCGGCCCGGTGCTTTTTCGCCAGACCATCATCGTCTACGTCATGTACGTAGCCGTTGCCGTGGTGTATTTTGGCCTGTTTCGCACCAAGTGGGGCCTGCGCGTGCGGGCCGTGGGTGAGCATCCGCAGGCCGCCGACACCGTCGGCATCAACGTCAACCGCACCCGTTTCGTTGCCGTCACCCTCGGCGGCGTCATCTCGGGCTTCGGCGGAGCGTACTTCACCCTCGGCGCTGTCGGCGCGTTCAACAAGGAGATGACAAACGGCATGGGCTTCATCGCCCTCGCCGCGGTGATCTTCGGCCAGTGGCATCCGATCAAGGCCACCCTCGCGGCGCTTCTGTTCGGCTTCGCCACCAACCTGCAAAACGTGCTGGGCATCATTGGCTCGCCGGTGCCGAGTGAATTCATGCTCATGCTGCCCTACGTCGTCACGATCTTCGCCGTGGCCGGGTTCGTCGGCCGCTCGCGGGCCCCCGCCGCCGACGGAAAGCCGTACATCAAGTGAGCACGGTGACCGTCGACTGGGCCGCGCTGCGGGAGGTCGCCCTCGCCGCCATGAAGACCGCCTACGTGCCGTACTCCAAGTTTCCGGTGGGCGTCGCGGCGTTGGTCGATGACGGACGAGTGATCAGCGGATGCAACGTGGAGAACGCCTCCTACGGCCTCACCCTCTGCGCCGAGTGCGGTCTGGTTTCCGCGCTGCACCGGAGCGGCGGCGGCCACCTCGTGGCCTTCACCTGCGTCGACGGCAACGGTGGCATTCTCATGCCGTGCGGTCGCTGCCGGCAGCTTCTGTATGAACACTCCGCGCCGGGCATGCTGCTCGAAACCGTCTCCGGCGTGAAGACCATCGACGAGGTGCTGCCGGATGCCTTCGGGCCACGCCAGCTCGCCGAGTATCACGCTGTAAAGGAACACACGGAATGACCACCATCGAAGCGTTTGACGCCGTCGACCTCATCCACACCAAGCGCGACCGCGGCGAACTCAGCGAAGCGCAGATCAACTGGCTGATCGACGCCTACACGCGTGGTTACGTCGGCGACGAGCAGATGGCCGCCATGACCATGGCCATATTTCTGAACGGCATGAGCCGTAACGAGATTCGGGCGCTGACCATGGCGATGCTCGCGAGCGGCGAACGCATGAGCTTCGACGGGCTCGGCAAGCCGACCACCGACAAGCACTCCACCGGCGGTGTCGGCGACAAGATCACCCTGCCGCTGATGCCGCTCGTCGCGGTGTTCGGCGCGGCCGTGCCGCAGCTCTCGGGTCGTGGCCTCGGCCACACCGGCGGCACCCTCGACAAACTCGAATCGATTCCGGGCTGGCGCGCCAACCTCAGCAACGCCGAGATGCTTAAACAGTTGCAGGAGATCGGCGGCGTGGTCTGCGCGGCCGGCAGCGGTCTGGCTCCGGCCGACGGCAAGCTCTACGCCCTGCGCGACATCACCGGAACGGTCGAGGCGATTCCGCTGATCGCGTCGTCGATCATGTCGAAGAAGATTGCCGAGGGCACTCAGGCCCTCGTGCTCGACGTGAAGTTCGGCTCCGGTGCTTTTCTGAAAGATATCGAGCGCTCACGCGAGCTCGCCCGCACTATGGTGGAACTCGGCGAGGATGCCGGGGTGGCGACATCCGCCCTGCTGACCAACATGAACGTGCCGCTCGGTTTTGCCATCGGCAATGCCAATGAGGTGCGCGAATCGGTCGAGGTGCTCGCCGGTGGCGGGCCGAAAGATGTGGTCGAACTCACCGTGGCCCTGGCCGAGGAGATGCTCTCGCTCGCTGGAATCACCGGCGTCGACGTGGGTGCCGCCCTGCACGATGGTCGGGCTATGGACAAATGGCGCGCCGTGATTCGCGCGCAGGGCGGCGACCCGGATGCCGCGTTGCCGGTCGCCCGCGAAACCCACGTCGTACTCGCTGAGCGGAGCGGCGTGCTGGTGGAACAGCAGGCGCTGCCGTTCGGGATCGGTGCCTGGCGGCTCGGCGCTGGCCGGGCACGCAAGCAGGATCCGGTGCAGCACGCCGCCGGAATCGACCTGCACGCCAAGCCCGGCGACACCGTGGTCAAGGGGCAGCCCCTGTTCACGCTCAGCGCCGACGAGCCAGCACGGTTCGCCCGTGCGCTCGAGGCCGTCGCGGGTGCCTGGCGCATCGGCGACCCGGGGGAGCCCGTGCAGGATGGCGGTCCGCTGATCGCGGAGCGCATCGGGGGCCACTAGGCTCAGAGAATGTTCGGTCATTCGGGGGTATGTGCGGCTTGGCCAGGCCGACCACTATGAATTCCGGTCGGCACTAATTCAAAGGGGATATCTTGAGCGATGGTGGACGCCCACGCGTTGTGGTGTTCGGCGACGTGATCGACGACATTGTCGTTCGACCGCATCGGGAGCCGCTTGTCGACACCGATACGCAGTCATCGATTCGTCAGGTTCCGGGCGGTGCGGCGGCCAACGTGTCGGCCTGGCTCGGAAGCACCGGGGTGGCTGTGGACTTCATCGGCCGGGTCGGTGCCATCGACTGTGACTACCATGCCGCCTTTCTCGCTGATTTTGGTGTGCGGGCTCACCTCACTCCCGACGCGACCCGTCCTACGGGCACGATCATCGTCATTGTCGATGAGAACGAGGGCCGCACCGTGCTGATCGAACGCGGGGCCAACCGGGTTCTGACTCCGAACGACGTGCCCGATTCCCTGCTCGACGGTGCTGCGGCGCTGTATTTCACCGGGTATACGGTGTTCTCCGGCCAGCACGACCCGGAGGGGACGGTTGATTCCTTCCAACACCTCCTGGGGCGATGCCGCGAGCGTGGGGTGCCCGTCGTCGTGGACCCGGGTTCGGGCGGTCAACTGGCGGATTTCGGGGTGGCGCATTTCTTGCGGGCGGTGGCGGGGGCATCCGTTCTGTTGCCCAACCTTCCCGAGGGGCGTGCCCTCACCGGGCTGGAGGATCCGTTCGACGTTGCGACGCGTCTCGCTGAGAGTTTTGGGCTGGTCGCACTCACCATGGGGGCCGAGGGCGCGGTCGTCGCAGTCGACGGACAGCCTCCGGTGATGGTTCCAGCCGCAGGCGGTGACCGGACCGACGCGTCCGGGGCCGGCGATGCCTTCGGTGCCGGTTTCGTCGCAGCGTGGCTCGAGGGTGCGTCGATGACGTCAGCAGCGGATGCCGGTAGTCGTCTCGCCGCCCGCGCCATCGCGATCGTCGGCGGTCGCCCGGTCTGAGCGTCTTCCCCGCCACACCAGAAATTCTTGCGGCGCTGAAACCGCCCCCTACCTAAGCTGGAGCTATGCACAAACGCACCCTCGGACGAACCGGCCGCACTGTTTCCGTGATCGGCCTCGGAACCTGGCAGCTTGGCGCCGACTGGGGTGCCGTGTCTGACGTTGACGCGACCGCTGTGCTGGCGGCATCCGCTGATGCCGGAATCACCTTTTTTGACACAGCGGATGTCTACGGTGACGGCCGCAGCGAACGCCTGATCGGGCATTTTCTCGCGCACGACGCCCCGGGCGCTGAAATCACCGTAGCGACCAAGATGGGGCGGCGGGCCGAGCAGCTGCCCGAGAATTTCGTGCTTGCCAATTTTCGGGCCTGGACCGACCGCTCGCGCATGAACCTCGGCACGGACACCCTCGACCTCGTACAACTGCACTGCCCGCCGAGCGCGGTCTTCGACTCGGGCGAGGTCTACCACGCGCTCGACACCCTCGTCGACGAGGGCGTCATCAGCAACTACGGCGTGAGCGTGGAGACCTGCGCCCAGGCCCTCGCCGCGATCAGCCACCCCGGCGTCGCCACCGTGCAGATCATCCTGAACGCGTTTCGACTGAAGCCGCTCGATGAGGTGCTGCCCGCCGCGCGGGAGGCCGGGGTCGGCATTATCGCGCGGGTGCCGCTGGCCAGCGGACTGCTGACCGGCAAATACTCCCGCGAGACGGTGTTCGCCGAGAGCGACCACCGCAACTTCAACCGTGACGGCAGCCACTTCGACGTTGGCGAGACCTTCTCCGGCGTCGACTTCGAGGTAGGCCTGCAGGCCGCGACTGAATTCGCCGCTCTGGCCCCGGCCGGCCTCACTCCCGCGCAGGCTGCGCTGGCCTGGGTTGCTCAGATCGACGGCGTGAGCGCCGTCATTCCCGGCGCTCGCTCGGTCGCGCAGGCGCTGGGCAATGCCACGGCGGGCGTTGCCGAACCACTTGACCTCGCCTTTAACGAGGGCGTGCAGGATATCTACGATCGGCTCCTGCGGGAGCAGATTCACCCCCGCTGGTGATGCGGCGTCGGCTGTCGGGCGGCCTCGGGCCGGCCTTCAACAACCTGTTTACGGCGAGCCTCGCGAGCAATCTCGGTGACGGTATCGCGCGCACCGCGCTGCCCCTGCTCGCGGCGCGGCTCACCGACGACCCCCTGCTGATCGCCGGTATCGCGGCCATGGCGATGCTGCCGTGGCTGCTCTGCGCCATCCCGGCCGGTATCCTGGTCGACCGCATCGACCGTCGCATCGCCCTCGCACTCGCCAACACCGTGCGCATGATCCTCGCCGTCGCCCTGTGTGTGCTCACCGCAACGGATGCCCTCACCATCGTCTGGCTGTACGCCCTTATTTTCATCTATGGTGCGTTCGAGACCGTGTACGACGGGGCGACCCGCGCGGTCGTTCCGAGCATCATCGGCCGCGCCGACCTGCCCCGCGCCAATTCCCGCATCGAGGCCGGCGAGCTCGTGGTGCAGAATTTTTTGGCCGGGCCGCTCACCAGCCTGCTGTTCGCCGTTTCGGTGCTGATCCCGCTCGGTGCGAACGCGGTAGCTTTTCTGGTCGCCGCAGCGCTCGCGCTGTTCCTGCCGAAGATCGCGTCGGGACGGCAGCACGCTCTGATCGGCGACCAGACGGAAGCCGCCTGGTATCGCCAGTTCGTCGACGGCTACCGTTTCATCGTGAAGAGCCGCATGCTGGTCACGCTCTGGCTGCTGCGCACTACCGTCGGACTCGCGTTCTCCTTCGCCACGGCCAGCTTCGTGCTGTTCGTGCTCGGACCGCTCGCGGTACCGGAGGCTTGGTTCGGAGTCTTCATGCTGAGCGGCGCGATCGGCGGCATCGTTGGATCGGTTTTTACGGCACCGCTCAAGAACCGCCTGAATGCCGGGCCGACCATGGCGATCATGCTGGTCTTGAGCGGCCTGGCGTTCCTGATTGTTGGCCTCTGGCCCAACCTGTGGGTGACCGTGATCTTTTTCGCGGTGAGCAGCGGCGCGGTGACAGTCTGGAACATTCTGGTGATGTCCCTGCGGCAGAGCATCATTCCGGGGCATCTGCTCGGGCGAGTGCACGGCACCTGGCGCACCCTGCTCTGGGGAGCGACACCGATCGGGAGCGTGCTCGGCGGTCTGGTCGGGCGCATCGATCTTGCCCTGCCCTTCATCATTGGCGGCGTGGTCGCGACGGTGCTCGGCATCGTGTTCTACCGGTTCATCAGCACCCTGCCGAACGCCGAAGACGTGCCAGACCCGCTCGGGCCGGACGCCCTCGTTCCCCTATAGGGCTCAGTCGAGGTCGTCTGGGTCCTTGCCGGTGCGCTCGCCGCTCTCCAGACCGGCAATCGCCGCGAGGTCGTCGGCGTCGAGGGAAATGTCGAACACGTCGATGTTGGCGCGGATGCGCGCCGGCGTGACCGACTTGGGAATGACCACGTTGCCGAGCGCGAGGTGCCAGGCGATCACGATCTGCGCGGCCGACTTGCCGTGCCTGGCGCCGATCGCATCGAGGGCCCGGTTGCCGATCGCACGCCCGCGAGCCAGCGGCGACCACGCTTCGGTCAGGATGCCGTGGGCCGCGTCATACGCGCGCACCTCGGCTTGCGGCAGCCACGGGTGCAACTCCACCTGGTTGAGCACCGGAACGACCTCGGTCTCGTTCAGCAGCCGGTCGAGGTGGTGCGGATGAAAGTTGGAGACGCCGATCGAGCGGGCACGACCTGAGGCCCGGATCGCCTCGAGCGCCCGATAGGTCTCGACGTAGCGATTCTGGGTCGGGGCCGGCCAGTGGATCAGGTAGAGGTCGACGTAGTCGAGGTCGAGTTTGGCCAGGCTCTCGTCGAACGCTTTCAGCGTTTCGTCGTAGCCGTGGCGGTCGTTCCACACCTTGGTGGTCACGAACACGTCCTCGCGGGGCACGTTCGAGCGCGCGAGACCCTGCCCGACGCCGACCTCGTTCTCGTAGAGGGCGGCGGTGTCGACGTGACGGTACCCGGCGGCGAGGGCGACCTCGACGGTGTCGGCGGCGAGGGCATCCGCTACTTTATAGACCCCGAGACCGAGCTGGGGGATCACGTGGCCGTCATTGAGCGTGAGGGAGGTCATCCCATAATGCTACGAGACCTGAATCTGAATGGGCTCGGTGTCGGGGATGGGGCTGATGTCGCGGCCGCGCAGGTCGGGGTGCCAGCGGCGGCCGAGCGCGGGAATGATGCAGCCCAGGGCGGCGAAGCCGGCGGCGACGTAGATGGCCGAGACCGGTCCGGAGTGGTCGATCGAGAACCCGGCAATGGCGGAGCCCATGGCGGCGCCGATCAGCTGGCCGGTGCCGACCCAGCCGTAGGCTTCGGCGGTGTCGCTGAACTTGACGCTGGCCGAGACGATGCCGAACAGAACGGCGAAGGCGGGGGCGATGCCGACACCGGCCAGAAGCAGGGCAAAGGACAGCCACCAGAAGGTGAGCCACAGGCTGGCCAGGGCGAGGCCGATCGTGACGATGAGCATGCGGGCAGCGAGCGCCCAGGGGCCGATCGGGGCGTGGCCGAGGGCGAGCCCACCGATGAGCGAGCCGATGGCGAAGATGCCGAGCACCCAGCCGGCATCGGCGCTGCCGTGGCCGAACACCGCGACCACCCCGGCTTCCACGGCGGCGCAGGCCGCGACCAGCGTGAACCCGACGATGGTGCTGAGCAGTACCTCGGGCTTTTTGAGCACGACGCCGAGCTTGCGCCGGCTGCGGGGGATGCGCACCCGGCCGACCTCGGGCAGCGAGACGAACCAGATTCCGCCGGCCACCAGAAAGAACGCGGCGAGCAGGATGCCCGCGGTCGTCGATACCTGCAAAGCCACGAAGGTCGCGATCACCGGTCCGAGCACCCAGATGATCTCCTGCGCCGAGGCGTCGAGCGAGAACAGCGGGGTGAGCTGGCGGGAGTTGACGATCTTGGGGTAGATGGTGCGCACGGCCGGCTGGATCGGCGGGGTCGACAGTCCGGCGACGAATCCGATGAGCATCAGGCTCAGCACCGACAGCGGAACCAGTGCCATGACCACGATCGACACGGCGCAGATGAACATTGTCGCGATGATGACCGGGCGCATGCCGAGCCGGCCCATCAGCCGGCTGGTCAGGGGACCGGCGATGGCCTGGCCGATACTCATCGCGCCCAGAACGAGCCCCGCCGCACCGTACGAATCGAAGATGCGCTCGATGTGAATGAGAAAGGCGAGGGAGAGCATTCCAAAGGGAAACCTCGCCGTCAACTGCGCGCCGATCAGGCGGGATACGCCCGGCGTGCGCAGAAGGGTCCAGTAACTTTTCACAATGATTTCAGTCTAGGGTCGGTTGAATCGAAAACTGGGGAGTCAGCGCGCCAGGACGGTTTCAGACCGTACAGCCTGATCTGAGGCAAGGCATGCCATACTAAGGTAATGCTTACCTTACCGAGCGTGACCGGCCCCGGCGCTACGACGGTCGCTGACCGCCCGGCCTACCGGCCCTATCGCGCGACGGTCGTCGGCATCCGCTTATTGAGTGAACTTTTCACCCGGGTGACCTTCTTCGGTGAACAGTTCGACACCTTCGGCACGGCCGGGCTGGACCAGCGCGTCAAGATCGTGTTTTCGCTGCCCGGCCGGGGACTCTCCGATATCGGCGCCGACCACGAGGAAACCATTGCCACGGGCCGCTGGTATGACCGCTGGCGTGCACTGCCCGACGCCGATCGCAACCCCTTTCGCACCTACACGATTCGCGCCGTGCGCCCCGAACAGCGGGAACTCGACGTGGATTTCGTCACCCACGCCGGTCACGGCGCACTCGGCCCGGCTGCGCGCTGGCTGCAGGCCGTTTCCATCGGCAGTGACGTCGTCATCGTCGGCCCCGACGAGCGCAGCCCGGGCCGGGCGATCGGCCTCGACTGGCACCCCGGCCAGGCGACCGACCTGCTGCTGGCCGGCGACGAGACCGCCGCCCCCGCCATCTGCAGCATCCTCGAAAGCCTGCCGGCCGGCCGCCGCGCCCAGGCCTTCATCGAGATACCCACTGGGGCGGATGCCCTGCCTCTCGTTCTGCCCGCAGGGTGCGAGATCACCTGGCTGGCTCGCGATCGGGCGCCGCACGGAGAGCGCCTCGAGGCCGCAGTGCGTGGCTGGGTTGTGAGCAATCGCGCCCTGGTCGAGGCCGCGGTCGCGGCGGCTGCGCAGCCGCTCGCCGAGGTCGACGTGGACTGTGACCTGCTCTGGGAATCGCCCGCCGAAGAGAACGGAGCCGGCTTCTACGCCTGGCTCGCCGGAGAATCCTGCACGATCAAACTCCTGCGACGGTTTCTGGTGAGTCAGACCGGCATCGACCGCTCAAGGGTGGCTTTCATGGGCTACTGGCGGCTCGGCCGGTCCGAAGCTCAATGACCCTGGCTCCGGATCGACCCGTGGCTGTGCCCGTGTCACCGCGCGCCCACCCGCGCCGGGTCGTCATCGGCTTCGCGCTCGCCGTCGGGCTGCTCGGGCTCAGCGTGGCCGCATCGCTCCTGGTCGGCACCCGCGAGATCGCCCCCGGCACCGTGTGGAACGCCCTGTTCAGCCCGCACCGCACCCTGACCGACCACACCGTCATTCTCGACCTGCGGTTGCCGCGCACCGCCGTTGGCCTGCTCGCCGGCCTCGCCCTCGGCCTGGCCGGCGCTCTCATGCAGGGCGTCACGCGCAACCCGATCGCCGACCCCGGCCTGCTCGGCGTCAACGCCGGCGCCTCGCTGTTCGTCGTCGCCGGGATCGCCTCGTTCGGGGTGACGTCCTCGCTTGGCTATGTCTGGTTCGCCTTCGCGGGCGCCGCCGTCGCGGCCACCATCGTGTACCTCATCGGTTCTCTCGGCCGTGAGGGTGCGACGCCGGTCAAGCTCGCCCTCGCCGGAACCGCGCTGACCGCCGCGTTCACCTCGCTCATCACCATCGTGCTGCTCGCCGACACCGAAGCCTTCGATCGCTACCGGTTCTGGGCGGCCGGGTCGCTCGTGGCACGCGGCCTCGAGGCCGCCCTGCCGCTGGCCCCGTTCATCCTGGTTGGTCTGGTGCTGGCGATCGTGGCCGCCCGCATGCTCAACGCCCTCGCGCTGGGCGACGACCTCGCCCGCGGCCTCGGCCAAAACCTGATTACCGCCCGCATCGTCTGCGCCGTCGCCATCGTGCTGCTCTGCGGCTCGGCGACGGCGATGGCCGGCCCGATCGTGTTCGTCGGCCTCGCCGTGCCGCACGTGGCCCGGTGGATCACCGGTCCCGACTACCGCCTGATCATCGGGTTCTCGGCGCTGTTCGGCCCGACCCTGCTCGTGCTCGCCGACGTGCTCGGTCGCCTCATCGCCCAGCCCGGCGAAATCGAGGCCGGTCTCGTCGTCGCGTTTCTCGGCGCGCCGGTGCTGATCGCCCTGGTGCGTCGCGTGAAACTGGCAGGCCTGTGATGACAACTTTACAGAGAGCGGATGCCACCCCCCTGGCGCACGCGCGCGCCCAGCGCGGCCGGCGCAACCGGAGCGTCGTGCTCGTACTCCTGGCTGCCCTCGTCGTCGTCGCGGCGTTCAGCCTCGCCGTCGGCGCGTACTCGCTCAGCGTTCCGGACCTGCTTCGCACCCTCACCGGCCAGGGTAGCCAGGGCGAGAACTTCATCGTGCTCTCGCTGCGCCTGCCCCGACTGACCCTCGCCGTGCTCGTCGGCGTGGCGTTCGCGCTGTCCGGCGCCCTGTTCCAGACCGTGCTGCGCAACCCGCTCGCCAGCCCGGACATCATCGGAGTCACCGGGGGAGCGAGCGCCGCCGCCGTCTTCAGCATGCTCATTCTCGGCTTCGGAAGTGTCGCCACCTCCCTCGCCGCCTTCGTGGGAGCCATCATTGTCGCCTGCGCCATCTACCTGCTGGCCTGGCGCGGCGGTGTGGTCGGCTATCGCTTCGTGCTGATCGGCGTGGGCGTCGCCTTCATGGTGCAGGGCGTGCTCGGCTACCTGCTGTCCCGCGCCGACCTGAACGACGCGCAGGGCGCGCTGCTCTGGCTGGTCGGCAGCGTGAGCGGCGCCCGCTGGCAGGACATCGCCGTCGTGGCCCTCGTTCTGTTCATGCTGCTGCCGGTAATTCGCTTGGCTGACGGGCGACTGCAAGCCCTGCAACTCGGCGATGACCTCGCAGCGAGCCTCGGCGTCGGGGCCGAACGCACTCGACTCCTGCTGCTCGTAGTCGCGGTTGCCCTCGCCGCGACGGCGACCGCGGCGGTCGGTCCGCTCGCCTTCGTGGCTTTTGTGGCGGCACCGATCGCCCGGCGCGTGCTCGGCACCGGCGGCCTCGCACTCGTGCCCGCGGCACTCGTTGGCGCCCTCATCACTGCCGTGGCCGATTTCACGGCACAGCATCTGCTGCCCGGGCAGCTCGAACTCCCCGCCGGAATCATCACGGGCGCGATCGGCGCCCCCTATCTGCTCTGGCTGCTCGCCACCAGCAACAAAACCGGAAAGGGTGCCTGATGACCCACCAACTGCGCGCCGAAGGCATCACCCTCGGCTACGACCACACGCCCATCATCGACGGCCTCGACCTCGAGGTTATCCCCGGTGCGATCACGGTCATCGTCGGCGCCAACGCCTCCGGCAAATCCACCCTGCTCAAGGGGCTCTCCCGACTGATCAAACCGGATGCCGGCCAGGTCACCCTGGGTGGCCGCAACATCGCCGCGCTGCCAGGAAAGAAGGTCGCGACCGTCGTCGGACTGCTGCCGCAGCAGCCCATCGCTCCCGACGGCATCACCGTGGCCGACCTCGTCGGGCGAGGCCGCTACCCGCACCAGGGCTGGTTTCGGCAGTGGTCGAGTACCGACGACGAGATCGTCGCCGCGGCGATGGCCGCCACGAACACCGAGCAGCTTGCAGCCCGCCACCTCGAAGACCTTTCCGGCGGGCAGCGGCAGCGGGTCTGGATTGCCATGGCCCTCGCCCAGGACCCCGAGATTCTGCTGCTCGACGAACCCACGACATTTCTCGACGTGACCCACCAAATCGAAGTGCTCGACCTGCTGCTCGAGTGCAACCGCCAACACGGAACGACCGTCGTGATGGTGCTGCACGACCTCAACCTCGCCGCCCGCTACGCCGACCACCTCGTCGTCATGCGCGCCGGCAAAATCATCGCGACTGGCGCGCCCGCCGACACGCTCACCGCCGAGATCGTGCGCTCTGCCTTCGACCTCGAGGCACGGATCGTGCCAGATCCGGTCTGTGGTGCGCCCATGGTCGTTCCGATCGGCCGGTTCCACGGGCGAGCGGCCGACCCTGATCCGGCGCCCGCCGATCCTGCGCCCGCGACTCGTTCCCGGCTACACCAGCAGGTCTAAAGTTAGGGTAGGCTACCCTAAGTATGAAAGCCAACGAACTGGAGAACTTCGTGTCCCGACGCCTGACCATCACGCTCGCTGCCGCAGCGAGCATCCTCGCCCTGGGGATGAGCGGATGCACCGCCGCCGATAACGCGACGGCCCCCGCCGGCGATGCCGCGGCATCCGGCAGCTTTCCCGTCACCATCGAGCACGCGTTCGGCGAAACCACCATCGAGAAGCAGCCGACCCGCGTCGTGGCCTGGGGCTGGGGCAGCGCGGACGACGCGATTGCGCTCGGCGTGACTCCGGTCGCGATTCCGTTCCAGAGCTACGGCGGCGACAAGGACGGCGTACTGCCGTGGATCGCTGAGGCGCTCGAGGGCCAGGAAATGCCCGTCGTGCTGCCCGACAGCCAAGAGCCGCCCTACGAGGACATCGCCGCCGCCGCCCCCGACGTGATCCTCGCCGCCTACTCCGGCATCACCGAGCAGGAGTATGACCTGCTCAACAAGATCGCGCCGGTCGTCGCCTACCCCGGTGACGCGTGGGCCACACCGTGGCGCGATCTCATCTCGATCACCGGCACCGCGCTCGGCAAGACCGGTGAGGCAACCGCCCTGCTCGCCTCGATCGACTCCGAGATCGCCGACCAGGCCGCCGCGCATCCCGAATTCGCCGGCAAGAGCATCGCTCTCACGAGCGACAGTGCCGGAACCTTCTACGTCTATAAGAAGGAAGACCCCCGCGTCGCCTTCACGCTCGACCTCGGTTTCGTCAGCGCGCCCGCCGTCGAAGCGCTCGCGACCGACGAGGCGAGTTTCTATTACACGCTCAGCTACGAGCAACTCGACCAACTCGACAGCGACCTGCTGGTGAACTTCGGCTCCACCCAGGAAGAATCCGACGCGTTCCTGGACGCGAGCTACTCGCAGGCGATGCCGCAGGTGCAGGCCGGCACGGTTGCAAGCCCGGTCGGCGCCGCGTTCATCAGCTCGGTCTCGCCGCCCACCGGACTCTCGCTGAGCTGGGGCCTCGACGGCTACGTCACCCTGCTCGCCGCCGCCGTCAACGAGTAGCACGCTTCAAAAACGGATGCCGCTGGCCCAGCTGGACGCGCGGCATCCGTTGTGTGCGTGCCGTCAGAGCGGCGTCTGGCCCGACTCGTCGACGACCGTAGGCTGCTTGCGAAACTCCAAATACCCGATCGACTCCCAGTCCTCGTCCAGGTCGAACTGCGGTTCGTAGCCGAGCGCGAGGTAGAGCGCCACTGCCTCCGGCTGGCGGGCTCCCGTGGTCAGCACGATCGAGCGAATGCCGCGCCGTGCAGCTTCCGCTTCGAGCTCGGCCATCACCTGACGGGCCAGCCCGCGGCGACGATGCGCCGAGTGCGTCCACACCCGTTTGACCTCGACGGTGGTGTCGTCGTCGGCCCGCATGAAAGCTCCGCCGGCCACCGCCTGCCCGTTTTCGACCAGGAGCAGAAAAGTACCGCCGTCGACCGGCTGAAAGCGCCGCGCCGGGTACCGGCTGAGTTCGACCGAAGATGGAATGCCGTCGTTCAGGCCATAGCGCTCGTCGTATTCCCGCGAGAGTTCGGCCACCAGGGGAGCGGCGAGCGGATCGTTGGGGGAGGTGTACAGGATGTTCGGTCTGAGGGTGGGCACCTCTCGACGATAGATCCGCAGCATCCGCTCGTCAAAAAACGGCGGATGGGGGGTGCCGTCTCGACTCCAGCGCGCGCCGGTGTGCATTAGGCTCGATAGGTCTTACCCGCGTGTGGGATTCACTGTCGAATCCCGCACTTTCGACCAAATCAAGAAGGAAGTGCCATGCGCGCACGCTATTTCGTTCCGGCTTTTGCCGCCGCCGCCGTTTTGCTGCTCACCGGCTGTGTCGACAACTCGGCTCCGGCCGTCACGACGCCCGGCGCCGCTGCCACCATTGAAGCGGATGCCGCAGCCGTCGCGCTGCTCCCCGCCAGTATCAAGAGCGCCGGCGTGCTCATCATCGGAACCGATGCGGCCTACCCGCCGAACGAGTTCAAGGACGATGCCGGCGCACCGATCGGCTGGGGCATCGAACTTTCCAACGGCATCGCCGCCAAGCTCGGCCTCACCACCAAGTATCAGATCGCCGACTTCGACAACATCATTCCGAGCATTACCGGTGGCACCGTCGACATCGGCGAGTCGTCGTTCACCGACAACCTGGAGCGTGAGAAGCAGGTCGACTTCGTCAACTACTTCAACGCCGGAATTCTCTGGGCCGCCAAGACCGGCAGCACGATCGACCCCAACGATGCGTGTGGCCTCACCGTGGCCGTGCAGTCCAACACGGTTCAGGACACCGACGAGCTTCCCGCCAAGAACGCGGCCTGCGCCGCGGCCGGCAAGCCCGCCATCGAGGTCTTGCCCTATACCTCGCAGGACGAAGCGACCAACGCCGTCGTGCTCGGCAAAGCGGATGCGCTCAGCGCCGACTCCCCGGTGGCCCTGTACGCCATCTCGAAGACGGAGGGCAAGCTTGAGGCCGCTGGCGAGAGCTTTGACGTCGCCCCCTACGGAATCGTCGTGAACAAGGATTCCGAACTCACCAAGGCCGTGCAGGCTGCGCTGCAGTCCATGGTTGACGACGGTTCCTACGGCAAGATCCTCGACAAGTGGGGTGTCACCGACGGTGGCATCGACACGATCACCATCAACGCCGCCTCCAACGGCTAGAGCGTAAGCGAGCAACATCATGGCCGAAACAGTTGTGAACCGTTCGGCGGGGTCAACCCCGCCCAACGGCTCTGACCGCTCTCCCGCAATCAAGGCGATTCGCCTTCGTCACCCGTGGCGGAATGTTTTCGCCGTCGTGTTGCTGCTCGTTCTGGCACTCTTTGTGCTCGACGCCGCACAGCGTCCCGCCTACGACTGGCCGTCCGTCGGCAAGTTTCTCTTCGACCAGCGCATCTCGCAGGCCGCGTTCGTCACCCTGCAACTCACGATTTACAGCATGGTTATCGCGATCATTCTCGGCGTGACGCTCGCCGTAATGCGGCTGTCTCCCAACCCGGTTGTGAGCAGCATCGCCTGGGTGTACCTCTGGATCTTTCGCGGTACTCCGGTTTATGTGCAACTGGCATTCTGGGGCCTAGTGGCAACCATCTACCAGACGATCGACATCGGCCTTCCGTTCACCGAGCCCTGGGCGTCATTCCCCACCAAGGTGGCGGTCAGTGCGTTCATGCTCGCCGTGATTGGGCTGGCACTGAATGAGGCCGCGTATATGGCGGAGATCGTGCGCGCCGGATTGCTGTCGGTGGACGGCGGTCAGGAGGAGGCAGCCACCGCGCTGGGCATGAGCTGGGCACAGACGATGATGCGCGTTATTATTCCGCAGTCGATGCGTGTGATCATTCCCCCCGCCGGCAACGAAGTCATTTCGATGCTCAAGACGACCTCGCTTGTGACGGCAATTCCTTTTACTCTTGAGCTTTACACCCGGTCTCGGGACATTTCGGCCGCGATTTTCAACCCGGTTCCTCTCCTCATTGTGGCCTCGATCTGGTACCTGTTCTTCACCTCCATTTTGATGGTTGGCCAGTACTTTCTCGAGAAGCGTTTTGCGCGCGGCATCGGCGACCGACGTCCCGATCGCAAAGCAGACGACGCCACCGGTGCCCTGACCGGTGTACTGCCGGTGATCGGTGGTGGCCAGCCCACGGTCGTGCAGCCGCCGAAGGGCCAGAACCCGCCCACCACGAACAACGGAGACACCCGATGACTGCCACGGCAGGGCCACGCGCTACCGCAGACGTTCCCATGGTGCTCGCCGAGGCCGTCTCCAAGAGCTTCGGCTCAAACGAGGTGCTCAAGAGCATTTCCCTCGAGGTGAAGCGTGGAGAGGTGATGTGCCTTGTTGGACCCAGTGGGTCGGGCAAGTCAACGTTCCTGCGCTGCATCAACCACCTCGAGGTGGTGTCGGCGGGCCGACTGAGTGTCGATGGTGAACTCATCGGGTATACGGAGAGCAAGGGAAAGCTCTTCGAGATGCACCCGAAAGCCGCTGCCATGCAGCGCCGAAACATCGGCATGGTTTTTCAGCGCTTCAACCTGTTTCCGCACATGACGGCGCTGCAGAACGTGATGGAAGCACCGATCCGGGTCAAGGGTCTCTCCAAAGCGGCCGTGGAGGCCAGCGCGCGTGCACTGCTGGCACGGGTGGGCCTCGCCAACCGCGCCGACTACTACCCGGCGCACCTGTCGGGCGGCCAGCAGCAGCGGGTCGCGATCGCCCGGGCCCTTGCCATGGAACCCAAGCTCATGCTGTTCGACGAGCCCACCAGTGCGCTCGACCCCGAGCTCGTCGGCGAGGTGCTCGACGTGATGCAGGGCCTCGCTCGCGATGGCATGACCATGATCGTGGTCACCCACGAGATGGGATTCGCCCGCGAGGTCGCCGACTCCCTGGTCTTCATGGACGGCGGCGTCGTCGTCGAGAGCGGCGTGCCCACCGAGGTGCTCGCCAACCCCCAGCACCACCGCACCCAGGCCTTCCTCTCCAAGGTGCTCTAGCCCCGCACCACTACCCGGGAACGGGGCCCGGGCCCAGTTTATAGACTGGGCCTGGGTTCATAAGGTGGGCCTGGGGCGTGAACTATCCGGCGAGCGCCTTCTGGATGCGCTGCAGCGAGACGGGCTCTGCCGCCCTGAGCTCCTGCGCAAACAAGCTGATGCGCAGCTCCTCGATCATCCAGCGGGCGCGCAGAACGGATGCCGCGGCATCTGCTTTCAGGGGCATGGTACCGCCGGCGTTCTCGAACCGGGTGGTTGCGGCCTGGGTCTCGTTCATCCAGACCCGGTCGCGGCTCGGATTGTCGACCAGTTTCGGCACCCGCGCGCTGATTCCGCCGAGGTAGCGCGGCAGGTGGCGCAGCCGGGCCAGGCCGGTATCGCTGACGAACCCGGGGTAGACCAGGGCCGTGAGCTGCTGGCGGGCATCGCTGATTCCGGGCAGCAGCGCCATGCTGGTCGCGGCCTTGAGCGCCTTATCGGCCAGGCGCTGGGCGGTGAGGATTCGCGCGACCAGGCCGACAGTTTCAAACATGGAATCCATCACGACCCCCGACACCCGGTCGCGAATGGTGTCGAATTCCGCCTTCATGAACACCTGGCCGCCTGGACGCACCCGAAACAATACGTCGTCGACCGCAGCGGCGAGGCAATCCTCGAACAGGGCCTGCGTGCTCTTGTAGGGGCTGGTCGCGAGCGAAAGCTTCTCGGCCGCGGTCAGGTGCTGCTGTACGTACGCGGCCGGCGACGGCGTCGCGAGCAGCAGCAGCCGCCGCACCCCGCGGGGCAGCGCACGGGCCTGCTCCAGCTCGGTGCTCATCATGCGAATAGAAACGGATGCCCCGTCATCGACCAGCGTCGGATACCCGCGAATCGTGTTGTCACCCTGCTTCGTGTCGAGGAAGCGGGGGAGTTCACCGAGGTCCCACGTGGTGATGCCGCCGCGTTCGATGGCATTGCTGGGGGCGGCGGCGCTGGTCGCCTTCGCGACGCTCTCCCGCACCCGGGTGACCAGGCGGCGCTGCAGGTCGGCGAGGTCCTTGTCGGAGGCGACCGTGCGGCCGCGCTCGTCGGTGACGACGAAGGTCATGCGCAGGTGGGAGGGAACGCGGCCGAGCTCGAAGTCGCCTGCGGTGACCGGCACATAGGTGAGCTTCTGAATCAGCGCGGCGAGGGTTTCAGCGAACGAAACCTCGGGCACAGGCGTCGGCAGGGTCTCCACAATTCCGGGTTCGCCAGGCAGCTCGCCGAGCAGGCGCGCGGCCCAGTCGGCGGCCGGAACGACATTGCGCCGGATGCTTTTCGGCAGCGACTTAATCATGGCGGTCACGAGTTCGGCGCGGAGGCCGGGCACCTGCCAGTCGAATCCGTTCGGCGACAGTCGGGCGAGCAGGGCGAGCGGGATGCGTACGGTTACGCCGTCGTCCTCCTCACCGGGCTCGAAGCGGTACCCGAGGGTCAGGCGCTGGTCACCCTGCTGCCAGCTCGGCGGAAACAGCCCCTCGTCGATCTCGGGGGAGTCTTCGGCCACGAGCGCGTCGGCGGTCATCGTGAGCAGGTCGGGGGTGTCGAAGCGGGCACTGCGCCACCAGCCCTCGAAGCTCTTGGTCGACGAGACATCAGCCGGAATACGCCGTTGGTAGAAGTCGAAGACAGCCTCGTCGTCAAAGAGGATGTCCCGGCGCCGGGTACGCTCCTCCAGCTCGGCCAGTTCCTCCCGCAGCCGGGCATTGGCCCGTTCGAACGCCCACATGCCGGGGTCGCCGGTCTGCCCGGGCCTTCCGCCGCGGCTCGCGCTGGAACCTACCGCGGGCGCGCCGCCGGACCCGCGCCCGCCCGAGGCAGCGCCCCCGTCCACGGAGATGCTGACGCGCTCGCTGCGCGAAGGCCCGCGACCGCCGCGGTCGGCTTCCTTCTCGGCGGCGACAGACTGCGGCCCCGACGCGCGGTCCCACTCGCCCTCGACCAGAGCGTGCCGAATGAACAGCTCGCGGGCATAGGCCGGGTCGATGCGGGAGAACTGCACCCGGCGCCGCGCCACGATCGGCACGCCGTACAGCGTCACGCGTTCGTACACGACGGCGGCGCCCTGCTTCATCTCCCAGTGCGGTTCGGAGTAGCTGCGCTTGCACAGGTCGCCGGCGAGCGGCTCGGCCCAGGCCGGGTCGACGACAGCGTTCATGCGGGCGAACAGTCGGCTGGTCTCGACCAGTTCGGCGCTCATGACGGCGTTCGGTTGCTTCTTCGCGAGGGTCGAGCCGGGAAACAGCACGAAGCGCTGCTGCCTCGCCCCGACATAGTCCTTCTTGGCGACGTCCTTCAGCCCGATGTGGGAGAGCAGCCCGGCCAGCAGCGAGCGGTGCACGCCGTCGGGGTTCGCGCTCGGCTCACCGAGGTGCAGGCCGAGCGGTTTGGCCAGCTGGCGCAACTGGCGCAGCACGTCCTGCCATTCGCGCACCCGCAGGTAGTTGAGGTACTCGTTCTTGCACAGCCGCCGAAAGGCGCTCGAGCCCAGTTCGGACTGCTGCTTCTCGAGGTAGTTCCAGAGATTGAGCAGGCTGAGGAAGTCACTCGTGGGGTCAGCAAATCGCGCGTGGAACTGGTCGGCCTGCGCACGCCGCTCGAGCGGGCGCTCCCGCGGGTCCTGAATGGTGAGCCCGGCCACGATCGCCATGACTTCGCGGCTGGTGCCCTGGGTTTTCGACTCGATCACCATGCGGCCAAACCGCGGGTCGATCGGCAGCTGCGCGAGTTGCTGGCCGATTCGGGTGAGGCGCGGGGTGGCCGGGCCGGCCGGGGCCGCGGCATCCGTTGCAACGCGGCCGCGGCCGCTCTTGGTGCGGCCGGCTCCCTCTGCCTCGATCGCGCCGAGTTCGGCGAGCAGGTCGAGGCCGTCCTTGATATTGCGGGAATCCGGCGGGGTCAAAAACGGGAACGAGGCGATATCGCCGAGCCCGAGCGAGATCATCTGCAGAATGACGGCGGCGAGGTTGGTGCGCAGAATCTCCGGCTCGGTGTATTCCGGGCGCCGCAGATAGTCTTCCTCGGAATACAGGCGGATGGCGATGCCGTCGCTGGTGCGCCCGCTCCGGCCGCTGCGCTGGTTGCCCGAGGCCTGCGAGATGGCTTCGATCGGCAGCCGCTGCACCTTCGAGCGCACGCTGTACCGGCTGATCCGCGCAGTTCCGGCGTCGATCACGTAGCGGATGCCCGGCACCGTCAGGCTGGTCTCGGCGACGTTGGTCGCCAGCACGATGCGCCGCTTCACCCCCGCCACGGTCGATGGTTGGAACACGCGATGCTGGTCGGCAGACGACAGCCGGCCGTAAAGCGGCAGCACCTCGGTCGGGTTGCGACTGGCCGAGGAGGCGTATTTACCCTGCAGGGCGTCGGCCGCGTCGCGAATCTCGGTCTCGCCCGAGAGAAAGACCAGTACGTCACCGTTCGACTCGCGTTCGAGTTCGTCGAGGGCGGCGGTGATCCCCTCGATGTAGTCGCGGTCGACCGGGGGAGCGGCATCCGTCGTGTCGTCATCGTCGTCGATGCCGGGCTCGGCCACCAGCGGCCGGTAGCGAATCTCCACCGGAAAGGTGCGCCCGGACACCTCGACCACCGGCGCCGGGGTGCCGTCGGCGGCGGCAAAGTGCTTTGCGAAGCTGGCCGGATCGATGGTGGCCGAGGTAATGATCAACTTCAGATCAGGGCGCTTGGGCAGCAGCTGGCGCAGGTAGCCGAGCAGAAAGTCAATGTTGAGGCTGCGCTCGTGCGCTTCGTCGATGATGATCGTGTCGTACTTCTGCAGCATGCGGTCGCGGTGAATCTCATTCAAGAGGATGCCGTCGGTCATCAACTTGATCCGGGTATCGGCGCCGACCTTGTCGGTGAACCGCACCTGGTAGCCGACCAGCTGGCCGACCTCCTGGCCGACCTCCTCGGCAATGCGCTCGGCGATCGTGCGGGCGGCGAGCCGGCGGGGCTGCGTGTGGCCGATGTTCTGGCGGCCGAGTTCGAGGCAGATCTTGGGCAGCTGGGTGGTCTTGCCCGACCCGGTCGAGCCGGCGACGATGACGACCTGGTTGTCGCGGATGGCTGCGGCGATGTCTTCGCGGCGCTGGCTGACCGGCAGTTCGGGCGGGAAGGTGATGTTGAGCGTTTCCATGAAGCTCCAATAATACTTCGTCGCACTCCGAGGGCGTTTTCGCGGTCAGTGAACACTGGGTATTCGGGGGGTGCACGGCTTTCGGGGCGCATAGGGTGAGGGGATGACGAAATCTGTTCCCACCATCACCCTCAACGACGGCCACACGATTCCGCAGCTCGGTTTCGGCGTGTTCAAGGTCGAACCTGACGAGACCACCCGCATCGTGGCCGACGCTCTGTCGGTCGGTTATCGCCACATCGATACCGCCGCCATCTACGGCAACGAGGCGGGCGTGGGCAAGGCTCTGGCCGCCTCCGGCATCGACCGCTCCGATTTGTTCATCACGACCAAGCTGTGGAACGACCGTCAGGGTACCGAGTCGGCCTTTGACTCGTTCGAGGAGAGCCTCGAGAAGCTTGGCCTCGACTACGTCGACCTCTATCTGATTCACTGGCCGGCTCCGGCGAACGACAAGTTCGTAGAGAGCTGGCGCGCCCTGGAGAAGATCCAGGAATCGGGCCGCGCCCGATCCATCGGTGTCTCGAACTTTCTGGTGCCGCACCTGGACCGCCTGCTGCACGAGACCAGCATTGTGCCCGCGGTCAACCAGATCGAGCTGCACCCAGCGCACCAGCAGCCGGAAGTCACCGCGTTCGCTCGCGAAAACGGCATCAACATTGAGGCCTGGGGCCCGCTCGGCCAGGGCAAGTACCCCCTGTTCGACGAGCAGGTCATAACGGATGCTGCCGACGCGCACGGCAAGTCGCCCGCGCAGATCGTCATTCGCTGGCACCTGCAGGTGGGCAACATCCTGTTCCCCAAGTCGAACCGGCTGGAGCGCATGATTGAGAACTTCAACGTGTTCGACTTCGAACTCACCCACACCGAGGTCACCATGATCTCCGCGCTCGAGCGCGCCGGCCGCGTCTCGGCGCACCCCAACGAGGTGAACTAGCCCGAAGCATCCGTTTGAGTGGCCCCGCAGACTCTGCGGGGCCACCGCTCTGTCATCGGGCGGCAGAGGGCCGGGCAGCAGCGGCGTAGATTGGACGCGCCGCGCTTCGTCAGGCGCGGCACATGCCGCGCGCGCAGAAAGATCCCCATGAACCCGATTGAATGGCTGTTCGACGCCCAGTTGCAGATCGGCACCCAGACCATTCTCTGGCGCGAGGTCGTCGGCAACGCCTTCGGCATCGCGAGCGCCGTCGGCGGCATGCGCCGCAAGATCTGGGCCTGGCCGGTCGGCATCATCGGTAACGCCCTGCTGTTCACCGTGTTTCTTGGCGCTGTGTTCGGCACTCCCAACCCGGTCAATCTGCTCGGGCAGGCCGGCCGGCAGATCATGTTCATCATCGTGTCGATCTTCGGCTGGGTACAGTGGCAGCGCAGCCGCAACTCGGCGGTGCACGTTGCCGTCGCCCCGCACTGGGCCGGTAACCGCACCCGCATCCTGCTGGGGCTCGGGCTCGTCGCCGGCACCCTGGTGCTCACCCCCATCTTTCGCGCCCTCGGCTCGTTCGAACCGGTCTGGGCGGATGCCTGGATCTTCACAGGATCGCTGCTGGCGACCTACGGAATGGCCAA
The DNA here is from genome assembly GCF_004403505.1 of Cryobacterium sp. TMT1-2-2. Lineage (NCBI taxonomy): Bacteria > Bacillati > Actinomycetota > Actinomycetes > Micrococcales > Microbacteriaceae > Cryobacterium > Cryobacterium sp. TMT1-2-2. The sequence goes on along the minus strand of NZ_SOGS01000016.1, from coordinate 70,820 downwards.
GGGCTGGACCGAATTCTGGCTGATCTGGGTAGCCGTCGACGTGGTCGGCGTGCCGCTGCTGATCAGCGCCGGCTACTACGCCTCGGCCGTGCTGTACCTGTTCTACGGCGCCTTCACCCTCGTGGGTTTCGTGGTCTGGGTGCGGGTTCAACGCCGCCGCAACGCCCTGCTCGGGGCTGCCCTGCTGCCCTGACCTCGCCCGCCCGGGCAACGGGGCGCACAATAGAGCATGCCCAACAGCCTCGCCGACGCCATCAGCCCCTACCTGCGCAGCCATGCCGACAACCCGGTCGACTGGTTCGGCTGGGGCGAGGAAGCCTTTGCCGAAGCCCGCGAGCGCGATGTGCCCGTGCTGGTGTCGATCGGCTACTCCACCTGCCACTGGTGCCACGTCATGGCGCGGGAGAGTTTCAGCGACCCGGCGATTGCCGAGTACCTCAACACCCACTTCGTCAGCATCAAGGTCGACCGGGAGGAGCACCCCGATGTCGACGCGAGCTATCTCTCTGCCGCGAGTGCCTTCATCGAGGGACTCGGCTGGCCGCTCAACGTGTTCGTCACCCCCGACGGGCAGGCGTTTCACGCGGGAACGTACTTTCCGCCGGTGGCCCTTGCGGGGCATCCGTCGTTTCGCGACGTTCTGACCGCGGTGACGACGGCCTGGCACACCCGGCGGGCCGAGGTCAGCGCCGGCGCCGCCAAGGTGGCCGAGTTGCTCGCCGAATCGGCGCGCGAGCTCGCCGAGGGTGCCGCGGCGGCGGGTGGTGCCGCGGTGCCCCTGCATCCCAGCACCGCAGTGCTCGACCGGGCGGTCACCGAGCTGGTCGGTTATGAAGACGCCCGCTTTGGTGGCTTCGGCGGTGCACCAAAGTTTCCGGTGGCCCCTGCCCTCTCCTTTCTGCTCGGGCACGGCGACGCGAACGGCGACGGGCCAATGCTCGCGCTGCGCACACTCAAGCTCATGGGCGCGTCACCGCTTCGCGACCCGATCGAGGGCGGCTTCTTTCGCTACGCGGTCAACCGTGATTGGAGCGATCCACATTACGAACGGATGCTCTACGACAACGCCCAGCTGCTCAGCCTCTACACCCGCGCCTGGATGCTCACCGGCGCACCGTGGGCACGTCACGTCGCCGAGGGAATCGCCCGCTTTCTCTGTGACGTGATGCAGCTTCCGGGAGGCGGGTTTGCCAGCGCCCAAGACTCGGAAAGCACCGTCGACGGCCATCGGGTCGAGGGCGGCTACTACGCACTCGAACCGGGCGACCGCCTGCGGCAGACCCCGCCGGCCCTCGATACGAAAGTACTCACCGGCTGGAACGGACTCGCGATTCAGGCTCTCGCCCGGGCCGGCTTCGCCTTCGACCAGCCCCGTCTCATTGACGCCGCCCGCCGCGCGGCCGACTACCTGCGCGAACACCACGTGCGCGCCGACGGCACCCTCGTTCGTGCCTCCGTTGCCGCACGCACCTCCACCGCGAACGCCACGCTGGAGGACTACGGCATGTACGCACGGGGACTCCTCGAACTCGCACTCGTCACCGGTAACGTTTGCTACGCCACCCAGGCTCGTCACCTGCTCGACAGCACGCTACCGGCAGCCACCGACGCGCCTGCCTTCCGCTCTCCGAACGGCGCGGATCCAGTGCTCAGCGGGCAGGGCCTGGTTAGCGCCATCGACCCTTCCGAGGGCGCCTACCCCTCCGGACTCTCCGCCACAGCGGATGCCGCACTGCTGTTGCACAGCCTCACCGGCGACGACCGCTATCGTTTGGCCGCGCAGGCCGGCCTCGGCCTCGTCGCAACTCTGGCACCGAGCCGGCCACTTGCCTACGGCGCCGCCCTGCGCCTGTTCGACGAACTCAACGGCCCGATCGAGCAGCTCGTGATCGTCTCGCCCGACCGGTTTGGTGCCGCCGCGGCAAACCGCCCGGCCATCACCCTGCACGACCTCGCCCGACGCCACGCGGCGGGAGTGGTCGCATCCGTTTCAGAGTCACAGGCCCAAGCATTTGCGGCGGCTGGCTTCGATTTGTTCCTGGCGCGGACGGCCAAGGCCGGCCAACCCACCGCGTACTTCTGCCGCGACTTCGTCTGTCAGCTGCCGATCACTGACCCGGCGCAGCTGCCACCGATCGCGGGCACGGCCAGACTCCTGAGCGAAATTGCCGCCGAAGCGCAACAATCGGTGCGGTCGCACAAGCGCTAACATCGGCGTATAACCTCGCCCCACTTCCTCATTTCACATTTCCTGGGCTCATCTCCCTGGCTGCTAGACGCCGCAGTAAACTACCGACATCGCGACGTACACTAAATACAAATGCCCCCGCGTTTCACCAAACGCCAGTCGCTCATCGAGAACCTCGTCACTTCTCGACAAGATCGTCGCTGCGAAACACTCTGAACCATTCACGCCGGCACTTTCGGCCGCACTCCTCGGTTTCAGCCCCCGGCTGGTCGCGCTGGAGTGCTCCACTTTCTCAAGGAGGACCATGGCGACACGCAATATTCCGGACGCACAACCGGAGACTGGCGAGCAGGGGTACCCCGACTCGTTCGGCGGTGACATCTTCGACACCGACGCCTTTCGCCCCGACTCCGTGGGCTACGACTCCAGTGAACCCGAACCACCCACCAACACCGGCCTGATCCCGACGCTGTCGCTCAGCAGCGAGCCGGAGCTGGTGCTGATCACACCGGATGCCCGTACGCGCCGGTTCGACCGCGACGACCTCGTCGTGCGCAAGGGTGAGATCGCCCTCATCAACGGTCACTACACTCCGCACGAGTCCATGGTCAAGGACCTCGTGGCCGTGTACGACGCCCTCACCAACGCCGGCATCGACTTTCTACTCGTGCGCGGCGACCACAACCGTCCGGTCGTCGCCGTCGACCGCAAACGGCGCAAGGAAATCACCAAGGTCCTGACTGCGGCATTCGCCAACGAGCCGTTCTACGCCAAGCCGCTCGATGGCAACGTCAGCCAGCAGTTTCTGCTCGCCGATGGCGCCCTCATGACGCTGCGCAAGTCCTCCGTCTTTCGCGTCTACCGGCCGCGCATCGAACCGATCGGCCGCCTGCGCTACGGCGCCCAGACCGCGTTCCAGTTCGAGCTGTGGCGTTTCGGCGAAGATGAAATCATCGCCCCGGTCGAGAACGCGCTCATGCGCACCCGGCTGCCACGCTCCGAAGCCCGCGAAACCACGATCGACCTGTATGGACGCACCTGGCTGACCCTGCAGAACATGTTCGACGACCTGGCCAGCGACGTGTCCTTCGACATCGACCTGGTGTTCAGCTGGGTCGACGGTTCTAGCGACGAGTTTCAGCGGGAACGTGCCAAACGTATGAAGGCCTATGTCATCGGGGAGGGTGACGATTCCGACGCCCGTTTTCGCCAGATTGACGAGCTCAAGTACGCCCTGCGCAGCGTATACATGTTCGCACCCTGGATTCGCCGCATCTTCATCGCCACCGACTCACCGGTGCCGGAGTGGCTCTCCGAGCATCCTCGCGTCACCATCATGCGCAGCGAGGACTTCTTCGTCGACACGAGCGTGCTGCCCATTCACAACTCGCACGCCGTGGAAAGCCAGCTGCACCACATTCCCGGGCTGGCCGAGCACTTTCTCTACTCCAACGACGACATGTTCTTCGGTCGCCCGGTCGGTCCGGAGCTGTTCTTCTCACCCGGTGGGGTGACCAAGTTTGTGGAGGCAGCCACTCGGATCGGCCTCGGCGAGAACGATCCGACCCGCAGCGGGTTCGAGAACGCCGCTCGCGTGAACCGGGCGCTGCTGCGTGGGCGCTTCGGCAAGGTCACCACCCGGCACCTCGAGCACACGCCAGCTCCCATGCGCAAGAGTGTGCTGCTCGAGTTGGAACAGGAATTTCCCGAGGACTTCAGCCGCACCGCGGCGAGTCGTTTTCGTTCGGCGACCGACATCTCGGTCACCAACTCGCTGTACCACTATTACGCCTTGATGACCGGTCGTGCGGTCGCCCAAACTCAGGTGCGTTCGCTCTACATCGAGACGACACTGCGCATCGCCCTGCGCCAGATGAATCACCTGCGCAAGCGTCGCGATCAGGACATGTTCTGCCTGAACGACGGCAGTCACCCAGAGATTTCCACCGAGGTGCGCCGCGCTGCGGTCACCGAATTTCTGGAGCTGTACTTTCCGATCGTGGCACCGTGGGAACGGGCCAGTGTTGCCACTATCGCAGAACTGGGATCGGTCGGGTCATTGGCGGCTCACGCAATGCAGGCAGAGTCTCCGACGGCGTGATCTCGACGCCGGAAGCGCGCAGACGACGTGCGCTTTCGGCGGCGTCGACGTAGTCGAGCGTTGGATAGTGGCCGAGCGGCACCACAGAGTGCAGCACGGTGCCCGGGTAGACGTGCACGAGGTTGAAGGCTCGTGCGCCGTCGCGACCCAGGGTGCCGCCCACCGGAACGTTCAGATCCTGGGTGTAGCAGGTGGCCGACGACACCGACACGGGGATACCGGCGAACATGGCCATGGACGAGTAGTGCAGGTGTCCGGCGATGATGCTGCGCACGTCAGTGCCGCGGAGCACGCTGGCGAGGCGATCCTGGTCGCGCAGCTCCACCGCGTTGGCCAGGTCGAGCACGCTCGGGATCGGCGGGTGGTGCATGGCCAGAATCGTGCCGTCGGGCGCCGGTACCCGCAGCTCGTCGGCGAGCCAGAGCAGCTGCTGGTCGCTCACCGCGCCGTGGTGGTGACCGGGGACCGAGGTGTCGAGGGTGATCAGGCGCAGGCCGTTGAGGTCATAGGACCGGTCGATCGGGGCCTCGCTCGCGGCCTGGTCGAGCAACTCGGTGCGAAAAACCGAACGATTGTCGTGATTGCCCATCACCCAGATGACGCGTGCACCGAGCCTGGCAGCGGCCGGCTCGACGATCTCGCGCAGCAGCTCGTAGGCGCCCGGTTCGCCCTTGTCGGCGAGATCACCGGTGAAGACGATGGCCTCGGGGCGGGCCCTGGATGCCTCGACCTCGGCGAACAGTTCGGCCAGATGGGCTTCAGCGTTGACGCTGCCATAGAGCTTTGAGCCTCCCGCCAGCAGGTGGGTGTCGCTCAGGTGTAACAGGAAGTGGTCCGGCCGGGGGTACTCAGCCGTTCGAATGCTCACAGAGCGTCCATTCGTTTGTCGGGTGCACGCTCTTTCGGCATGCCCTCTCGGTGGTAGACACTATTCGATCAGAAGTTCTTGAACAACCGGTGTACGCCACGCATCAATCGTGCAGCAATTGGGGTAAATGGGCGAGACAGGTCGTGGTCGGTCGGTGACATTCGAGCGGGCCTCTAGGCTGGCGGCGTGGCTCGATACGTACGCATTGACGAATTTGGTGAGCCAGAGGTGTTGAGCATCGTGCACGATGAGCAGCCGCAGGCCGGGCGCGGTGAGGTACGGGTGCGCGGGCGTAACCGAGGTGGGCGGACAGTTCGCGGACATCAACGACCTCGAGGCGCTGGCCACCCTGATTGCGAACGGTGAGATCGTGCTGCTGATCGACCGGGTGTTCCCGCTCGACCAGGTGCAGGACGCCTACCGCTACCTCATGGCCGGCCACCTGCGCGGCAAAGTCGTTCTCGCCACCCGGTAGCAGGCCCCAGAAACCGCGTCTCCCAGAAACCGCGTCTCCCAGAAACCGCGTCTCCCAGAAACCGCGTCTCCCAGAAACCGCGTCTCCCAGAAACACTGTGGCATGCTTGACCGTGCGCAATTGGTCCCCTCGAAACTCCCTGAAACAGGGTTCGCTCGGGTACGTCGCCGGGGCCGCGCTTACCACCGTGGCCTTCATCGGTCTCTACCTGTTCTTCGTGCGCAGCCACGCCGGCCAGGAAGCCGACCAGCTTGCCTATGACGGCGCCGAATTCGGCCGTCGCAGCATTACCTCGTTCACCGGTCGGATGCTGGACTCTGTTCCGGACATCGCCGTGGCATTCGGCGTGGTGCTGACCGCCGTCATCGCGCTCGTGCGCCGCAACTGGCGCACCCTCGTGGTTGCCCTGGTCGCCGCAGCGGCGGCGACTGCCTCGGCCCAACTGCTGAAGTATGGCATTCTGGCCCGTCCCGACCTCGCGGTCGAGGGTTACGCCGGAAACTCATTCCCGTCGGGGCATACGACGGTGGCGGCGGCATCCGCACTGGTGGTCTTTCTGGTCTCGAGCCCGCGCATGCGCCCGATGGTCGCCGGGTGGGGCACCGCTTTCGCCGTGCTGGCCGGTGTGGCCACGCTTGCCAACCAGTGGCATCGGCCGAGCGACGTGATTGCAGCCCTGCTCTGGGTCGCATTCTGGGGGTGCCTCGCCGGGGCGGTGCTGGCCTGGCCGCGGGTAGGTGTCGTGCCGCAAACGGATGCTGCCGTCCCCAGCTCACGATGGCCAGCCTTTACCGGGCTGCGACAGTCGACGATTGGCGTGGTGCGCTGGCTGTCGATCGGGTGCGGGGCGATCTCCGTCGTGGCCTTCATCGTGACCCTCGTACTGGACAGCAGCCTGTTCGAGCGCGTCGGTACGCTCGGCACCATCGTGGCCTACCTGGGCGGGGTTGCGGCCATCGTGACCGCCGGCCTGCTGCTCGCGCTGAGTGGAACTCGGCTGTTCGCTCGACTGCCCTAGATTCGCCAAAGCCCCCAGATTCGGCCTCGGAGGGGTGTACTCAGTCGAAACCACGTGCGAGACTAACTCATGGCCGTCACGCTGAGAGCGCTCCAGACCGTAGTTCCCCCGACGATTCTGATCCAAGAGCAGGTGCGCGACATTTTCGCCGCCCAGCCCGGACTCAGCCGACTGGCGCAACGGCTGGTCAGCACCAGTTTCAACGTGTCGGGTATTGAAACCCGACATACCGTGATTGCCGAGCTCACTCTCGACAACGATTCGGCCGATCCGCAGTTCTTCGATGCGCGGCAGCAACTTCTGCTGGTGCCGAGTACCCGGGTGCGTAACGAGCTCTACATCACGGAAGCCACCAAACTCTTCGTCGAGGCTGGCCGCCGGGCGCTCGCCGCCTGCCCCGACATTCGCCCGGAAGATGTGACCCACGTCGTCACAGTCTCCTGCACCGGGTTCTACGCCCCCGGCCCCGACTACATGCTCGTGCGTGAACTCGGCCTGAATGCCAGCACCCAGCGCTACCACCTCGGATTCATGGGCTGCTACGCCTCCATGCCTGCCCTCCGCACCGCGAAGCAGTTCGTCGAGGCCGACCCGAATGCGGTCGTACTCGTGGTCAGCGCCGAACTCTGCTCGCTGCACCTGCGCACCTCGAGCGACCCGGACACCATCGTCGCCTCCTCGCTGTTCTCCGACGGCGCGGCCGCCGGTATCGTCAGCTCCCGGGCACCGCTGCCCGGCGAGAAAGCCCTCGGTCTCGACCTGTTCGAAACGGTCATCACCCCGGTCGGTGAGGGCGACATGGCCTGGAAAATCGGCGATGAGGGCTTCGAAATGATTCTGAGCACCTACGTTCCGCACATCATCGACGAACACATCGAGAGTGCCCTCGCGCCCCTGTTTGCCCGCGATGCGTCGATCACCCGGCAGCTCGTGGCCGTCCCTTGTGAAACGGATGCAGCGGCCAGCGCGGCCCCGGTCCTCACCCTCGCGCCGCCGGCCACGCTGAGCTCGGTGATCGAGCACTGGGCGATCCACCCCGGTGGTCGGAGCATTCTCGACAAGACCGAGGCCAAACTCGGACTCCGCCCCGACCAGCTGCTGCCTTCGCGCGAGACGCTGCGCACCAACGGCAATATGAGCAGCGCGACCATTCTCTTCGTCATGAAGGCCATTCTCGACGGCCCAGCCACCGCCGACGGTGAACGGGTCTGCGCCATGGCGTTCGGCCCCGGTCTCACCGTGGAGTCCGGCCTGATGACCGTGATCGAGGGCTGAATGGCCCTTCCGTCACTGCGCGTGCGGGCGCATGGGGCCGTGGAGATCATGGATTCCCCGCTGTGCGACCCGGCCATGCTCACCCGCACGTACCAGGATTTTCAGGTGGTCAATGCGGTCGTGTCGGGCTGGCCGGGGATCTATCGCCGCAGCATCCGCCCGACCCTGTCCACCACGACCGAAACGACGCTGCTCGACGTCGGCTCTGGCGGCGGCGATGTCTCGCGATCGCTGGCCCGCTGGGCAGTGCGCGACGGACTGCGGCTCACCGTGACCGGCATCGATCCGGATGCCCGTGCGCACGTCTTCGCGACCAGCCAGCCGAAGATCGCCGGCCTCTCGTTTCGCCGGGCGCTCAGCTCCGACCTCGTCGCAGAGGGCGCGCGCTTCGACTTCGTGGTGTCCAATCACGTGCTGCACCATCTGAGCGTGGACGAGCTGAAGGGGCTGCTCGTGGACTCGGAGGATCTCGCTCGCGTGCGCGTGCTGCACGCCGATCTGGAGCGTTCCAACTACGCGTACCTCGGGTTCGCGGCGGCGACCTGGCCGTTCTTTCGGCATTCCTATATTCGCCCGGACGGGCTCACTTCGATTCAACGCAGCTACACGGCCGTCGAGCTGCGGGCGGCGGTGCCCGCTGGGTGGACGGTGTCGCGCGGCCTGCCGTCGCGGCTCGTGCTGGGCTGGGACGCGGCCTGATGCGTGACGTCGTCATCGTGGGTGGCGGCCCGGTCGGCACCATGCTCGCCTGCGTGCTCGCCGTCGGCGGGCTCGACGTTGAGGTGCTGGAGCAGCGCGAGACGCCGTCCCTCCGGTCGCGGGCGATCGGCATTCACCCGCCGTCGCTGGCCGCCCTCGCCGCCATTGGCATCACCGACGCCCTGCTCGAGCGGGCCGTGCGCATTCGCACGGGAGAGGTGCGCTGCGATTCGCGCCGGCTCGGGCAGATGTCGTTCGAGAAGGCCGCGCCGGCGTATCCGTTCGTGGTCGCCCTGCCGCAATACGAGACGGAGGCCCTACTGCGCGATCGGTTCGAGCAACTCCGCCCAGGCCTGTATCGCAGCGGCGTGACCGTGTCCGGGGTGCAAGACCGCGGTGACGCCTTGAAACTCACGACCGACGCCGGCCCGATCGATGCCCGCTACGTGATCGGCGCGGACGGCGCGCGCAGCCGCGTGCGTCAGGCGGCAGGCATCGCCTGGCGGCAGCTTGGCCGCGGTGAAACGTATCTCATGGGTGACTTCGCCGATCCTGACCCGAGAGATACCGGCGCGGTGCTCTACTTCGAGCGCGGCGGCGTGGTCGAGTCGTTTCCGCTGCCCGGCGATCGGCGTCGGTGGGTGGCGATGACCGATTTTCTCGCAACGGATGCCGACAGCGCCGACTTCGCCGCGCTCATCCGTCACCGAACAGGAGTCAGCGTTGCCCAGCCGCTCGGGGCTGTCAGCGCCTTCGCCGTGCAGCAGCGGCTCGCGGGGAGCATGTGCACGGGCCGCGTGGTGCTGATCGGTGATGCGGCGCACCAGATCAGCCCCATCGGTGGGCAGGGCATGAACCTCGGCTGGCTCGACGCCGTGGCCCTCGCGCCGGCGCTGCAGCGGGCGCTTCTCGAACCGTCAGCGGCGGCATCCGTTTTGGCCCGCTACGACCGCACGCGCCGCCGCGCCGCCCGGCGAGCGGCCCTGCAAGCCGGATTCAACATGCAGATGGGCCGGCCGGCCCACGGTCTGCGACTCGGCGTTCGCAACGCCGTCGTGCGCGGTCTCACGCTGCCGCCGGCCAATGAACTGGTGGCCCGGGCGTTCACCATGCGTTGGTTGTGACCGCGCGCATCGAGTTGAATAGAACCGTGACTCCTGCAACTCTCGTTCCCCGCCTCCGCACCGACCTCGCGGCCGCTCATTTCTCGGTTCCTGGCCTGACCGGACTGTGGGGCATGGAAGCGGATGCCGCCCTCCGCCGCAATCAGCGGGTTCCGGCCCAGCGGGCGCTCGCCACGCTCGCCGTCAAACTGGCGCGGAATGAGCCCGCCGCGACGCTGGCCCGGCTGTTTCTGTTCGGAGACGCGGTGCCGCGTGCCGATCTCGATGCCGCGCTGCCGACACTCGGGGCAGCCGGGGCTGAACGACTCGGGCTCGTGGCCGCCGTCGATGCGCTCGTGCGCCCGCTCGTCGACCTCCGTCCGTACAGCTTCATCGACGCGCACGGGGCCGGCAGCTGGTGGATCGTGAGCGATCTGGGGGAGCTGGCGCTCGGGCATCCGCTCGGCGAAACGCACGTTCTCGGCATCGGCGGCGCCTCGCGCACCCTGAGCGGGCTCATGATGCCGCGCGCGGTTGAGCGGGCGCTCGACATCGGCACCGGCTGCGGAATCCAGGCCATGCACGCCTCCCGGCACGCCGAGCACGTCGTCGCGACCGACATCTCGGTGCGTGCGCTCGAGCTCGCGGCGCTGAACGCCGAGCTCAACCAGATCGACAACATCGAGTTTCGGTTCGGCAGCCTGTTCGAGCCGGTGGCGGGGGAGCGGTTCGACCACATCATCTCGAACCCGCCGTTCGTGATCACCCCGCGGGCCGAGGGGGTGCCGAGCTACGAGTACCGCGACGGCGGAATGGTCGGTGATGCCCTGGTCGAGGCTGTCGTGCGCGGCGCCGCCAACCACCTCACGCCCGGCGGAGTTGTTCAGCTGCTCGGAAACTGGGAATACCACGGTGAAACGGATGCCTTCGAGCGCCTTGAGCGCTGGCTCACGCCGGGTGCCCTCGACGCGTGGATCATCGAGCGCGAGGTGCAGGCGCCGGGCGAGTATGCCGAGACCTGGATCCGCGACGGCGGCACCCGCCCCGGTCCCGATTTCGACCGGCTGTACAATGCCTGGCTGAACGACTTCGAGGCGCGCGGAGTGGGCCGGGTCGGCTTCGGCTACCTGCTGCTGCGCCTGCCGGATGCCGCATCCACCCGGGGCACCGCTCCCGGCCTGCGTCGCCTCGAGCGCCTGCCCGATGCCCTGGGCCACAACCCGGCCGGGCTCGGCGCGCACCTCGCCGAGTGTCTCGCCGCGCACGACTGGCAGGCGGCAACGGATGATGCGCGCCTGTTGCGCACAAAACTCACCGTGGCCTCCGACGTCACCGAAGAGCGCCACTACTGGCCCGGACAGCAGGATCCGACACTCATGACCCTGCACCAGGGCGGCGGATTCGGCCGCTCGTTGCCGCTTGACACCGCCCTGGCCGGGCTGGTCGGTGCCTGCGACGGTGAGCTCGCCGTCGGCGCCATCATCGGAGCCCTCGCCCAGCTGCTCGACGCCGACGAGCCAGCGCTGACCGCCGAGCTGCTGCCCAAGGTGCGCGCCCTGTTCGTCGACGGCTTCCTGAAGTAGCTAGTTCTTGGGGGTCGCGCGGCGCAGAGCCAGGAAGCCGCCGAATTCGGCGACCGCTGCGGGCAGAAGCAGCCAGGCGAAGATGCCGCCGATTCCCTGGACGCCGAACCAGATAACAACTGCCGGCCAGCTGCTCGTGAAGGTGATGATCGTGACCGCGCCGACGATGGCCAGGGCCAGCGAGCTCCAGAACACGAGCATGCCGGGCATGCGCCAGCGCATATAGATGGTCGCGATCGACGCCCCGATGAAGAACACGAGCAGCTGCATCACGAAGAACGAGAAAAGGTCAACCCAGAACCCGTCGATGCCGAGCCAGAGCGCGTTGAACATATAGGTGTCGATGAACCACCCCTCGGTCAGCTGTTCGAGCTGGGTCAGCAGGGCGAACGCGAGGGCGTTGGCGGCCGAGATCAGTACGAACAGCAGCGCTGTCCCGAGGTAGAAGTCCCGGCGGGTGACGCCGAAACCGAGCGCGAACGGAAACCCGAAGGAGATGGCCTGCACGCCCACGACAACCAGGTACCACTGCGGTGAGAGCACGGCCCAGCTGTAGCGCTGGCCCTCGATGGCGTCGGGGGTGCCGAGTCCGCCGGTCGTGAAACCGACGATCTGGGCGATGAAGATGGTGATCACGAAGGCCATGCCCACAATGAGCCACGGGATACCGATGTAGGTTCGGCGGTCGACGAGGTGCAACCGCACCACGTTCCAGATGCGGGCCGGCGCGCTCCGCGGGTGAACGGATGCCGCGGTGCCGGTCAGCGAATCGGTGACGGTCATGAGTGTGTGCTCCAGGCGTCGGTCTTGCTCTCGGTTTCATCAAGGGTTGCGCTGCCGGTGGTGCTCGTGGTGCGCTGCACGATCAGCTGCTGCAGCGACACGGGCGAGAGCTCGAGTCCGGCGGCGCGCGCGGCGGCCCGTTCGGCCTCGCCGAGGCCGGCCACGGTCACCGAGGCGAGCCCGCCGATACCATCTCGGGAAATAATGTCGCGGCCGGCAACGAAAGCCTCGACATCCGTTTTCTTGCCGACCACGGTGCTGGCTGAGCCGCGCAGCTGCTCGGCGTCCTGGTCCATGAGGATACGGCCCTCGTCGATCACAAGAACGTGCTCGAGCAGGTTGCTGACCTCGTCAATGAGGTGTGTCGAGAGCATGATGGTGCGCGGATACTCGGCGTAGTCCTCGAGCAGGCGATCGTAGAAGATCTGCCGCGCGACCGCATCGAGTCCAAGGTAGGGCTCATCGAAGAAGGTGAGCGGCGCGCGCGAGGCGAGCCCCACAATCACGCCGACCGCCGAGAGCTGACCACGGGAGAGTTTCTTGATCGGACGGTTCAGCGGCAGCCGAAAATCGTCCACCAGACGGGCGGCGAAGGCGGCGTCCCAGTTCGCGAAAAACCACGGAGCGCTCGCGAAGACGTGTTGGGGCCGAAAACTGTCCGGATACTTCTGGCTTTCCTTGATGAAACACAGCGACTGCAACACCCGCGCGTTCTCAACAGGGGAGGCGCCGAACACCTCGAGGGTGCCGCTGGTGGCGAACTGCTGTCCGGTGAGCAGCTGCATCAGGGTAGTCTTGCCGGCACCGTTGCGGCCGAGCAGACCATAGATCTTGTTGCGTTCGACCGTGAAACTCACGTCGTCGATAGCGCTGAAGGCGCCGAACTTCTTGGTGAGGCCGGCGACGCGCACAGCGGTATCAGTCATGAGTTACTGCCCTTTCTCGATTCAATGTTGATCATTCCGGCCACCTGTTCCGGGGTGATGCCGAGCTTGGCGGCTTCACTGAGCAGGGGGCCGACGAAGTTGGCCCGAAACTGTTCGGTGCGGGCGACGACCAGTCGTTGCCGAGCACCGGTTGCTACAAACATTCCTATTCCTCGCCTCTTGTAGAGAATGCCGTCTTCGACCAGACGGTTGACGCCCTTGCCAGCGGTCGCCGGATTGATGCGGTGAAAGGCCGCGAATTCGTTGGTCGACGGAACGGATTTTTCTTCCTCAATGACGCCATCGATGATGTCGTTCTCGATCTGCTCCGCGATCTGCACGAAGATCGGTTTGCCCGCTTCGATCAAGGACTGCCTGCTTTCAGTGGATGCTGCTGCCCGATTCCCAGCCCCCGCCGGTTCACTGGTTAGTTGGTCATGTGACTAACTAACTACCTTAAGGAGAAAATGTCAACCGGCACGGTCTGCGGTGAGAGAGCACTAACCTGACGCCATGACTCCCGCACCCGCGCTCCCGGCCGCCTTCGACCTCGGCGGGCACACCGCACTCATCACCGGGGCGGGCAGCGCCACCGGTATCGGCTTCGCCGCAGCACGGATGCTGGGTGAACTCGGTTGCCGGGTGATCCTCACCGGCACGACGGCGCGGGTGCACGACCGGGCGCGCGAACTGACGGCACACGGACTCGATGCGAGCGGAATCGTCTGTGCCCTCGACTCGGTCGACGGTGCCGAGGGACTGCGGGTGGCGCTCGCCGCGACCGGGAGCGAGCCGACGATTCTCGTGAACAACGCGGGCATGGTCGCTGTCGGCGACGCCGAGATGGGCCACGGAGATATCCTGACCAGTCCGGCCGAGTGGGAACACGGCCTCGCCATCAACCTGTCCACAGCATTTCATGCCACTCGCACGGTGATCCGGTTCATGCGCGCGGCCGGATGGGGTCGCATCGTGATGGTGTCGAGCGTGAGCGGGTCGATCATGGCCAGCCGCAATGATGTCGCCTACGCCGCAGCGAAGGCCGGGCTGGTCGGGCTGGTGCGGGCGCTCGCAGTGGACGAGGCCGAAGTGGGCATCACGGCGAACGCCGTCGCGCCCGGCTGGATCTCGACCGGTTCCCAGCTCACCAGCGAGGCCCTGGAGGGTGCGCTGGTTCCGGCCGGCCGAAGCGGCACGCCGGGGGAGGTCGCATCCGTCATCGCGTTTCTTGCCTCGCCTGGAGCCGCCTACGTCACCGGGCAGGTGATCGTCGTCGACGGCGGTAACTCCGTGGCCGAGGAGCGCCGGTAACCAGCGGCTCTCGAGAAGAAAATGTCAAGCGGCACGGTCTGCGGTAGTTTGGTCTCATGACTGGCGCCGTACTGAAGCACTGCGGGCGCGCGCCCGGGATCCGCCGTTCTAAAGCAGACCGATCGTGAAGCGGCGCACTTTTCTGCTCGGCACAGCGTCGGGTTTTTCCGTGTTGGCTCTCGCCGCGTGCGTGTCCCCGGCGCCGGTTCCGACGACATCCCCGGCGCCAACCACGCTCACCCCCTCGCTGGTTCCGCAGCCGCTCACGGTCTCCAGAACCAACTGGTCGGCCGACCCTTTCTCCCGCGGATCCTTCAGCTACGCCAGCGTCGGTGCCACCCCAGAGCACCGAGCAGCCCTCGGCCAGGCCGTCGATGCCCGAGTGTTCTTCGCTGGCGAAGCGACCGCGGCCGATGAGCCCGGCACTGTGCAGGGTGCCCGCGCTTCTGGTCTGCTGGCGGCCAGCCAGGTGCGGGATGTCGCGGCTCCGGGGGAACGCATCACGATTGTCGGTGCCGGAATTGCGGGGATAACGGCGGCCCGTCAACTCGTCAACGGTGGCTTCAACGTGGTCGTGATTGAGGCGCGCGACCGCATCGGTGGGCGCATCGACACAGTCAGCGACGAGTGGCCCTTTCCGATCGAACGGGGTCCCTCGTTCGTACACAACACCTCGGACAATTTTTTGGACGACGAGCTCACGGCGCTCGGGGTGAAGCTGCTGCCGTTCGTGCGCACGCCCGAGGTGCGAACCCGAGCCGGGGCGATCGTCGAGGTGTCACCACTCGGCACTCAGGCCGTGGCCGGAGCCCTCAGCTGGGCAGCCAATCAGCAGCAGGATGTCTCGGTTGAACGTGCCCTGGTCGATTCGGGCGAAGCAAGCCTGTCGAAGACCCCGAACGCCGAAGGCCTCTCGGATGCCGACTGGCTCCAGTACGAGATCGCCACGAAACTCAAGGTTGAGACCGGGGCCACACCGAGCCAGCAATCGGCCTGGTACACGACCGACATCGCGAGTACCGACGACGACCAGCTCGTTGTGGGCGGCTACTCCACCCTGCTCGCCCGTGACGCCGAAGGCCTCGAAATGCTGCTCTCGAGCGTGGTCAATCGCGTGGCCCACGACGACGGCGGCGTGAGCCTGCGCCTAGGTACCGGCGAGTCGCTGTCCGCCGATCGGGTGATCGTGACCGTGCCACTCGGTGTGCTGAAGAACGCGGCCATCGAATTCTCGCCGGCGCTGCCATTCGCCCACCGCGGTGCCATCGGCGCGCTCGGCATGGGCGTGGTCGACAAGGTCTGGTTGCGGTTCGACGTGCCGTTCTGGGATACCTCCGCCCGCCTCTGGACCATCGTCGGCGAAGACGCCGACTTCCCGGTCTGGATCAACATGATGCCGCTGACCGGCGATCCCGTTCTAATGGGTCTGGTGGCCGCCGAAAACGCGACCCGGCTGAGCGAGCTCGACGACGACGACTTTCTCGCGGCGGCGCTCACCGCGCTCGAGCCGTTCCTGGCGGTACCCGACCCGTAGTAGTGCAGCTGAACAGCTCAGGGGCGCCAGTACGCAAGTCGGTGGTGCGGCATCCGCTTGAGCCTTGTGATCCAGGTGAGCAGGGCCGCAATGCTCGTGATGATCACCACGATGATCAGGCAGTAGAACACGGTCTCGCCGGGGCCGCTCACCTGGCGGGCGTCGAGAAAGAAGTACGGGTACCAGCCCACGATGGGCCCGCGTAACAGGGTGAAGACCAGCCAGAACACCGGAAAGACGATGGCCCAGCCGAGATATCTCCACGGCAGGCGGGCCTTGAACGGGTCGACGATCCAGTCGATGAGGGCCAAGACCGGAATAACGAAGTGCAGCAGCTGGCTCGACCAGGGCACCTCGATGGAATAGTTCGCGCTCGAGGACTGCCAGACGATGATGCCGTAGACGACTCCGGAGACCAGAATGTAGGTCGTCACCATCGCTCGCAACATGTCGAGCCAGGCCGGGTCGGTCGATCGCCGCAATGCGACGACGGCGGCCGCCACGAAGACGAAAATCGACGCTATGGCGCTCTGCACCGTGAAGTAGCTGAAGAAATTCGCAATGGCGAAGGTAGTCACGCCGAGGGTGTACTGAAAGTAGCCGATCAAGGCCACGAGTTCGACCGCGGTCAGGCCGAGGCGCGCCACACCGAACGCGGTGCGCGCTCTCATTCCCGTACCCCGGCGGGGCTCGTGCGCGCGGTCATAGGCTAACGCTACGCCAGCGCCGGGCAGCCCCCGACCTCAACCGGTGATCTGAAACTCGCTCTCGCTGGTTGCCGCGACGTCACTCACCTCGAGGGCGGTCACGACGGCATACCGCGGGCCGGTTTCCAGCCAGTGCAGCATGCGCGCAACGGATGCCTCCCGCCCCTCGATTTCGAGTTCCACCGACCCGTCCGGCCGGTTCCGAACGTACCCGACCAGCCCCAGGTGCAGCGCTTGGGCCCGGGCATGGTACCGAAACCCGACGCCCTGCACCTCGCCGCGGGCGAGCACTCGTTTGCGAATCACCTGACTATTGTGCCCCGGGTGCGCTGGCACAACAGCTAGTCGGCCACGCGCAGGCTCAACCACAGCGTCAGGGTGTCGTCGGCGTTGTCGAGGTCGATGGTGAATAGGTCACGCACCCGGCGCAACCGGTAGCGCAGCGTGTTCTGGTGCACCGAGAGCAGGCCGGCCGTGCGAGCTGAGTCCCGCCCGCAGTCGAGGTAGGTACGCAGGGTGAGCGCGTACTCGGTGCCCGAACGCTCATCCAGGTCGAGCACCGCGCGCGCCTGGGACGAGAACAACCGCGGGGTGTCCCGCAGCACTTGCCCGAGTTCGAGCAGGCTCAGCCGACTGCCCACATTGCGCGCACTTACGACCGGGCCAGCCGGGTCCGTCAGCAACAGAACAAGATCGGCATCCCGCCGTGACCGGGCGATTGTGTCGACACGGCTCACCCGCGATCCAACGGATGCCCGCAGCGCGATCCGCATCGCAATGGTCGCCCGTGCGACCAGGCGGGCGGCCATCGCTTCGATGCTGACCAACTGTGCGTCATTCAGCTGCTGGCCGAAGAACAGTGCATATACAGTCGTGCCGATGGCGACACACTCGGTGCCGCTCTGGTGCGCCTCGCAGGCCATCGCCACGAGGTCGACCAGCCGGTTCATTCGCAGTTCATCGCCGGCGGAGCCGAACTGTGGTTGAAAAGCGAGGGCCACGTACTGACTGCCCGGGTCGAGGCCGAGCTGGGCGGCGACGAGGCGGGCATCCGTGTCACCGTCGAGCAGTCGGCGCAGCAGCACTGCGCGTTGCGCCCGGGCCAAATCGGCGGCGCTGCGGGCACGCAGAATATGCATCGCGGCGATGTCCGCTGCGCGTTCCAGTTCGGCGGCGGCAGCGGCGTCCAGCTCCCCAGTGGCGTCGACCACCCAGATCGATCCGAGCGGCTCGGTGCCCGCCCGCACGGCGACCGCCAGCCGAGCCAATCCCACCGGTACTGCCGGTTCACCGGGCAGATTCGGTGTCATGGCTCCGGGCAGCCGCACGGCGCCGCGCGCCCGAAACAGCGAGGCGTAGGCCTCGTCATTGTCGGGCAGGTCCGGCACCTGGCGGCCCAGAATGCCATCGCGCCGGGTATCATCGATCGGCTGGTCGGGCAATGTCGAATAGGCCAGCACGCGGGTCTGCACGTCTTCGATCGCGGTCGCTCCGCCGACCATCGCCGCGATGGCGTTGGCCAGCGCGAACAGGTCGCCGACCGGTAGTCCCAGGGAAGTCATCCGTCCACGGTAGCGAACCCGCACTGTGCTGGACAACCATAATTTACTGAGTTATTCGTGCTGAGCGCTAAAGATCGCGGCCTGCGACCCGGCCACACTGGGCAGATGTCGCCCTCACTCACCCTCGCCGCCGTCACGGAACAGGCTCAGGGCGCAGCCCGGGTGGCGGCCGAATCAGCCGGCGTGCGGGTGAGCGACGAAAACAGCCTTGCCGGCTTTCTCGAGATTGAGGCCCTGTTCAACCGGGTCTGGCTCCTGCCGCCCGGCGAGAGCGCAATCCCCTCCGAACTGCTGCGCAGCATCAGCCACGCCGGCTGTAACGTGACCGCTGCCCGCGACCCGGCCGGCCGGCTAGTCGGTGCCGCCGCGGCCATCGTCACGCCGCAATCGACATCGATGTATTCCCTGATCGCCGGTGTTCTCCCTGGAATCAGCGACCGCGGCGTTGGATTCGCCCTCAAACAGCACCAGCGTGCCTGGGGCCTGGCCCGCGACCTCACCGAGATGACCTGGACCTTCGACCCCCTGGTCAGCCGCAACGCCCGCTTCAACCTCACCAAACTCGGCGCTTACGCCAGCGGGTACGCCGTCGATTTCTATGGCCCTATGCAGGGCGAGATGAATGCCAACGATGAGAGTGACCGCCTGGTGGCCGTCTGGCCGCTCACCAGCGACGAGTCAGCGGCCTGCAGCGAAGACCGCCCGATCGCGGTCGAACGTCCTGACTTCGCCCCGAACGACGTGCTGAAACTCGGCCCAGACGGTGACCCCGTGCTCGTGGCAGCCGACGGCGACCTGTGGTGCCGGGTTCCCGCCGACATCGTGGCATTGCGCGGGCAGAACCCGCAGCTCGCGGCCGAGTGGCGGCGTAGCATCCGCTCTATTTTTACCGACATATTCGCTTCCGGGCATATAGCCCGCGGGGTCAGCCGTGACGGCTGGTACCGACTTCCACCAGGAGGAACAGCATGAAAATCGAGACCATCGAGCTACGCCGCGTGCACATGCCGCTGGTGCGGCCGTTCCGCACCTCGTTTGGCACGTCCACCGAGCGGGAAGTCACCGTGGTGCGAGTGATCACAGCGGATGCCGATGGCTGGGCCGAGTGCGCCGCCGACGCTCACCCGCTCTACAGCTCCGAATTTCTGGACGCGAGCGACCTGGTCATTCGCGACCACCTCGTGCCCCGGCTGCAGGCACTCGGCGACAGGCTCAGCGCCGAACTGGTCGCGACCGCGCTCGAACCGGTCAAGGGCCACATGATGAGCAAGGCCGTGCTCGAAACGGCTATCCTCGACGCGCAGCTCAAAACCACCGGCGTCTCCTTCGGCAGCCACCTCGGCGCTGTGCGCGACACCGTACCGGCCGGTGTCTCGGTCGGCATCATGGACTCGATCTCCGAACTGCTCGACGCTGTCGCCGGCTACCTCGCCGAGGGCTACCTGCGCATCAAACTGAAGATCGAACCCGGCTGGGACGTCGAACCGGTGCGGGCCGTGCGCGAGAAGTTCGGACCTGACCTGCTGCTGCAGGTCGACGCCAACACCGCATATACCCTTGCGGATGCCCGTCACCTCGCGCTGCTCGACCCCTTCGACCTGCTCCTGATGGAGCAGCCGATGAAGGAAGACGACATACTCGGCCACGCCAACCTAGCCAAGCTCATCAAGACCCCGATCTGTCTCGATGAGTCGATTGAATCGGCCCGCGACGCCGCGACCGCGATCGCCCTCGGTGCCTGCAGCATCATCAACGTGAAACCGGCCCGGGTCGGCGGCTACCTCGAGGCCCGGCGCATCCACGATGTCGCTGCCGCCCACGGTGTTCCGGTCTGGTGCGGCGGCATGCTCGAAACCGGCATCGGCAGGGCCGCGAATGTGGCCCTCGCCGCCCTGCCAAACTTCGTGCTGCCTGGCGATACCTCGGCCTCCAGCCGGTACTTCGCCCAGGACCTCACCGCACCGTTCGAGCTCGAGAACGGTCACCTGCGGGTGCCCACCGGCCCCGGCATCGGCGTAGAGGTACTGCCCGACGTCTTGGCCAGCGTCACCGCCAGCACCGACAGCATCCGTTTCTAGCCTTTCCACAACCAGAGGAGACCGCCATGACCCTGCACCTGAACACAGTTTCGCCCCGCCCGCGCTGGCAGCTGCTCGCGTCGGTCGGCCTCGTCGCCGGTCTGGCGCTGAGCGGATGCTCCGCCGCCGTTGACAGCGAAGAACCCGCCGCGGTGACCGGCGACGTCGACCCGGACGCGGCCGCCGCACTTCCCGAGTCGATCAAATCGGCCGGAATCATCAAGGCCGCCTCGGACATTCCCTACCCGCCGATGGAAATGTACGACGCCGAACAGAACATCACCGGCTTCGACCACGACCTCGCCGCCGCCCTCGGCGTGAAACTCGGCGTGCGGTTCGAACTGCAGAAGCAGGCCTTCGCCACCGCGATTCCGTCGCTGCAGGCCGGCAAGAACGACGTGATCATGTCGGGCATGAACGACACCAAGGAACGCCAGGGCACCCTCGACTTCGTCGACTACTTCCGCGCCGGCTTCTCAATTCTCGTGCTGGCCGGCAACCCCGAAGGCATCACCGGGGTGCTCGACCTGTGCGGCAAGGAGGTCGCCGTGCCCAAAGCCACCGTGCAGGCCGATATTCTGCGCAGTTACGACGAGGAATGCACGGCGGCCGGCCCCGGCCCGGTGGTCATCTCCGAGCTGCCCGGTGAGACCGAGGTGCAGACCGCGGTGCGGTCCGGCCGCGCGGTCGCTGAAGTCGTCGACTCGGCCGTCGCGGCGTACACCGCACAGACCGCCGGTGACGGAGAGATGTTCGAGGTGGTCACCGATGAGGCGAACCCGAACGGGTACAGCCCGGTCTACAGCGGAATCGGCATTCTCAAGGAGAACAGCGAACTGAGCGAAGCCATCCGCCTCGCCTTGGTAGCGACTATCGCCGACGGCACCTATGCCAAGATTCTGGCCACGTACGACCTCAGCAATTACGGGCTCGACGAGGCCGGCTTCAACCTCGGGTCGTGACCCGGTGCCGAATCTTCCGCTCGTGCGGCCCGGCGCGGAAGCGCAGCAGCGGCTGAACCGACCTGAAAACGAACGCGACCCCGACGACATCGACGCGGTGCCACTCCGGCACCCGTGGCGCTGGGTCATCGCGATGCTGCTCCTCGTCGTCTTCGCTGCAGTGGCCGTCTCGCTCTGGCAGAACGACAACGTGAACCATCCCACGATCAGCGAGTTCATCTTCGACCGGCGCATTCTCGACGGCGTCGTGCTCACCCTCGTGCTCACGATCGTGTCGATGGCCGTGTCGACCGTGCTCGCGGTGCTGCTGGCGGTCATGCGGCTCTCCAACAACCCGGTGATGAACGCCCTGTCCTGGCTCTACATCTGGGCCTTTCGCGGCACGCCGCTGCTGATCCAGATTGTCTTCTGGGGCTACCTCGGGCTGCTCTACGCGCAGATCACCCTCGGCGTTCCATTCACCGATTTCAGCCTGTTCTCCATGGACACCAACAC
This sequence comes from Cryobacterium sp. TMT1-2-2, assembly GCF_004403505.1. NCBI lineage: Bacteria > Bacillati > Actinomycetota > Actinomycetes > Micrococcales > Microbacteriaceae > Cryobacterium > Cryobacterium sp. TMT1-2-2. The sequence continues at coordinate 49,152 of NZ_SOGS01000016.1, read as the reverse complement.
ACTCATTCCGGCATTCACCGCGGGACTGCTCGCCCTCACCCTGAACCAGGCTGCGTATTCGGCCGAAATTGTGCGGGCCGGCATGCTCTCGGTAGATGAGGGGCAGTATGAGGCCGCCTACTCGGTGGGGATGAGCCCCACCTTCACCCTGTTCAAGGTGGTGCTTCCGCAGGCGATGCGGGTGATCATCCCGCCGATGGGCAACGAGACCATTTCGATGCTCAAGAACACCTCGCTGCTCTCGGTCATCGCGGTGCTCGAGGTCTACACGGTCGCCACCCAGATCTCCTCGCAAAACCTGCGCCAGGTGGAACTGCTCGTCGTGGTCAGCTGCTGGTATCTGCTGCTCACCTCGGTGCTGTCGATTCCGCAGTACTACCTGGAACGCCACTACGGCCGCGGCAACGCCCGCACGCTGCCACCGACCCCGCTCGCCCGGGTCTGGGCGCTACTTCGCACCCAGAGAACGGATGCCCCGTGACCGACTCCACGCGCGTAACTGTCACGTCGGCATCCGCTGCCGGCACCGCAGCGGCACCGGCCCTGCTGAGTGCCCGCAAAGTGCGTAAGAGCTTTGGCGGCGTCGAGGTGCTCAAGGGCATCTCCCTCGACGTTGCGGCCGGTCAGGTTATGTGTCTGCTCGGGCCGTCGGGCTCGGGCAAGAGCACGTTTCTGCGCTGCATCAACCACCTGGAACGTATCGACGGCGGTCGCATCTCCGTCGACGGCGAACTCGTCGGTTACGCCGCTCGGCACGGCCGCATCTTCGAGATGAACCGCCGCGAGGTCGCCAAACAACGCCGGGGTATTGGCATGGTCTTTCAACGCTTCAACCTGTTTCCGCACATGACCGCCCTCGAGAACATTACGGCGGCACCGATTGGAGTGCGCGGGTTGCCCAAGCCCGCTGCCCGTGACCGTGGACGGGAGCTGCTCGACCGGGTCGGCCTGGCCGATCTGGCACAGTCCTATCCCGCGCAGCTGTCGGGTGGTCAGCAGCAGCGGGTCGCGATCGCCCGCGCCCTCGCGATGGATCCGAAGCTGCTCTTGTTCGACGAGCCGACCAGCGCCCTCGACCCCGAACTGGTCGGTGATGTGCTCGACGTCATGCGCGCCCTCGCGGCCGACGGCATGACGATGGTCGTGGTCACCCACGAGATCGGCTTCGCCCGCGGCGCCGCCGACGAGGTCGTCTTCATAGACGCCGGAATCGTTGTGGAGAGCGGCCCTCCGGCCAGGGTGCTCGACAATCCACAGAACCCGCGCACCCAGGCCTTCCTCGACAGCGTCATGTAGGCCGCCCGCCCGGGCCTACTCTGGAAGCAACGAAACCCTGGAGGAACAATGACCGTATTGACCGCCGATTTGTACGACGAGCGTGGCGACGAGCTGCAATCCGTACCCCTGCAGTTTCAGACAATCGGCGGGCGAGCCCGCTTCAGCGGCCCGATCCGCACGGTCACCTGCTTCGAAGACAACGCCCTGCTCAAGTCCATCCTGTCCACGCCCGGTGACGGTGCCGTGCTCGTCATCGATGGCGGCGGCTCCCTCAACTCGGCCCTCATGGGTGACTTGATCGCCGACCTTGCGGTCGCGAACGGCTGGTCCGGCGCCATCATCAACGGCGCGGTGCGTGACCGGGTCGCCATCGGCGCCCTCGACCTCGGCGTGAAAGCCCTCGGCAGCAATCCGCGCAAGAGTTCCAAGACCGGCTCGGGCACAGCGGATACCGTGGTCGAGTTCGCCGGTGTGACCTTCACGCCCGGGCGCACCGTCTACTGCGACGAAGACGGGATTCTGGTCGAACGCTAACCGTTGATCGAGTGCGGCTGTTACTGCTGAACGTCGTCGATGCGCACGACGACGAAGTTGGCGTCGAGCTCGACGTCGCGGTCGCTGCCGTTGTCGAGGGTGACCTCAACCTCGTAGACGTGGTCCCAGTCGTCGTCCCGGTCGAAGTCGGTCACGCGCCCGCTGCCGATCGCAGCGAGGGCTGCGGCTTCGGCGCTCGCGCGCTCGCTGGCAGCCTGGTCGGCGGCGCTCGTGTCGGTCGCCGCGCTCGGTGCCGACGAGCTGTTGTTCGACGAGTTGTTCGAGTTGTCATTGTCGAAGTCGCCGACCCAGACCACGTCGAAGGCGTCGTTGAGTTCCACGTCGACCGTGGTGCCGTTCTCGAGGCGCACCTCGAGGTCGTAGGCGCTGCCGCCGTCATCGTTGCGCTCCGCGCTCGTCACGGTGCCGGGGCCAACTTCGGCCAGGGCTGCGTTGCTGGCACGATCGAGCGTCTCGCCGGAGAGGGGCCCATCGTTATCGCCGATATCGCTGAGGGCCAGGGCGATACCGGCGCCGCCCAACACGAGTACGACACCGATGGCGCTGGCGATGAGAATATTCTTCTTGTTCATGGTACAGGTGCCTTACGTCGGTGCCCCCAGGCGAAGGGGGACCGAAAAGGCCATGCCTAAGTTGCTTAGCTTCAGCATATTCGAAGGAATATACGTCCCCTAATGGTCGCGCGCACGCTCAGGTAATTCACTGGTTGAGAGAGCGACCGATCGGTCAGAGGCGATTCAACGCATCCGTTGCGGCAAACTGATCGAGAACGGCCCGCACCTGGATCGACGCCTCGGTGCGCCCCGATCGTACGTCGGGAATGCGCAGAGCCGGCAGTTCGCTCGGCGTCGGAAAATTCGTGTAGGAGTCGCGCATGAACTGGTCGAGGCGCTCGCCCACCTTCGGATCCTCGGTCCACAACCGTGGCAGCCGGGCCGGGTCGGTGAGGGGATCGAACCCGAGCAGGGCCACCCGGTTAGCGAATCCGGCTGTTAGATCGGAGTCGTCGGTGGGTAGCGGGCGAGCCATTCGTGCTCCGGCGAAGACCACTCCGGCACCGAGCAGGAGCCAGGCGACGGGCAGAATAGCCTGCATGCTGACTTCACCGCCGGTGAGCAGAACAAAGAAGTAGGCGAAGACCCAGACCACGGGCGACAGCAACATGAGGGCAATTCCGCCTCGACGAATGGATCGCGAGCGCTTCGACCGGAGCGTGGTTGTGCCGGCCTGGCTGGCGGCGAAGGCCTCCTGCTCTGCCGGCGAGATAACTTGGCTGGCATCAAACCGCCAGGCGGCCAGGATGGCCTCGTCGCGAGCTGCGATAGCCTGGCTCAGCAGGGACGCCCGCGGGGCCCAATCGCAGTATCTCTGACCGTCTGGTGATTGCACCCACAACCGATAGTTGATGTGGCGTTGCTCACTGACACCTTGCCAGGTGGCATAGGACGTTGCCGAAGCCGCTGCGGTCGCCCGAGCAGTCGTTGTAAACGGAGTTTGGAGTCCCTCCGGCTGTTCCGGGGAGGTACTGGCATTGAATGCGGCGACGGCGGCCGTCGCCGCGGCCTGCGTATTGGTGACCGCGCGCGACAGATCATTGTCGATCATGAATTTCCCCCGGTCATTTCTACGACCAACGGCAACATGCCGGGCTGGTCGTGCCGTGGGGTTGCTGTCGAACAACCGGGCAATGTCATCGTGACACAACTCATTCGGTAAAAGTCCAGCCGAGCCGATGCCGCCCCCGTACTGGGGTGAACAAAGTCGTCCTCGTGCGATAAATCAGGCATCTGACCCGCGCGCAAGCTCCCGATCGGGGGCTGCTGGGACTGGCCGTCCGACGGCTAAGTTCAAAAACCCGGAGAGGAGAACCGTGACCATCGATGCTTCCATAATGAGACAGCGTTGCCCTGCGCAGTCGATCATAGAAGTGCTCCTGCTGGAGCAACACCTGGTTGCGCCCCGCAGCCCGGTGCAACGCCTGGTCGGTCGGTCGCCGCTCGGCGCGGACAGCGCGCGCTGCTTCGACGCCGCTCGCGCTGAAATTGCCGTGGGGCTGGCTCTGGCCGAACTGCCCCGGGAATGGATCGTCTTCCACTCCCTGCCGGTGGGTGAGCGCGGCGCCGACGTCGATCACCTCGTGATCGGGCCGGGCGGGGTATTTGCCCTGCACTCCGACCGTCAGGCGCGCAAGTCGGTACTGGTCGCCGGGCGCAGTGTGCTGGTCGGTGCCCGCAAGATTCCCTATATAAGGGAGGCCGAATTCGAGGCGGTCAGCCTCACCACTCTGCTGTCCGAGCGGATGCCGCGCGCCGCGTCGGTGCACGGAGTGGTCGTGCTCGTCGATACCAAGAGCGTGACGGTGAAGGCCCAACCGTCGCGGGTAAAGGTGATCGAGGCGGCCGATCTGTGCGCCTGGCTGCAGGGGCTCCCTCCGGTGCTTGCCCCCCTCGATCGGTTGGAAATTGCCGGGTTCGTCGAGAACCCCGCGCTCTGGCAGGCCCTCGTAGCGTTGGAACCGGCTGAGATTCTGCAGCGCTTCGGCGAGCTTGAGTCAAAAGTGGCGCGGGCGCGTCGTACCCGCCTGCTGTGGTTGCCGCTCGGAATGGTTCTCACGACGCTCGGGGCCCTGGAAATGCTGCTGACGTTGCCGCGGCTCGTCAGCGCGCTCTAACCCGCGCGGCGCGGTACGGCAGAAGCCGCTCGGCGCCGCGCAATGCACGGCTTCGAGCGGCTTCTGCTCGTGCTGGTTAGGAGGTCGGTGCGGTCGGGGCATCCGTCGGCGGGGTCGGTGCGACGGGTGCGGTGCCGTCATTGGTTCCCTGCGGGCCGCCCTGGGCCGGGCCGCGTCCGGGACCGTCCTCGCCGCCGGGGCGGCCCGCTCCGGGCTCCGTGGCCGAGTCGCCATCGGCTTCGGCGCCGGGACCGTTGGAGATGCTGGAGTTATTCGAGGCCAATTCGGTGTTCGAACCCACGCTGGTGCCAATGCCGAAACCGATCCCGGCGCCAACGAGGAGCAGCGCAGCCGCGGCGACGCTTCCGATGAGAACGGGTTTGCGGTACCAGGAGCCTCCCGTCTTTTTCTTCGGGGCGGCCGGGTCGTTCGGGTCGGTGGGCTGGGAATCGTTGGTGCGGGTCATAATGTCTCCTACGCGTGAGCTAGTGGGTGCCCACTCGGGGCTTCTCTCTTTTTCAGCCTCGGGGGCGAATCTGAAGACGAACTGAATCTTGCCGGGGGTCGCCAAACGGTCAGCAGGCGCATAGCAAACGCTCAGCTTGGCCCCGCACTGTTAGAGCGTGCCCACCGAACCTGCCCGCGTTCTCGTCGTCGAAGACGAGGAGACGCTGCGCAGTACGATCGGCCAGGCGCTCGTTCAGGCCGGTTTTGTCGTCGATACCGCGCCCGACGGTGAGAACTTCGCCGAGCGCATCGCCAGATTCCGGCCCGATGCAGCGGTGCTCGACATTATGCTGCCCGGCGAGAATGGGCTGCACCTGGCCCAGCGGCTGCGGGCTGCCGGCAACACACCCGTGCTCTTCGTGACCGCGCGCGACGCGGTCGACGATCGGCTTGCCGCGTTTCAGGCCGGCGCCGACGACTACATCATGAAGCCCTTCGTACTGGCCGAGCTCGTGGCACGGGTGACCGCCGTGCTCCGCCGCACCGGACGCCTGGTCTCCCCGACCATGCAGGTCGGCGACCTCGTCATTGACGAAGAGGCCGCGACCGCCACACGAGCGGGTGTGCTGGTCGACCTGACCGCCACGGAGCGCCGCCTGCTCACCTACCTCGCCCACAACCGCGGACGAACCCTCTCCAAGACCCAGATCCTCACCCAGGTCTGGGGTTACGACGATTACGACCCCAACCTGGTCGAGGCCTACGTGAGCACCCTCCGCCGAAAACTCGACGCCAACGGTCCGCGCCTCATCCACACCGTGCGGGGGATCGGCTACCGCCTCACCGCCTGACCGGCACCGATACCAGCGGATGCCGTCCGCTCGCCGCGCACGCGGCATCCGTTTCCCTTCTACGAAAGTACGCCCGATGCGCACCACCTCACTGCGACTGCGAGTCGTCGCCGCAGTTCTGGCGATGCTCACGATTGTGCTGGTGACGGTCGGTATTCTGATCAACCTCGTGCTCGGCGGTCAGCTGCGCGCCGACCTGCAGCAGCGGCTGATCGACCGGGCCGGGTACGCGCAGATTCTGGCCGAGCAGGGCCTGGAGGCGCAGAGCCTGGCGAACCGGCTCACCGGCGACGACGTCACCGTGACCTACTCGGTCGGCGGCGACACGGTCTACGGGCGGGCCGACCCCACTCCCGGCGCCGACCGTGGCCCTGGCGCGCCGCCGCACGCCGAATCGGTGCCGGGCGCCGTCGTCACGCAGAGCGGCGACCGCCTCTCGGTCACCCAGACGGTCGCCGGCGGAACCCTCACCCTCAGCTCGAGTGAGGCCGGCATCGACGCGGTGCTGGTGCAGCTGCGCACGATCGAGGTCGTGGCTGGCCTGCTCACCATCGTCGTGACCGGGCTGTTGCTGACCGGTGTGGTCGGAGTCGCGCTGCGTCCACTCACTCGCATGACCGCGCTCGCGCTCGCCATCACCCAGGGTGGTCGCGGCGGGAGGCTGCGTCCGAGCAATCCGCGCACCGAAATCGGGCGCACCGCCGGCGCCATCGACGACATGTTGCAGGCACTCGAAACCGCCGAGAATACGTCGCGTGAGGCCGTGGCCGATGCGCAGGCCGCCGAAGCGACGGCCCGCGAGGCCGCGCAGGTGGCAGCCGCCGCCGAAGAGCGGATGCGCCAGCTGCTCGCCGACGTCTCGCACGAACTGCGCACCCCCGTCGCCGGCCTGCAGGCCAGCGCGGAAACCCTGCTGCGCGACAATCCGCCTCGCGCCGAACGGGAGAGCCTCACCGTCGGCATGATCCAGCAGACCCAGCGGGCCGCCCGACTGGTCGACGACCTGCTGCTGATGACCCGGCTCGACCAGGGCGACCAGGGAACGGCCTTCGAGCGGGTCGACCTGTCGGAACTCGTCAGTGGTGTCGTGGCCGAGCAGCGGATGCTGGGCGCCAGCCGCGAGTTCGACCTCGCGGTCGATCCCGGAATCTGGGTGAGCGGTGACGCGCAGCGACTGGCGCAGATTGCGACCAACCTGCTCGGGAACGCGCGCAACGCGACCGCGGTGGGCGGCATCATCCGCACCGATCTGGCCGTTGGTGACGGCGCGGTGCAGCTGACGGTCAGCGACTCTGGAGCCGGTGTGCCCGAGGCCGACCGCGAGCGCATCTTCGAACGTTTTGTGCGCCTCGACCCGTCGCGGGCGAGTAACCGCGGTGGTTCCGGCCTCGGTCTGTCGATTGCCCGAGCTCTCGCCAGGGCGCACGGCGGAACCCTCGAGTGCCTGGGCCCGATCGCCACCCCTGGCGCGCTGCCCGGTGCTCGTTTCGCATTGACGCTGCCGCGCGCCGACTGAGCAGACTCGGCCTATTCGCAGCCGGTTCCGTCGCCGTCGCGGTCGAGATGGCGGCCGTAGCCGGGCTCGCCAACGTGCACCGGGGCCGCGCCGGCCTCCCGCGCGGCGGTGCAGTTCTGAAAGAAGACGTCACTCGGCGGGTCGGCCACCGGGGCCGGCGCCGGTGCGACGACGGGGTCGGTGGCCGTCGCGACCTCGTTCGGGCAGTCCGACAGGATGCGCGTCATCGCATCGTGTTCAGCCGTCGTCACCCACAGCGCATAGGTCGCCTTCACCGAAATCTGCCGAGCCACATAGGCACACCGATAGCTTTTCAGCGGCGGCAGCCAGGTGGCCGTGTCGCCATCCCCCTTGCGCGAATTGATGACGCCGTCGACGGCGAGCAGGTTGAGCGGATCGTTGGCCAGCGCCACCCGCTGCTCCTGCGACAGCTGCTGCGCTCCGGTCTGCCAGGCGTTTGACAGAGCGACGACGTGGTCGATCTGCACGAGCGACGAGGTCGTCTGGCCGCGCACGAAGTCGATGCTCAGTCCGGTGTACGGACCGAGCAGGACCCCGCTCTGCACCTCACAATCAGTGGCCACTACGAGCACGGTCAGGTCGCGGGCCAGGATATCGTTTCGGGTGTCGCATCCGTTTTGGTCCAGGTCCTGCCAGGCCGAACCGAAGCTTCCCTCACGGTCGTAGCCGGTCTTGGGCGCGCACCCCTTCACCGGCAGGGTCGCCAGCACGGCCAAGGCCGCGGTGTCGGGCCCGGGCGGCGGCGCGGTTGTTGCCGTTACCGTCGGCCTGGGCTCGACGGTCGCCGTCGGTGCCCCGCTGCTGGTTGGGTCGGCCAGATTCGACGAAACGGATGACCCCGCCACCGACGTTCCCACCAGGATCGCCGCGAGCACCCCCACGATCAACCCAATTAGCAGGAACGATCGGGTCGGGCGTCGAACGGTCATGGGGCTCCTTCTGGCCGCGCGGCACGACCCTTCGAATATACGTGGTGCGACCCGGTCGCCTCGAGACGTGGCGGCATCCGCTTGGTGAAAAGTCACCCATTCTGGGGGTCTTGCGGCGGGGGCGGCACTGGCAAGATATAGAACCCGGTGAGGAGCCCGATGACTCACATACTCTCCACGCGGCGGCGTCTGTCGACGCCCCCGGTACTGCCCGAATCGACGCGCACCGGAGCGCCTCGAATATCAACCGGCCCAACCTGGCTGCTCGGCCGCGCGTCCCGCCCCGCGGCGACGCCAACCGACTTGGCGCTGGCTCGCGCGCGGGTTGAATCCGCCGTCGACAGGCTGCTCGCGACGCTGCCCGAACACTGGGCCGCATTCACGTTGCCCACACTCGATGCTGATGGCCCGAGCGCGATGCGCCTGCTGGTCGGCCCCGGCGGGGTTCTCGCCCTGCACGCGCAGCTCTGCGACGGTCAGATTGCCTGGGTGCATCGCCAGAGCGTGCTCGTGGCCGGGCGGCGCTCGCCGGATCTCGCGGCGGCACAGGCCGACGCGAATCAGCTCACCACGCTGATTCGCGGGCGGCTGCCGCTGCGCACCGCGGTGCAGCCGGCGCTGGTGCTGCTGGGCGCCCGCGTAATGTGGGTCACCGGCCGTTCGGGAAGAATGACCCCAGTGCCGGTGCTCGGGGCGGCGACGCTCGGCGACTGGCTGGCCGCGCGCCCGCAGGTGTTGCGCCCGATCGAACGCATGGAACTCGCCGCCGTGATCGACAACCCGCTCACCTGGGGTCGTCGCCCGACTATTCTGCCCCGGCCCGGTAGCGTGGGGGACTAGCCACCCGGCGACCGCGGTGGCACGGCAATGACGCCCCCGGATTGGACCCTCGATGCACACCGACGACCTCGCCCAGCTGCAGATTCTGCTCGACCAGGAACGCACCCTGCAGTTCGACGCGTTCAGTCACGACGATGCGTGGGCGCTCGGCACCCGCCTCCGCACGATCGCCGCCGCCCAGGCGTTGCCGGTCGCGATCTCGATCGTGCTGGGTGACCAGCGGGTGTTCCAGGTGGGCCTGGCGGGAGCATCCGCTGATAATGACGGCTGGCTGGAGCGCAAGTTCGCCGTCGTGCGCCGCTACGGGCACTCATCGCTCGCCGTCGGCGTGGAATTTCGCAGCCGCGGTGTCGACTTCGACGTTGATGCCCGACTTGATCCCATGCGTTTCGCGGCGCACGGGGGAGCGTTTCCGCTGTTCGTGCGTGGGTCGATGGTGGGCGTGGTCGGCGTCTCCGGGCTGCCACAGCTCGACGATCATGCCCTCGTCGTCGAGGCGCTGCGGGCGCAGTTGGCGGCGGCCTGACCCGTTAACGTTTGGCTGGCCGGTGACCCTTGGCCGAGAGCAGTCGGGCCCGCACCGAGAACGCGCCGCCGATCACGAGCGACACCACGGCCGCCGGCAGAATGACGTCGACGAACTGGTTGCCCGAGAGCAAGTTGGCCAGCAGCAACAGAACGGCCAGACCGCTGAACGCGAGCCCTGAGATCGCGCAGACGTTGAAGGTCAGGTGTGACACGAGTGAATCCAATCAGTGGGGTGGCTCTCAGGTTAGCCGACGTTGCCCGGCTGAGTGGGGGAGGCCGTCGCCTCCGCAACACGAATGAGCATTACTTATTAATTGCTAACCAATGTTGCGACCCTGCCGATTGTTAACACTGAATCGACAGGTGCCGATGGCACGATAGTACGGGGGCGAACCCGTGGTGAGGCAAGTGAACGTGGCTATGACAACTCTTAGGCCTGGACTACCGTCTCGTGATCACGAGCCGGCTGCTTCAGTGATGCCCATCGCAACCCTGGTCCCGGCTGCTCCCGGTGGGTTTGCCGGGCAGTCCGTCGTCGAAGAACTGCTCCGCCAGCACGCCGATCGGCCGGCACGTTCTCGGATCGCGCGCACCCTGGGAGCCTCGCCGCTTGACGCGAACGAGCTCAGCTGGTTGCGCGCCGCGCAGGCCGAGATGATCGTCGGCGATATTCTCGGTCGGCTCCCTGGGGGCTACAGCGTTTACCATTCCCTGCCCATTCGCAATACCGCGTTCTGGGTCGACCACCTCGTCGTGGGCCCGGGTGGAATCTTCGCGATCAATTCCAAGACGCACTGGGATCGCGACCTGACCGGGGCGTTGCGCTCGATTCCGATCAATGATCACGCCATGCCGTACCTGCGCGATGCCCGGTTTGAATCGGCCCAGATCACCGCACTGCTCGGTGCTGTGCTGCCGGCCGCGACCGTGGTTCAGCCCGTTATTGTGCTGGTCAATCCGCACAAAATTCTGCTGGCTCGCAAGCCGGATGCCGTGACGGTCATCGATTCTCCGCGCCTGCGCCGGTGGCTTGTGGCTCGCCCGCGGGTGTTCAGCGCCAAGCAGCAGGCCGCGCTCACCGCCGCCATCGACGACCCGGCGACCTGGCGCGCAGCGGCCCAGCCGCTCGCTCCGGCGCACCTGCACGCACGATTCACCGCACTCGAACAGCAGGTTGCCGCAGCCCGCACCCGACGCACCACGTTCGCGGTGCTCGCCGGTGCGGCTGCTGCGACGGTGCTGGCTGTCGCCACCTTACCCCTGATCGCCGCCGTCGAGTATCTCGCGGTGCGCTAGGCGAGGCGCTCGAGAACCGTGCCCTCGCGCATCCGCTCGACGCGTACGACGTGGTCGCGCAGGTCGCGCACCCCGCGCGGTATGGCGAGTTCGGCGATATCCTGCCCCTTGGTCACCGCGTGCGACCGGGTCGGATGCTTGTAGTCCTCGATCGACTGAAAGGTGTCGCGCCCCCGCGGCTCCTTGCTGTGCCGCTGCGCGAAGCCGGAGTTGAGCGCGCTCAGCTCGATCTCGTTTTCGTGCGCGGCGACCAGACTCTTGGTGCTGAGGGTGATCACGGTGTGGGCGTCGTCCCGATAGGAGCGGGCGTTCAGCAGGTCGCGCAGCAGCCGCGGCTGCAGGTGAAAGAACACCCGGTCGTTCAGGGCTGCGTACCATTCGGCGAGGGTCATATCGTCGAGGGCGTCCTCGAGCGACGGCTCATGAATGGCCTTCTGATGACGGATGACCGCGAGACCGAATTCCGCATGCTCCAGCACGCGTGACTCACCTCGTCGCTTGCCGAGAATTGCCGCCTGAGGTGCACCCTGCTTGACGCCCCAGCGGGTCACGAGCGCGGCCGGACTGAGTAGCCCGTGCCGCTCGATGGCGGGCCAGCTGCCGTCGGCGGCCACGTGGTAGAGCTCGGGGTACAGACGAATCAGATCGCGGGACAGCACGGTTTCGAGCGTACTCGCCGCTGGAGTGGCCGCGAGCCAGACCGCCCGTTCAGGTCAGCTGCCGAGCTTGAGCGTCGCGAGCACCGTGCGGCCGCTCGATGACGCGCGCGGCACCATGTCCACAAGCGCGATCTGGGTCAGCCTGAGCGCGTCGCCCGCGTGCACTCGACCCTGCGACTTCACGGTGACGTGCGCCCGAAAATCCGGCCCGGAAAACGCCGGCTCGGCCGGAGACGTGGCGAGAAGCCGCAGCACGGCGACGAGCAGGTCGTGCAGCCTGGTCAACGCGGCGTTCTCGTCGATCAGCGTCACGGCAATGTCATGGTGCCGACCAAACAGCTCGTCCTGCCCGGCGACCACGGTGATAGCAGGGAATCCGGCCAGCGCGGCGGCGGTGACGCGTGCGATCTCGTCTGGGGAGGCATCCGTTTCAAAGGGCGCGAGCACGGTGATGTGCAGCGGCCAGGCGGCGACGAAGAAGCTCGCTCCGGTTTCGAGCGGCGTAAGCGGCAGAACGACAACAAGGCGGGGCATGCGCCGAGTCTAAACGGGCCGATGTGGTCGACTCGTCGTTCACAACTGCGGAGATCTCGACCAGACCTACGTGCTGCAGTGAAAATTTTGCCTGATTCTGGTGATCTATCCGCAGTTCTGCACGCCGGCCCAGCTTCGGGAAGCGGTTCTCCTAAGCGAATGCCCGCCGAGCCAGCGCGATGACGGCAGTCATGCCCGCCAGAAGAGCCAGGAGTGCGCCGGCTAGTGGCAGCGCGGGGTCGGAATGACTTCGATAGTGATCGATGTGCTCACTCCGTTGAGGGTCGCCGTGATGATATGCGGGGAAGATCTTTGATGATCACGACATTCGCGACGACTGGAACACGTCCCTGGCCTGGAAGCGCGACATGGAGGCGACGTCGTAGTGGCACGGCCGCATCGTGGCGGGGCTGGCCTCCTACTGGGTGTACCAGCATCTCGGCAACATGTCGCCGGCGGAACGCGCCGCCGACGAGATCTGGCGGGAGATCGCGGCCCACACCGCTGAGACCGAACTCGATCTCACCGCCCGGCTCGACGAGCGGATGCGCGGCGGCTTTCGGCACCTGCTGGTCGGCACCTCACTGCCCTTTCTCCTGCCGCCCGGCCTTCACCACCTCGAATCGTGGGATGAAGCAGTCTCCACAGGAGCGTGGGGCAGGCCCGCGGCCCGGGTAGGCGAGCGCCTGCGCCGGCTCGTCGATCTGGAGCATTGGGCCGCGTTTGAGCGCAGTTTTCGCCAGCTGGCACGAATGGCCACCGAGGTGGCCGACGGCCGCCGCGGCCCGGCTCCGCAGACCGTTACAGTCCTGTCAGACGACGTGCACGACTCAACGGTCTCCGAGGTTCAGCGCGCGACGGGGAGTCGCATCGTGCAGGCCGTCTGCTCGCCGATCCGCAATCCGCTGCCCATAATCAAGCGCTCGTTTGAGAATCGCGGCCATGGCGTGCTCGCGAATACCGAAATGAATGAAATCCCCGCCGGGGTTGGTCGCCGAAACGGCCGTGCCCGGAACGGTCACGTTGATGGAGCCGCTCAGGTCGGCCGATCCGCCCCAGAGCGTCAGCGCTGGCGTCAGCGCCTGAATGACCTGGCCGTTGGTCTTGCGACCTGCAGGCAGCCGTCGCCGGCCACCGCCCAAACGGTGCATCAGCAACCGCCCGAGCTTCAGCGGAGCGATCAACATCGGCATCGATGGTGACAGAACGAGAATTCTCAGTCATACTTTACACATTGGTATATAAATATACTTAAGTCAATCGAAGGAGCTGCGGTGGCCCACGCCATGTCGACCGGGTCCGGTGTCGTGCTCGATCTCATTCGCGCGGGCTGGGCGACCACTCGCCCGGCACTGATCGACGAGCTCGGCTGGTCGCGCATCACCCTCGCCCGCCGGCTCGACGAACTGCTCGCGGCCGGCATCATCATTGTCGCCGGCCAGAGTGATTCCCGTGGTGGCCGCCCCGCCGAAAGCTTCGCGATCAACACAGACGCCGGCCTGCTGCTCAGCGTCGACATCGGCGGCTCGCACACCCGCGTGGCGGTGACCGATCTGGTCTCCACGATTCTCATTGAAGATCAGGCTGATATCGGCCTCTGGGAAGGCCCGGACACCGTCTTCACCTGGGCCAACCAGGTGTTCGACTACCTGTTGCGCCAGCTCGGCAAGACCCGCGCTGACGTGCGGGGGATCGGCGTGGGCGTTCCCGGTCCAGTGGATGCCGCGACCGGCCGGCTCGCCGCCCCCCAGATCGACGCGCAGTGGAACGACGTGCTCGTGCAGGACTATTTTTCGGCCGACTACACCGCCATTTTCGCCGTCGACCGTGACGTGAACATCATGGCGGTCGCGGAATCCCGGCTCGGCTGGCCGGAGCATCGGGACCTCACCGTGCTCAAGGTTGGCCTCGGCATCGGCTGCGCGCTCGTGCTCGACGGCCGGGTCTACCGCGGTGCCCGCGGCGGTGCCGGCGACTTCTCCCACAGCTTTCGCTACGGCGACGAGCTATGCAGCTGCGGGCAGCGCGGCTGCCTCGAGGCCGTCGCGAGCGGTTACGCCATTCGCCGCGAGCTCAACGCTCTCGGCTACCGCATTCGCACCACCGGCGACATCGTTGCCTTGTCGCGCATGGGCTCACCCGATGCCGTGCGGCTGCTCGCTGCCGCCGGCGCCGAGATCGGGAACGCCCTCGTCGATGTCGCCGGGCTGCTGAACCCCGCCATGATCGTCATCGGCGGCCAGCTCGCCGAGGCCGGCGACCCCTACCTGTCGTCGTTGCGCGAGGCCCTCCTCGCGCACGTGCGCGCCTTCTCCGGCACCGGCCTCACCGTGGAGCCGAGCCGGCTCGGCAACAAGGCCGGCGTTCTCGGTGCCTCGCTCATCGCGCAGGATGCCCTGTTCGAGGCCGACCGCATCAGTCACCTCACGCGCTAAGGACTTTCGTCTCGACTTTAGATCACTTATAGACGAAAGTTCCGAATGCGCATTAGGCTCGGAGACACGGCACCAAACATTTTGGGGCAGACGACGTGGTCTTGCAGTTTGAGGGCCAGAACCAAGGAGTCAGGCATGGCAGTCAATCTCGCAGACGAACTCGACCAGGCCTCCATTCGCACCCACGTCGTCGCCGCCGACTGGCAGGCCGCGATCACCCTGGCCGGCGACGCGCTCGTGGCCGGTGGCGTCACGACCGACGACTACACGGCCGAGATGATCGCTGCGGTTGACAAGCTCGGCCCCTACATCGTCATCGCGCCCGGCCTGGCCATCGCTCACTCCCGCCCATCTCCCGCCGTGCTGCGCGCCGGTCTCAGCTGGGTCACCCTCGACGAGCCAGTGAAGTTCGGCCACAAGAAAAACGACCCGGTGTCGCTCGTTATCGGCTTGGCCGCCCCCGACCACGAAGGCCACCTCGAGATGATGCAGGCCCTCGCCGGGGTGCTGATGAACGCCGACCTGCTCATCGCGCTCAAGGCGGCCGATTCGCCGGCCGAGGTTCTCGCGATCATGTCCAGCCCCCAACTGCTCACAGAAAAGGCACTCTCATGAAGATCATCGCGGTCTGCGGGATGGGGATCGGCACATCCGTTCTCTTGAAAATGAACACCGAGAAGGTACTGCGCACACTCGGCATCGACGCCGACGTTGAGGCCGCTGACATCGGCGTGGCTCGCGGCATGGCGCGTGACGCTGAGATCGTGCTCACGAGCGAAGAGCTCGCCGAGGAGATCGGCGACGTCGAGGCCCAGGTCATCGTCATCGACAACTTCTTCGACCTTGAAGAAATCACCCAGAAACTCACCGACGCACTCGAATAATCCTGCTTCATCAACCGCACGTCTGAGTAAGAGAGGGAGCACCCCGACATGGAGTGGTTCTTAGTCATTCTGGATTTCATCGGCCAGCAGATTTTGAATGTGCCGGCCTACCTGGTGGGCATCATCACGGCCGTCGGGCTCATCGCCCTGCGCCGCCCGGTCGGAACCATCATCGGCGGCAGCCTCAAGGCAGCCCTCGGCTTTCTCATTCTCGGTGCCGGTGCCGGTGTGGTTGTCGCCTCACTCACCCCGCTCGGCGACCTGATTCTCAAGGTCACCGGCGCGCAGGGCGTGATTCCGACCAACGAGGTCATCACGGCCCTCGCCGCCGAGGAATTCGGAGCGACCAGCGCCTACGTGCTCGTCGTCGGATTCATCGTCATGCTGCTTCTGGCACGATTCACCCCACTCAAGTACGTGTTCCTCACCGGGCACCACATGGTCTTCATGGCCATGATGCTCGCGGTCGTGCTCTCGGTCGGCTTCGGTTCTGAGCTCAGCTGGCTCGTCGTCGTCATTGGCGGTGGCCTGCTCGGCGTGATCATGGTGGTCATGCCGGCCTTCGCCCAGCCGTGGACCAAGCGCATCACCGGCGACGACACGATCGCCATCGGCCACTTCGGAACCCTCGGCTACATCGCTGCCGGCGCCGTCGGCCAGGCCGTCGGCAAGCGCAGCAAGAGCACCGAGCACATCAACTTTCCGCAGAACCTGCGCTTTCTGCGCGACTCCATGGTGGCTACCTCGGTCTCGATGGTCGCCATCTACATGGTCTTCGCCATCTGGGGCCTCATCGCGCTTCCCCGAGCGGATGCCCTCGCTATTTTCGGCTCCGTCGACGGCGGCGCGTTCATCATGGCCGCCTTCGCCCAGGCGCTGCAGTTCGGCGTGGGTGTGGCCATCATCCTCTACGGTGTGCGCACCATCCTCGGCGAGCTCGTCCCAGCGTTCCAGGGCATCGCCGAAAAGGTCGTGCCTGGTGCCCGCCCCGCGCTCGACATTCCGATCGTCTTTCCGTTCGCGGCCAACGCCGTGCTCATCGGATTCCTGGCGTCCTTCGCTGGTGGCTTGATCAGCCTCGGTGTGCTGGCCATCTGGCTCGGACCGGTGTTTGGTCTCGCCCTAATTCTGCCCGGCATGGTGCCGCACTTCTTCACTGGCGGTGGCGCCGGTGTCTACGGCAACGCCACCGGTGGTCGTATCGGTGCCATGGTCGGTGGTTTCGTCAACGGAATCCTGATCACCATCCTGCCGGCCATTCTGCTGCTCGTACTCGGCAACTTCGGCTTCGCCAACAGCACCTTCGGTGACGCGGACTTCGGCTGGTTTGGCACGCTCATCGGCGTGAGCCTGCTCGGCGACAACACCGCCATCGGCGTGATGCTCACCGTGCTCATCGGCGTGGTGTTGGTCGTCGCTGCGATCATCTTCCAGGTCAAGGTCACCAACAAGGGCTGGATGCCCGGCGCCAAGCACACCGCTTTCGTCGACGCTATCGAAGCCGACGTCAAGGCGGCCGCTGCGGCAGCAAAGGCCGAGGCCAGGGCAGCACGCCTGGCCGCAGCCGAGACCGCGAAGACCGCCGAGCCGGCCGACAAACCAGCGTAACTTCGGCACGCAGGGGCCGCGCCGGTCGGAGCGGCCCCTGCGGGCATAACGCTCAGCGCAGGCGCCCCGGTTAGAGGCCGAGCTCGCTGTCGATGCGGCTGAGGCGAGCCAGTGACGACACATAGGCGGCATCGGCCTGGCCGGCTAGCAGCCCGAGGGCGTGTACGGCGGCGCGATCATCGCTGCCCATCTCGGTCGCGCACCACCGGCGCAGCAGCTCGGCATCTCCGCTGGCCCGAACGGATGCCCCGACCGCGCTCGTGATCTCGGCCCGCAGCGGTTCAATCGCCCGGGCGGTTGAGCGGGAGAGGAACGGGGCCGTATAGGCGGCGAGTGCTGCCGATACCTGTCCCTGGCGCACCAGGTGCAAGACCCGCGCCGCGTCAGACGTGCCGCGCAGGCCGGGGGCCAGGCGATACGGCGTTGACTGCAGCGCATCGCCGAGAACCTGCCGAATACGGTGCATTTCGATGCGGATGGTTGCCGCAGAACCGGTCTCACCGTGAATGGAGTAGGCGAGTTCGTCGGCCGTCCAGCCGCGATCCCGCGACTCCAACAGGGCCAGAATTTCCGCGCGCCGCGGCGAGAGGAGTACTCGGTGGCCGTCGGCGGTGAGAACCGCCGGGTGCTCACCCAATAAGTCGAGGGAGACCGCTGACGAGTGCCCGGCTGTCAGATTAACCGTGACCGCACCCACGGTTCTGGTTGTGCGGTCGTTCACCCGTTGTGCGGTCCGCAACAACTCCTCGGCAACGCGCACCCCACACTTGACCATGCGCACGCTGTCTGCCGTGACCGTATGGAGAGGCCCGGACACGGTGAGTACCCCCAGCACCACTCCGGTCTGCGGGTCTCGGATCGGCGAGGCCGTGCACGCCCAGGCATGATGCGAGCGCACGAGGTGCTCCGCCGAGAACAGCTGGGCCGCTCGGCCGCTGAGGACAGCTTCACTGATGGCGTTCGTGCCCACACCCGCCTCGGACCAGTCGGCCCCCTCCACGAACTCCAGCCGATCGGCCTGCCGCAAGGCCGCCCGGCTGCCGACTCGCCACAAAACCTCACCGTGGGCATCGGCCAGCACGAGCAGATGCTGACCCTGAGAGCTCTCATCAGCGAGAAGCTCACTGAGGGCCGGCATCACCGTCTGCAGCGCATGTCCGCGGCGGAGCGCCACGGCATCCGCTACCTCATGCAGGTGCCGGGGCAGATGGCGGTCGGGGTCAATGCCGGCGGCGAGTGAGCGCTGCCAGGAGTTCCACACGTCGCCGGTGATCGCGGGCGGTGGTGCACCGTCGCGGGTGTGATCGTGGGCAGCGCGGAGCATCCGCTCGTATTTGCGGGGCGAAGAAAAACGCAGGCCAGCAACGAGAACCGCGCCGCTGGGCTCTGTGGACATGCGCTGTCTCCCTCATTGGATACGACGATGAGGCCGAGCAGAGACCAGGTGTAACGCCTGTGCAACCCCTGCGGCCGTGTACTTGAACATACAGGTCGCGCCCGACAATGGGCCGATTCTTCGCTGGTTCACAAAGGAGTGACATGCCCGATACACCAATTACTATCGCCGAGAACTGGCTCGCCCGGTTCGATACCGCCCTGCAGCACCGTGACCTCGAGGGCGCCCTCGCGCTCTTCGCTGACGACTGCTACTGGCGGGATTTCATCTCGTTCACGTGGAATTTGAAAACCCTTGAGGGTAAGGACGACATAGAACGGATGCTCGCCGCCACCCTCGACCAGGTAAATCCGCATCGCTGGGCGCTCGCCGAACCGGCAACCGGTGTAGCCGGTGCCGTGGAGGCCTGGGTTACGTTCGAAACCGGTAGTGCTCGCGGATACGCCCACCTCCGGTTGAACGACGGATTGTGCTACACCCTGCTCACCACGATGCAGGAGCTCAAGGGTTTTGAGGAGAAGAAGGGGCGCACCCGGGAGCAGGGCGTGTCGCACGAAATCACGAAAGGACGCACCTCGTGGCTCGAGAAGAAGACGGCCCAGGAGGCTCGGCTCGGTTATGAGGAGCAGCCGTATTGCGTGATCGTGGGCGGGGGCCAGGGCGGCATCGGCCTGGCAGCCCGCATGAAGCGGCTCGGTGTTCCCACGATCGTGATCGAGAAGAACGCCAAGGCGGGTGACTCCTGGCGAAATCGCTACAAATCCCTGCATTTGCACGACCCGGTCTGGTACGACCACCTGCCATACCTCAAGTTTCCCGAGGACTGGCCCGTCTTTGCCTCGAAAGACAAGATCGGTGACTGGCTCGAGCACTACACCAGCATCATGGAACTCAACTATTGGTCGAGCACTGAATGCACCAAAGCGACTTTCGACGACGACGCCCAGGAGTGGCTGGTACAGGTCGTGCGTGACGGCACACCGGTCACCCTGAGACCCAAGCAGCTGGTCTTCGCACTCGGCGTCTCCGGGTATCCGAATACGCCGGTCTTCGCCGGCGCGGAGTCGTTCGCAGGGGAGCAGCATCACTCATCGCAGCACGGCGGCGGCGGTGACTACACCGGCAAAAAGGCCGTCGTGATCGGGTCGAACAACTCGGCCCACGATATCTGCGCCGACCTGTGGGAGCACGGAGCAGACGTCACCATGGTGCAGCGCTCGTCGACGCACATTTCACGCAGCGATTCGCTCATGGAGCTCGCACTCGGTGGGCTTTACTCCGAGCAGGCGCTCGCCAACGGGGTGACCACCGAAAAGGCTGACTTGCTCTTCGCGTCGTTGCCTTACCGCCTCCTGCCCGCCGCGCAGATTCCGGTGTTCGAACAGATGGCGCAGCGCGACGCCGAGTTCTACTCCCAACTCACCGCCGCAGGCTTCGACCTCGACTTTGGCACGGATGGTTCGGGCCTGTTCCTGAAATACCTGCGACGCGGCTCCGGCTATTACATCGATGTGGGAGCCTCGCAGCTGCTTATCGACGGTCGCGTCGCGGTGAAGTCGGGGCAGGTCGACCGCATCACGCCCGAGTCGGTGGTGCTCGCCGACGGTGCCGAACTCGATGCTGATCTCATCGTTTATGCCACCGGGTATGGCTCTATGAACGGATGGCTTGCCGATCTGGTCTCACCGGAGGTCGCCGACCAGGTGGGGCGCTGCTGGGGATACGGGTCCGACACGCCAAAGGATCCGGGGCCGTGGGAGGGTGAACTACGCAACATGTGGAAGCCCACGAACGTTCCTCAACTCTGGATTCACGGCGGCAACCTGCACCAGAGCCGGCACTACTCCAACTACCTTGCGCTGCAGATCAAAGCCCGCATGGAGGGGCTTAATACCCCGGTGTACGAGCTGCAGGAGTCTCACTACACGCGCTGAAGGCGCTGAGCCCGAAAGCGGCTTACTGGCGGCCGGTCACGGATATCAGCGGCGGAAGGCGAGTGCCGCGGCCCGATCGGCCTGCACATTTGCCCGGTGAAGTTCGTGGTGGGCGGCCAGTTCCGGGCGGCGGCGAATGATGAACCACACCGTGGCGAGCCCGATGAACCACACCGGCGTCACGAGCAGCGCCTGCAGGGTATCGGCCTTCTGGGTGAGCGCCCAGATCAGGAAGACGAAGAACGCGAGCAGGACATAACACATGTAGACGCTGCCGGGCATTTTGAACTTGGAGGCCGCGTGCAGTGCCGGGCGACGCTTGCGGTACACGATGTAGCTCACCACGATGATGGACCACACGAAGATGAACAGTACCGATGCCATGGTCGTCACCACGGTGAACACGGCGATGATCGACGAGCTCGCATACAGCAGAACAGCGGATACGAGCAAAAACATGCAGGAGAACAACAGCGCGTTGGCCGGCACCCGGTGGCGGCTCAGGCGTTGAAAACGCCCCGGTGCCGTACCCTCGACCGACAGCCCGAAGAGCATTCTCGATGTGGAATACAGCCCGGAATTCGCGGAGGATGTCGCGCTCGTGAGCACGACGAAATTGATCACGGCTGCGGCCGCGCCGAGCCCCGCGAGGGCGAACATCGCCACGAACGGGCTCACATCGGCGGTGACCTCACGCCACGGAGTGACCGCCATGATCACGATTAGGGCCAGCACGTAGAACAGCATGATGCGAATGGGGATCGAGTTGATGGCCTTGGGAAGGTTCTTCTCCGGGTGCTGCGCTTCAGCGGCCGTCGTGCCCACGAGCTCGACCCCGAGGAACGCGAACACAGAGAGCTGGAAGCCGGCGAT
This sequence comes from Cryobacterium sp. TMT1-2-2, assembly GCF_004403505.1. Taxonomy (NCBI): domain Bacteria; kingdom Bacillati; phylum Actinomycetota; class Actinomycetes; order Micrococcales; family Microbacteriaceae; genus Cryobacterium; species Cryobacterium sp. TMT1-2-2. Next base: position 27,897 of record NZ_SOGS01000016.1, on the reverse strand, counting down.
GAACCCCATCGGACCGGTCGGAAACATCCCGCCGTCGTTCCACAGATTCGTGAGGCTTGCCGGGGAGCCGCCGGGGGACTGGAACTTTGTGAACACCATCACGAGCCCCACGATGATGAGCGTGACGATCGCGACGATCTTGATCAGCGCGAACCAGAACTCGGTCTCGCCGAACGCCTTGACGCTCGCGAGGTTGAAGCCAAGCAGAATCAACACGGCACCGAGGGCCGGAATCCACAGCGGCAGATCGGGCCACCAGAAGCTCGTATACAGCGCGATCGCGATCAGCTCGGCGATGGCGGTCACGATCCAGCAGAGCCAATACGTCCAGCTCGTGAAGAAGCCGGCCCACGGCCCCAGCAGGTCACCGGCGAAGTCGCTGAACGACTTGTATTCGAGGTTGGAGAGCAGCAACTCGCCCATGGCCCGCATCACGAAGAACAGCATGAAGCCGATGATCATGTAGACGAAGATCACCGACGGTCCTGCCAGCGAGATGGTCTTGCCGGATCCCATGAACAGGCCCGTTCCGATCGCCCCGCCGATGGCGATGAGCTGGATATGACGATTCGACAGTGAGCGTGCCAGGTGCGGCTGCGCGCTGGGCGCAGATCGAGTGCTGGGTTTCAATTGCGACATCGGAGATACTTCCTTGTAGTCCAGGCGATTGGCACGGGGAGAACACGGTAAGGAATGCCGGGGGCCGGTGAAATCGGCCGACCCCGGCATCCGTTACCAACGACTACACGAGGGTGAGCTCGGCCTCTGTCACGAGGTCGGTCCAGTCCGCGAGCGGCAGGTTGAGAGCAACGCTGACCGAACGGTTCGCGATCTTGCCCGCGGCGATGTTGAGCCCGCCAGCGAGGGCGGCGTCACGCTCGAACGCTGCTCGCACGCCACGGTCGGCGATCGACAGGGCGTAGGGCAGCGTGACGTTGGTCAGCGCGAGGGTCGATGTCTGCGGCACGGCGCCGGGCATGTTGGCCACGCAGTAGAAGATCGAGCCGTGCACGGCGAAGGTGGGGTTCTCGTGCGTGGTGGCGTGGGTGCCTTCGAAGCAGCCGCCCTGGTCAACCGCGATGTCGACGAGCACGGAGCCCGGCTTCATACGGGAGACGAGCTCGTTGGTGACGAGCTTGGGGGCCTTGGCACCCGGAATCAGCACTGAGCCGATCACGAGGTCGGCCTCGGTCACCGACTGGTCGATGTTGTAGGCGTTCGAGGCTATGGTCTTGAGGCGTCCGGCGTACTGGGCGTCGAGTTCGCGCAGGCGATCGATGTTGATGTCGAGAATCGTGACGTCCGCGCCCATGCCGATGGCCATTGCGGCGGCGTTGGAGCCGGCCACACCGGCGCCGATCACGGTCACCTTGGCGGCACGTACTCCGGGTACGCCGCCCATCAGAATTCCGGGGCCGCCGCCGGGGCGGGTCATCGACGCGGAGCCGACCTGAACGGCGAGGCGCCCGGCGACCTCGCTCATCGGGGCGAGTAACGGCAGCGAGCGATCGGCTTTCTGCACGGTCTCGTAGGCGATGGCGGTGATGCCGGCCTCAAGCAGGGCGGTGGCGAGTTCGGGCTCAGCGGCCAGGTGCAGATAGGTGAAGAGAATCAGGCCCTGACGAAAATGCACGTACTCGGCGGTGATCGGCTCTTTCACCTTGAGGATCATGTCGGCGCTCGCCCACACCTCGAAGGCGGTTTCGACGATCGCGGCGCCGGCGGCCGCGTAATCGGCGTCGGAGAACCCGGAGGCGATTCCGGCTCCGGCCTGCACGAGCACGGTGTGGCCGTGCAGCTTGGCTTCGTGGACTCCGGCGGCGGTGATCGCCACACGGTATTCGTTGTTCTTCACTTCGGTCGGAACACCAATGATCATGGGGAACTCCTACTTCTTCAGGGCGCGTCGCCGATCGACTTTGGTCAGCATAGAAACGATAAGCCCGCGTTTTGAGGGCTGTCGCGGCAGGGCCCTGCTGATAGCGGATGCCGCGGGCTGGCCCCCGCACGTCTCACCGCCCCGGAATTAGCACTTGTCCGGGAGTTTTATTCCCGGAGATGCGCCGCATGGCCCGAGCCTCGGGCGGGCCTGGTTCGACATCTGTAGCGCCACGCCGCGTCGATTGTCGCCTGGCGTTCACACGCTTGCGTAAGATTAAACCCATGAACGCGGCCGATATCGACCGGGCGGTGGCCTTCATCGCCGCGCGCCTTGGCCGCGCCCTCTCCCTGGAAGACCTCGACGGCGGCCTGCTCGCGTACAGCGCGCATCAGGCTACGGCCGACCGCGTGCGCACGAACTTTCTGCTGAGCAAGCTCGTTCCGCCCGATGTCAGCGTCTGGCAGCTCAGCCACGGCATCGCCAGGGCCGTCAAGCCTGTTCCGGTTCCGGCGAATGCCGAGCTCGGCATGTTGGGCCGGGTGTGCGTGCCGCTGCTTGCCCGGGGATTCCGAGTGGGGTATCTCTGGGTGCTGCAGCAGGATGACGAACTCGAACCCGATTCCATCGTGCAGGAACTGCGGATCATTCGCCCCGAGCTGGACGTACTCGCCGAGATGCTGCTCAATCGCACGAGCGCGGATTCCGATGGCCGTCGTGCCCGCGAGGCGCAATTTCTCGCCGCCTGCTTCGGCGACCGCGACGCCGTCGTGTCCGTGGGCGGCTGGCCGGGAGTGCACGGGCGCGGGCCGTGGCGACTGGCCACCCTGCTCGACCGGGGCAACAACGCCCGGCGCACTTCCGCCGAGAGCAACCTGCTGCAGCGGCTCTCTGCCCTGTATGCCACGCTCGGAATCAACACAGTGCTGTTCTCCGCAGGCACCGAAACGCACGCTGTTTTGCTCCTGCAAGACGTGATCGACTGCATCGACGAGTCCGAGATTCTGCGTCGGTTCGGGCTGGAAGTTTCGCGCCGCGGTGGGCAGCCGGCCGCGCCGGCCCTGCTCGGCCTGAGCGAGCCCTTTGCCGACCTGCGCCGGCTGCCCGGAGCCTACGCCGAGGCGCGTAGCGCCGTGCAGGCAGCGTGGGTGGACGCCCAGTTGGGGGCTCTGGTGTCGTTTCGCGCCATCGGGGTGTACCAGTTCCTGGCGGTTGAGGGGCGGGACGTGTCGCCGGGGGAGTCGACCCTCTACACCGAGCTGCGCGAACTCGACCCCAACGGGGAGCTGCTGCCGGTACTCGAGCTGATGTATGACAAGGACGGTTCGGTGGCCGAGGTCGCCGAGCAGTTGCACCTGCACCGCACGAGTATTTACAACCGGCTCGGGCGCATCCGTTCGCTCATCGGCGTCGATCCGCTGGGCGGTCAGGCTCGCCTTGAGCTGCATCTGGCCCTCAAGGCCGAACGCTGGGCCGGGCGCCCCCGGCTCTAGCGCTATGCGAGCGAGCAGGCCCGCGAACTCGGTGACTTGGCTGCACAACTTGCACTGACCGAATAACCCACGGCAGTGTGCGGCGGTCGCACCGTTTGTGACCCGTGTCGTGCTCGGTCAGGGCACCAGCACGATCTTGCCGACGTGAGCGGATGATTCCAGCCGGCTATGGGCATCCGCTGCGTTCTCGAAAGAGAACCTCCCGTCGATCACCGGGCGAAACTCGCCCGACGCTATCCACGGCCAGATCGCCGATTCGAGAGCGCGCACGATATCGATTCTCTCGGCGAGGGAGCGAGCACGCAGCGTGGTAGCCCAGTAGCGTGCACGTTTTTGCATGAGGCGGGCCGGATCGAAGGTGGCCGGTTCGTTGCTCTGGTTGGCAATCACCATGATGCGACCGTTGATCGCGACCGCCTCGATGTTGCGCGCCGCGTAGGCGCCGCCCATGATGTCGAGAATCACGTTGGCACCGCGCCCATCGGTAGCGGCCTTGATCTCGGTCACAAAGTCCTGCTCGCGATAGTTGATGAGCGTCTCGGCCCCGAGGCTGGCGCACATGGCGAGCTTCTCGGCGGAGCCGGCCGTCACGGCCACGCGGGCATCCAGGAGGCGGGCCAACTGAATGGCGGTGGTGCCGATTCCGCTGCCGCCACCGTGCACGAGCAGGGTCTCGCCGGGCGCGAGTTCGGCGCTCATGAACACGTTAGACCACACCGTGGCTAGGGCTTCGGGCAGGGCGGCGGCGTCTACGAGGTCCATCGAGAGCGGCACCAGCAGCGCCAGGCCTTCGTGCACCACCACTTCGGTGGCATACCCACCGCCGGGAAGCAGCGCGCAGACCCGGTCGCCCACGCCGAAGCGGGTCACGTCATCGCCTACCTCGGTGACCACGCCCGACACCTCGAGCCCCGGCCATTCCGGGGCGCCGGGAGGTGACGGGTAGCGGCCCTCGCGTTGCATGATGTCGGCGCGGTTGACGCCCGCTGCGGCCACCTCCACCCGAATGTCGTGGGCGCCGACCTCGAGGTCGGGCACGGTTTGCATGGTCAGGGCTTCGGGCCCGCCGGGAGAGTTCACGATGATTGCGCGCATGCCCGCAGCCTACGCGACGCCCTCACGGCGGATGCCGCCGCTCGCCCCGCTACTCGCTCGCGATCCGTGCGTGCACACCGCGTGCAGCGCGGAGCAGCCAGGGGTCGCCGTCTCGCGCCCACCGCGCCAGCGCTCCATCCGCTCTGGCGCGATTCGCGCCGGTCAGTCGCTGCACGAGCGGCAGCACCACGTCGACCGTGAGCGGATCCGCGAGCTCGGGCACAGCCGCACCGCGCAGAAACCCTTCGATGCGGGTGAGGTCGTTGTTGTCGAGCCGGGTCACGTTCGCCTGCAGCAGCACGATCGCGGCGAGGCGGCGCTCAAAGACCGGAACGCTCCACAGCTCGGAACTGAGCGCGGTCACCTCGTCGTGGGTCATGCTCTTATGTCGACGGGCCAGGTCGCGGATGGTGCCACGCACGGCGCCCACCGAGGCGCCGTAGACCTCGAGCTCGGCGCCCAGCTGCGCCTGCCACTCGGCTGCCCGCTCCCAGGTCGCTTCGTACTGCAGCGTGCGATCTACGAAGTCGCCGGCGTCGGTCATTCGTCTATTCTGCGCCGGCCGAGACCGCGCGAGCGGCCCGAATGATCACCACGATCAGGGCAAGCAGGGCAGCCGCACTCACCAGGTACAAGACCATGCCCCACGGGGTGTGATCGGCACCCGAAATTAGGAACGTGTCGGCGAGCGACATACCGGGGCCGAACGAGACGAAGAAATGTCCGGGAGCAGCAAACACCAGCAGCACGAGATAGGCCGCGATGACCGGCCACACCCGACTGGTGCGGCGCATGGTCGCGACCAGCAGGATCACCCCGGCCAGCAGCAGCCCGATGCCAGCCCAGGTGACGACTCCGTTTGCGCTGAGGCTTTCACCAGCGAGGGCCATTTCGGCACGAATCTGCCCGAGCGTTGCGCCCGGCACCGCCGCGAGCGGATTCCACACCAGAATCTGCAGCGCCCCGGCAATTGCATACAGCATAACGACTGCGAAGCCCACGATCCCCGTTAGTACGGCCGGACGCGGTGGTCGTGTTTCGGTGGTACTCATCAAGCAAGCGTACCGAGCATCCGTTCAGAAGCGGATGCCGGCATCTCAATGCACCAGCACCAGCAGCAGCGCGACGGCCACGAACAGCACGCCGAACGTGCGGTTGAGAATTAGCTGACCACGAGCGGTGTTCGTGAAGCGCTGAAACGACTTCGCCGCCACCGCGAAGAACAGCCACATCACGATCACGTCGATCAGCACCACGGTGACCGTCAGCACAAGGTACTGCGGCAGCAGCGGCTGCTCGGGCCGAATGAACTGCGGCATGAACGCGAGAAAGAACACGAGCGCCTTGGGGTTCAGCAGGTTCACCCACAGACCGCGGCGAAACATCGACCCGGCCGGTTCGCGCGTGCGCGGCGCGCCCAAGTCCCGCGTCGGATCAGGCTTCTGCACCAACAGACGGATGCCCAGAAACACCAGGTAGGCCGCCCCCGCATACCGAATCACATTGAACAGCACGGGAGAATTGGCCACGAGCACGCCCACGCCGAGCGCCACCACGGCCACGTGCACCACAAGTGCCGCCTGCTGCCCGAGGATTCCCCAGATCGAGCGACGAAACCCGCTGGTCAGCGAGTTGTTCATGGTGTTGATCGCTCCCGCGCCCGGGGTGAAGCTGATCAGCACGCCGGCGCCGACGAGGGCCAGCCAGAGGGAAAGTTGCACAAGTCAGCGTAGCGCGGGCGCCCGCACGCCGGTGGCGACAGAGACTCCGGCGGAGCCGAGGCGGGCTGCCAGCTTTGTCGGAACTCTCTAGTTACGGCCAAACAGGTTGCCGAGAGCAGAGAGGCCGGGGATCTCGAAGTTCGCCCCGAGTTCTTTCACCTGCTCGCCCAATCCGGTCGCATACTCGCCGGCGCCGTCGGCGACGCCCTGGGTGACTCCCTCAAGACCGCCGGTGAGTCCCTCGACATCGACGCCCTGGGTGATTCCCTCGAGACCGCCGGTAAGGCTCTCGACATCGACGCCCTGGGTGATTCCCTCAAGACCGCCGGCGAGGCTCTCGAAATCGACGCCGAGGCCGGCCGCCTGTTCCAGGAGGGGCCCGGCCACATTGCTGAGAACTGCGCCACCGGCGACAGCGGCGAGTAGCCCGCCGGCACCGAGCCCGAGCGCGGCGACACCCGCTCCGGCAAGTGCGCCGCCGGCTCCTCGGCCGGACGACCGGGCAAACAGCTTCTTCAGGAAGCCGGGGTTCTGGGCTTCGCCGCGGGTGGCCGACCGGGCCAGGTCCTCCGGGCTGGTCGATGCCGGATATTCGTTGGCCGGCAGCTCTGTGCGCAGCTGAGCGTTGACCTCGTCGCGTTGCACCGGCGTGAGGCGCGCGAAGGCATCGCGGTGAACCTGCTCAAGCTGCTGGGGCTGCGCGGTCTGCAGCAGGTAGTCGTAACGGGCGATGGCCGCGCGGTCTTCGGCGCTCACCGCCGGCGCCGGTTTCGCAGCTACGACGGGAGTGGCACTTCTCTGCACGTTGTTCGCCGTGGGCCTGCTGTCCCCGGTGACCTTGTCGGCTGCGGTGCGCACCATCTCGCGCCAATCCGTCTTGCCTGACCCAGCGGAGGACGGCTGTCCCTTCTTATCAAGGGCCTTGGATGCCATGCGCAGAATGCGCTGGAGGTTGCTCATTGGGGGCCTTTCGGTTTGGCTGGGTTTCCATTGTGCCCAGCCGCACCTGAGCAAAGCCTCCCAGTCGCTTCCATCCGGCGACGAGGGCATGAGTGATGTGGCATCAAGCCGCACTTTCTCACGTGCGGGTGCGGGCTGTGCCTTCGCAGTCCGAGCCCACGGCATCCGCTGTGCGAACACTCGCCGGTCCCGAAAACGCGACAGTCCGTGCGAATTCAGCTTCGCACGGATATCTCAAAATATGTGAGAATGGGTCGACTTCTGGGGTTGGGCTTGGTACACTTGTTCTATGAGCCAGAGCGGCGACACCCCCCAGCCGGGCCTCGTCGATCCATTCTTCGCTTGTCACGGCTACCCGCCTTCCACTCCCGAGGAGCGCGCCGAGTTCGAGGCGTTCTGGGCGCAGTGCCAGGCCGATTGGCGGGTCGAGATCGCCGAGGGGCTCGAAGAATTCACCCCGGACGATGCCCCCGTACCGGTCCGCCCGGAACCCGTCAACCCGAAATCGGTGAGCCCGATGGCTAACCGTCCGGTGCTGATTGACGGTCCACCGATTCCGATCGGCCTGGACCTGACCGAGGTGTTCGCTGCGGTGCCGCCCGAGCATCTGTTCGATGGGGAGCTCCGTGAGGAGATCCTCTACGCTGAGTATCTCGCGGCCAATTTCCTCCCGGATTTCCTCTCGGATGAGGGCGCCACTGACGAGCTCCGGGCTCATCCCGCTGCCGCTGACCAATCAGATTCAGCCGCCGCTGACCCGGACCAATTCGACCCGGCCGACAGCAGCCCGGGCGGCGTCTTAAGTCCGTTTCAGCGGCATCAGGCGCAGTTCGTTGACCGGGTGCTCTACCTGGAGAAGATCATCGCCTGGGCCCAGGCGAGCAAGGCTGAGGTTCTCACCGAAGCATGGGACTACACCACCAACACCGCCGAAACCGGCCGCCCCCTGTCCGGGCCGGGCCATGAGCACGACTGGGACACCACCTTCGCCGCGCAGCAAGGCCTCGTGGCGGAGATGGCGTGCGCGCTGCGCATCCCGAACGGCACCGCGTCCGGCCTCCTCCAGGAGAGCCGCCAACTGGTGGTCGAGCGGCCCGATACTCTCACCGCCCTCCGCACCGGGGACATCTCCCTCCGCCACGCCCGCCGCCTGCTCGACCAGCTCGTCTCCGTGCCGCGGCCCGCCCGCGCCGCACTGGAGGCGGTGCTGCTGCCGCACGCCAAACGCCTCACTCCCACCNACGCCTCACTCCCACCCAGTTCGAGGGCAAGGCCCGCAAACTGCGGGAACGGTTCCACCCCGACAGCATCACCGTGCGCCGCGCCAAGTGCCTCTCCGACCGCAAGGTGCTGTTCTTCCCCGATAAAGACGGCATGGCCACCCTCTGGCTGCGCGGTGCAGGTGACGACTTGCAGGGCATCTACACCCGCGTCACCGACGCCGCCATCAGCCTGCAGGGCCCGGGCGAAGAGCGCACCCTCAGCCAGCTCCGCGCCGATGTCGCCGTCGACCTGCTCCAGCAGGGCGTCACCGGCAGCGGCCTCGGCGCCGGACTCACCGCCAACGTCAACATCACCGTCCCGGTGCTCACCCTCATGGGCAAAAGCGAAGAACCCGCCGACCTTGAAGGGTACGGGCCGATCGACCCGGAGACCGCCCGCCGCCTGGCCGGCACGGCGACGAGTTTCCTGCGCATCCTCACCCACCCCCACACCGGAATCGTGATCGACGTCAGCCAAGACCCCTTCCGCGTGCCGGCCAGCTTGAAGAAGTACCTGCGACTGCGCGATGGAACCTGCCGGTTCCCCGGCTGCAACCGCTCCGCCGGGCACAGCGACCTCGACCACACCATCGACAAACAATTCGGCGGCCCCACCACCGCCACCAACCTGCACTTTCTCTCCCCGGCGCACCACAACCTGAAGCACTTCAGCGAGTGGAAAGCCGTCGCCGACCCCGACGGCACCCTGCACTGGACCAGCCCCGCCGGCAAACACTATGCCACCGACCCCGCCACACGCATCAGCCCCCACCTACAACACACCGCGCCAGCACCACCCCCGCCGACTATTCCAGCACCACCCGTGCCCAACCCATGGACCTCCGTCTGGAACACCGACAACGCCGACAACCCCGACCCGCAACCTTTCTAGGATCGATCCTGCTGGCGCTGCTGCCCGGTAATCTTGTGGTGATCGGCGTCGTGACCGTGCTCTGCTACCGTCTGCCAATTGTCGACATCGTCGTGCGGCTGACGCAGCTCGCCTGACCCAGCTGAAATTCCAGACCGGATGCTGACACAGACTTTCAATCAAATCTGGATCGCGCCGGACAAGTTTCGGAATCAGCTCAGTGAGCCGGCGTGGTTGAGCAAATGACTCTCGCCGTGCTGCCTTACGCCACCTAAAATGTAAGCCATGAAGGCCATCGTCACCCTGAGCAGCAAGGGCCAACTAACGCTTCCCGCAGCAGTGCGCAAAGCCCTACAGCTTGAACGCGGTGATCGTCTGGAAATCTCGATCGACGAAGCCAACGGCACGATCAACATAGCGCCGGTGGCGCACATCGAAGCCCTCAGTGCACGAATCTCCAGCTACGCGACGATCGTCGAGCCCGTCACAGACGTCGACGCCTACTACCAGGAACACCGTAACGACGAGAGCGCACATTGAGCGCATCCTTGGACGCAAATGTCGTTCTTCGATTGCTGCTCAACGATGTACCCGAACAGCACGCCGCCGCGGTGGCGCTGCTTCAAACGGGAGGCACCTTTGTCATGTCGGATATCGCACTCGTCGAGACAGTGTTCGTGTTGGGGCGCGCGTACGGGCTCAATCGTGAGCAGCAGCGAGAAGCAATCCAGGGTCTCGTGAATCTGCCCCAAATCGTCGCCAATGCCGCTCTGTTCGATCGAGTACTGGCTTTGTTCGTTGGGCACCCCAAACTTTCTTTTGAGGACTGCTACCTCGTGACGTCGGCAGAGCTGACATCGAATCAACCGATGTACACCTTCGACCGCAAACTAGCCAGCCAAACGGATGCTCGTCTGCTGGTGACCGACTAGCAACCCGCGCGTCAGTCTGGCGGCCCAATCACCCGGGTACCTTCGACAACCGCGGCAACCCGGGTACGGTCACCCCATGACCCGACGCATGAAAGAACCCGCCTACCTCGCTGAGCAGTTGCAGCATCGCTTTGATTCGCACATCAAGCCGATCAACGACTACGTCGACGAGATCAGCACGCCAGACCTCTGGGTTCCCTACGTCGCACCGATCCACGGTGGCATTGACGCTCGCGTACTCTCCGTGCAGGTCGTGCTGCTCCAGGGCGGCGATGCCCGCAAATCCTGGCGCCGGGTGCTGCGGCGTTCGCCGAATATCGCCAACGACCTCACCGTCATTTCGACGTATCATCCGGGAGCTCAGGCGCTCTGGCACAAAGACCTCGCCGAACGCATCCGGCGCGTAACTCATCAAGCGGATGCCTACCAGCAGCTCGCCGCAGCGCTCGCCTAGCGCAGACGGAATGGTACCGAGCTGCTTGCACTCGGACTGCCGATATGCAGGCCAGGTTCGGTAAGTTGGCACTAAACCATCGGGGGATGCATGACAACACAGCTACCGGGCATGAGCGATCAGATCGCCGCCCAATCGGTCATCGGGGAGTTACTCCGCCAGCAACTGTCGATGCCCCAGCGCACGCGTTTCGCCCGGTTCTGGGGAATCTCCCCGCTGGCCGCCGACAGCGTCGCCTGGTACCGCGGCGCCCTAGGCGAGATCGAGTTAGGCAAGATTCTCAGCCGGCTCCCGCCCGATTGGCGAGTCTTCCACGCCCTCCCCATCGGCACAGCCGGCGCCGACATCGACCATCTCGTGATCGGCCCCGGCGGAATCTTCACCATCAACACCAAGCACCATCGTGGCAAGAAGATCTGGATCGCCGAACGGGCGTTCCTGATCAGCGGCCAAAAGCAGCCCTACCTGCGAAACTCCAAATTCGAGGCCACGCGCGTCACCAAAATCCTTCACGAGCGGATGCCGCAGCTCCCGCCCGCGCAGGCCGTAATCGCGCTGGTCAGCCCCGGGTCGATCACTGTGCGGAAGAAGCCTGATGGCATTGATGTTCTGGATGCCGTCAATTTGCGCCGGTGGCTTCTGAAACGGCCGGTGGCTCTGACCAAATCCGAGCTGGTGGAGGTTGCTTCCATTGTCGACGCTCCGGCGACGTGGTCTGAACCCACCTCGCCACCGATCCCCAACCTGCTGGCGCAATTCGCTGTGATCGACAGTGCAGTAAAAACCGCGCGGGTGCGGCGCGTCACGTGGACCCTGCTCAGCTTCGCGGCGGTGGCCACGCTCGTCGTCTTCGTCGGCCTGCCCCTCTACAACAAGTTGGTCCTAGGATTCATCAGCGGTCTCTAACGCCTGGGGCGACTTTCGGCACCCAGGAATCGCGCTGGCTAAGCTGGCGTTACGGATTGACGGCTAGGCATCGGAGTACACCTGTGAAAAAGAGAATCAATGTCGTCGGCGCCGTACTCACGCGCGGCCAGACAATTCTCGCAGCGCGTCGTAGTTCGACAATGTCGCTGCCCGATATGTGGGAGTTTCCCGGGGGCAAGATTGAGGCGAACGAATCACCTGAGCAGGCTTTGCTCCGCGAACTCGACGAAGAGTTGCTTTGCTCGGCCGAGATCGGCGCGCTGGTCGAAACGACTGAGCACGAGTACGACTTTGGGGTCGTTGTCCTGACGACTTACTACTGCTCTCTCATTGGCGAAGAGCCCCGACTTACAGAGCACTCAGAAATTCGTTGGGTGCAGGCGGCAGAGCTGGACCAGCTCGATTGGGCACCTGCTGATATTCCTGCAGTCGTGCGAGTAATGAAAGACTTTCGCGAGTGAGCGCGACCACCCGTCAACTGACCTTTGATAACAACTTTGGATTTCTAAACTCGCAAGTCAAAGCCGATCAGGTCTTCAATCCGACCCTCGTCTCGAATTCCGACGGCAACACCATGCTCCGAGCGATTCGTGAGGAGCTCAAGCGCTCGCGTCGCTTCGTCTTCTCGGTTGCCTTCGTCACACCTAGCGCGATAGCCCTGCTCAAGCAGGCGATTATCGACTTTCGCGGCGTGGGCACGATCATCACCTCCACATACTTGGGGTTCAACTCGCCCGCGGCTTTTCGGGAACTTCTCAATCTCGACGGCATCAACGTTTTGGTACATCCAGATTCCTCTGCTGGCTTCCATGCCAAGGGATATGTTTTCGAGCAGGAGTCGAGCACTACGGCGATCGTAGGTAGTTCAAACCTGACGGATCGCGCGCTCCTGAACAACCACGAGTGGAATCTACGGTTTTCCGCCCTCCCTGACGGGGACATTGTTCAGCAGCTCAATCGCGCTGCGGAGGCTCATATTGATGCGTCCATTCCCCTAACCGAGAGCTGGATTAATCAGTACGAGCTGACGTGGACGGAGCCCGTAAGCGAGTCTTCCCCCAGAATGGCCCTGATTGAGCCGGATACTGGTCTACCTCTCAGCGGCGTGATTCAGCCCAACGCAATGCAGGTCGAGGCGCTTGCTGAGATTGCGGCACTGCGAGACACCGGGGAAAGGCGCGCAGTCGTCATTTCTGCAACCGGAACTGGAAAGACGATCCTTTCGGCACTCGACGTGCGCGCTTACGCACCGAAACGGATGCTGTTCATAGTGCACCGCGAGCAGATCGTGGACCGCGCAATACACGAATTCAAGCGCGTACTGGGAGCCCCGGACGGTGATTTTGGCAAGTTTGTGGGAGTAAAGAGAGAGCTCGATCGTCGCTATGTGTTCGCCTCGATTCAGTCACTTTCGAGGCCAGCGAACCTCGCGGCGATTGAACCCGATGCGTTTGACTACGTTCTGATCGACGAAGTCCACCGAGCGGGCGCCGCGACCTACAGAGGTGTGATCGACCACCTCAAGCCGGCCTTCCTGCTCGGAATGACAGCGACGCCAGAGCGAAGCGACGATTTCAACGTATTTGAACTTTTTGACTTCAATGTGCCGTACGAAATCCGATTGCAGAAGGCGCTGGAAGCAGACATGCTTGCTCCGTTTCACTACTACGGCGTGACTGACTATGTCAAAGACGGGGAGGTCATTGACCAACTCGCGGATCTTGGTCGGCTCGTCGCTTCTGAGCGCGTAGACCACCTCGTGTCAACAATTGAAAAGTATGGGCATGCCGGCGCGGCCGTACGGGGCCTGATCTTCTGCAGCAAGAATGATGAAGCCGCTAAGCTCTCGGCACTTCTCAACCAGCGCAAAGTCCATGGCCGGCAGCTGCGAACCCGCGCATTAAGTGGCTCGGACCCCGTCCCTGAACGCGAGTTGGCAGTTCAAATGCTGGAGCGTGGGGAACTGGACTACATAGCCACCGTCGACATTTTCAACGAAGGTATCGACATCCCGTCGGTCAATCAAGTAGTGATGCTCAGGCAGACACTATCGAGCATTGTATTTACCCAGCAGCTCGGGCGGGGACTACGCAAGGCAGCGGGTAAGGACCACCTGGTGGTGATTGACTTCATCGGCAATTATGACAACAACTACCTGATTCCCATCGCGCTCTTTGGAGACAGCAGCCTCAACAAGGATTCGATTCGCAAGAAGATCATTGACGCACAAGAGGCCGGTGCCATAGCCGGCCTTTCCAGCGTCAACTTTGACGTGATTGCCCGAGACCGAATTTTCGCTTCCCTTGCGACCACAAATCTTGACAGCATGACGAACCTCAAGAAATCGTTTCTCGAATTGCAGAACCGCCTGGGCCAGGCTCCCTTACTGATCGACTTCGCCCGTTTTGACCTGGTCGACCCCACCGTCATGGCAACAAAGCAAAAGAACTATTGGCGGTTTCTCAAAAAAGTCGGTGCCGTTGAGTCTCGACCTGGCGTGTACGAAGATGCGATTTTGACGTTTCTGTCTGGAGAGCTACTCAACGGCAAAAGGCCTCATGAGCTCCTTCTCCTTAAAGAACTTTTGTCGAGCGCAGGTGGCCTGGAAATCCAAGACTTCACGCACTTGCTTGAGAAGAATGATCTGGTTTCTGATCCAGCGACTCTCACTTCCGTGCTGGGCATCCTGAGCCTTGAATTCTTCACCGCAGCAGAAGCCCTGAAATACGGCGGCGAACCGATCGTCACGCTTCACGATGGCGTATACGACATCAGTGAGACGTTCGCCAATGCGTGGCATGACGATCCAATGTTCCAAGAGCAGGTGAACGACGTTGTCGAGACAGGGCTGTACCTCGCGCGCCATAGTCACAACTGGACCGGGGGCCTTGAGGTGGGTCAACGCTATTCCCGCAAGGACGTTTGCCGCCTCCTGAACTGGAAGTCGAACGAGCAAAGCACCATTTACGGCTACAAAGTCGACTTCTTCTCAAACTCTTGCCCCATCTTCGTCACGTACCACAAGGGCGCTGAAGTGTCCGAGAGTACCAAGTACGAAGACGAGTTTCTCAACCCGTCGACCTTGACCTGGTTCACCCGCAGCAGGCGCACCCTCGCGAGCGGAGAGGTGAAAGCAATTGTGGATAACACCCTTCCCCTCCACGTGTTCGCCAAGAAGGATGATGCAGAAGGCACCGACTTCTTTTACCTCGGTCAAGCGACGTCTCAGGATGCCCGTCAGACAAAAATGTCGGGAGAGGGTGGACACGATGTTGTGTCTATGACCCTGGGTCTCGAAACGCCTATTGATTCAAGCCTCTACGAATACTTTGCCGCTCAAGCTTTGGGTGCTTCAACGCTCGGCAGAGTTCGATAGACCGCCCCATCTGAGGGCCGCGGGAAAACACGATGTGTCGCTACAGTTCGGTGTGCGTGCTGACATTTAAGCCTTGGGGTGGCTGCTAGAAGTTCAAGGCGTGTCTGGCGCGCACCATAGACATCTGTCGTGCCTATGTGACTGGTCGACCCGAGGAAGAGGACTTGTCCATGAGCCTGAGTATCATCACGGCTGCGCTTACGTCCCAGCTCGCAGCAATGGCGGCGGTTCTTGTGTTGGCTGGAATTCTGCCGTTCGTGGCGTCGCTGTTCCTCGACGGAGTCGTGCAAGTGCTGCGTAGCAATGGGTTGAAGGTCTTCGGGATTGCACTTGCATTGACTCTCCTTGTGGCGGGAGCCGGCTTTTTTGTTTTGCAATACGGACTGAGCGTTCCCGGAATCCCCGCGAATTCGACGTCGGCCATGAATTCCTTGGCTCAAACCATTCTGACATTTACCTTTCCGCTTGCCTTGGTCGCGTTCGTTGTTCGCACCATCAAGAACCTGGCCACTGCTTGATGACTAATAACACAACCTCGACCTGGCAGCCCACCGCCTGGGGTAAGGCCCTTACCGGCTCGGGAGACTGGCAACTCGCGCTCCACGACGACATAGTGACGGTGACAATGGGCGGTGCCATCGCGACGGCCGTCGCGGACATCGCGACCGTGGGCGTCACCCGCGGCATGTTCTGGAGCCTGATCGAGCTGCAGGTGGGGGAGCGGGTGAACCGGCTCGGTGGCATCGGCTCGAAAGATGCTGCTGTCTTCGAGCAGGCTTTCGCCGCGTCGCGACAGTCTTTGCAACTGCGCCAGCTCATTGCGGAGTTCGACGCGGTGGCCCACCAGGCGACGCTCTGGCTAGACAGCTTCACTGCCGCGCTCACCGAACACCTGCGCACCAAGGGCTGGATCACCAGGGAATTCAGCACCGAGTGGGCGGCCCGCAAGGCTGCCGTCGGCTTCAGCCACCTGCTCGACGAGAAGTCCTTGCGCCCGCACATTGCAGCCCGGCCCACCGATCGCCAACACGATTGCTCACTGGTCGGAAGACGTGCAAGCCGTCATCGCGCGTGAAAATCAGAACCACCTCGAGCAGGAGACGGACGAGTGCCGGGAGTTCTTCGACAACGTGGAATCGTCGCCGCTTACCCCCGAGCAGACGCGCGCCGTGATCTGCTTCGACAACCGCATGCTCGTCGTCGCCTCTGCTGGCTCCGGTAAGACCTCCACGATGGTCGCCAAAGCCGGCTACGCGCTGCATCGCAAGCTCATTCCGGCCGACAAAATACTCATGCTCGCCTTCAACTCGGCTGCAGCCAAACAGCTGCAGCAGCGCACTCGCGACCGGCTCACCCCGCTAGGGCTTGACGCAGACAAGGTCGTTGCCCGCACGTTTCACGCCTTCGGCCTCGACATCATCGGTCAGGCCACCGGTAAGAAGCCGTCGCTGGCGCCGTGGCTTGAGGGTGGCAAGGACATTGAGCAACTCGGTCGGATCGTTGACCGGCTTCGGGCTACTGATGTCATGTTCCGCTCGGAGTGGGACTTCTTTCGCGCGGTGCTAGCACGTGACTACCCTGACGATAACGGGGAGAGGGTGGACGCGAGCGAGGGGTTTCAGACATCGCGCGGCGAAACCGTCAAGAGCGCTGGCGAGCGGATGATCGCTGACTGGCTGTTCTTCAACGGCGTCGACTACATCTACGAGAAGCGCTATGAAGTTGAGACCGCTGACCCCACGCACGGGCAGTACCACCCTGATTTCTTCTACCCGGCGATCAACGTTTACCACGAGCATTGGGCGATTGATGCGGATGGCTCGTCGCCCTTCGAAGGCTATCTCGAGGGCGTTGCATGGAAGCGCAAAATCCACCGCAAAAACGGCACCACTCTCCTCGAGACCACGACGTCGGAGCTGTGGGGTGGACGAGACCTTACCCGCCTGGGCGGCGAGCTCACCGAACGGGGTATCTCCCTGCAGCCTGACGCCGATCGGCTCGCCGTCGGCCAGAAGCCGGTCGAGAACGCACTGCTATTGGGCACCTTTCGCACCTTCCTCATCCACGCCAAAAGCAATTGCCTCACCGAAGAGCAGCTGAGCGAGAACCTCGCAGCGCTCGCCCACGGTCCCGTGCGCTACCGCGACGCGTCGTTCTTGAGACTGTTTACGGCCATCCGTCGGGAATGGAATGAGCAGCTGACGGCTGACGACTGCATCGACTTCGAGGACATGCTGACGCTGTCGGCGCAGCACCTTGAAGATGGCGACTGGCTAAGCCCGTATGACCTCGTAATGGTCGACGAGTTTCAAGACGCAAGCTTTGCCCGCGCCCGACTGGCTCGTGCGCTCGTGAATGCACCTGGGCGCTATCTGTTCGCCGTCGGCGACGACTGGCAGAGCATCAATCGCTTCGCTGGCGCTGATGTCTCGGTCATGACCGGCTTCGAGAACTGGTTCGGCTCGAGTGAGACCATGCGTCTCGAGCGCACCTTTCGTTTTCCACAATCAATAGCGGATGTCTCGAGCGCCTTCGTCATGCAGAACCCTGGGCAGATCGCGAAGAGCGTCGTTTCGTCGACCGCCGAGTATGCCCCAACGGTGGACATAATGACGGTCGACACGGAGACTGCCGTGGCAGCAGCCGTACGTCATCGATTGACGACTTTGCATTCCCGCGTGGCGAGTGGCGAGGTCCCCAGCGTCCAGGGGCGCAAGCTGTCGGTGCTCGTACTCGGCCGGTATCGCCACCAGAGCAGTTACTTGGAGGGCTGCAAGCCCCTCGCGGACCTGCTGGACATCTCGTTCATGACGATCCACGCGTCGAAAGGAGGAGAGGCCGACTACATCGTGATACCCGGCATGGTGTCGGGAAAATGGGGATTTCCGAGCACCATTCCGAACGACCCGGTGTTGCGGCTCGCTATGCCGGCTGCCGAGGAATTTCCGAAGGCTGAGGAACGCCGCCTGTTCTACGTGGCGCTGACCCGCGCCCGCCGCAGCGTGCTTTTAGTCACCATCAATAAACGCGAATCGCGCTTCGTAATGGAACTCATCCGTGATCAGGCCGTGTTGCGCACGAATGCGATCGGCGAGGTGCTGCACTCGGTCGTCTGCCCGCGCTGCGGCCGCGGGTTCATGGTCGAGCGCACCAGCAAACGCGGCCCGTTCCTCGGCTGCGCCCGCTTTCCGCGCTGCAAGGCGACACTGGCGCTCGACGGCAGCCCGTCGTTGCCCGTGGCCAAGCCGGCAAGCGGATACCGCAAACCGTTCACGCCGCACCGTCGCAACCGCTGACCCCGTTTAACCAGCGACATTGTCGTTCGCGAACGGTTATGACCCACTGCTTGAGGCGGCCGCCTGCCCTCTGGTGGGCGCGGCCGCAAGGAACCGTTCTCGATGGTCGTAGTTCGTTGGCTCCCTGTTTCTCGGGCCGCTCGCCACGTTCCTCATCGTGGTGTGGGAGCCTGCGACCGAACCGTCACTGGAGCCGCTGCATCCGCTCAGAAAACTGGACGACCGCTACCTCACGCTCGCCTTTCTGGTCTTCGTGCTCACGGCGGTTCTGCTGTTTCTCGCCTTGCGGGGCAACGATTGGTACATGTGGACCGCCAGCGGTGTCGGTGCCGCAGCCCTCGTGGCACTTCTCCTGCTCTTTCAACGCGCCCGTGCAAAGCGGATGGCGGCGTGAGCGCACGCCGCCTGGCCCTTGCCGTGCGCCCGACTGCAGTCAGCAGTAAACCGACACTGCACATGTACATTGCGATCACGCTGATGTACATTTGAGGCATGTCGAAGTCAAGCGTCACCGACGCCAGGGCGCGCCTACCCGAGTTGATTGCCCAGGCCAGCTCAGAGGCCGTCTTCTTGGAGCGTCGCGGAAAAGTCGCTGCTGTGCTGGTGAGCCCCGAGCAGTACGCGCGCATGCAAAAAGCGCTTGAGGATGCTGAGGATGTCGCGGCGTTTGATGTGGCGATGGCCGACGAGGGCGACAACATTCCCTGGGAGCAGGTCAAAGCGGATCTAGGCTGGATGTGAGCAAATACCGGATCGAATTGCGCCCGGCAGCGGTCAAGGCCCTGCGACGCATTGATCCGCAGGACCGCGGTCGGGTACAAGGCGCCATCGCCCTGCTGGGCGAAGACCCTCGCCCGCCCGGGGCGAGAGCGCTGCAAGGACGGGACGGCTATCGGGTGCGCGTGGGCAGCTATCGGATTATCTACACCATCCGCAACGACATCCTTGTGGTGGTCGTGGTCACTGTCGGCCATCGCCGGGACGTGTACGAGTAGCGCGTGGTGCTGCTCGACGGCTGCGTTATCGTGGCCCACAACGCCGCCTTCGACGTCAAAGTAGGACTACCTCGCGCTGCTCGACCGCTGTCTGCTCGACCGGCAGCTCTCCACCCACGAAGCCGAGGCGCTCTGATGCGCCAGAACCTCCCTAAATCAGCCCTGTCCGAGGGCCGCGGGTCGGCTACGTGTTGGCTAGAGTGCGGAGTGCGGATTGAAGCCCGCCCCGCGTATTCAGGACGATTGTTGGAATGCACGACCATTCAGCCGTTCGCCCTGCAACGGGATCGAACTCGTCGAGCTAGCGAGAGGACAGCCAGCATGCCGCCGACTTGGCAGCCATCCGCCTGGGGCAAGGTCCTCACCAGCTCCGGCGACTGGAAACTCGCACTCCACGGCGACAGCATCACGGTCACCCTGGGCGGCGTCGATATCGTGACCGCGGTCGAGGACGTCGAGATTGTCGCAGTCACCCGCGGCCTGTTCTGGAGCCGGATCGAGCTGCACGTGGGGGAGTGGGTGAGCCGGCTCTACGGCATCCGCTCGAAGGACGCTGCCGCGTTTGAACGAGCCTTCGCCGCGTCACTTAAGGTGCAGCAACTTCGGCAGCGCACCGTGGAGTCTGATGCGGCGGCCCACCGAGCTACGCCGAGGTCTCTGCCGAAGAATTCCCCGCAGACAAAGTTGCGTCGGTCGTATGGCGATCTCGGCGCGCTCGATCAGCGGAATGGTGAGGTTGCTTAGGTGACGGAGCCGGTCGCCGGCTGACCCGCGTCGCGAGCGGTTGCTGGCCGCCTGCTCCCCGTGATTTCATGCCGGAGCGGGCGGCATCCGCTTCGCTGGCTGAAGTTGGGAGACCGCTAGGGTTGTGCAAACGGCTGTATTTACGTCGAAAACGAAAGTGAAAAAGTAAACATGGAAACAGCCGCGATCACTGCTTGGACGTTTGTCGCCGAAGTAGAAATCCCCGCCGATATTCACCCACTGCTGGTAGCTGGCGAACAGCCGATTGCGGCCTACAAGACATTTCGAGATAGCGCGGTCTTCACGACTAAGCGCTTGATCGTGCGCGATGCCCAGGGCATTACCGGCAAAAAAGTTGAGCTCTATTCCCTGCCGTATTCCAGCATTAATATGTGGTCATCTGAGAATGCCGGCACACTTGATTTCAATGCCGAAATCGAGTTGTGGACACGCGCCGGGCACATCAAGATCAATGTCGGCAAGAAGATTGATGTTCGCAGGCTCGACAAATTGATAGCCGAAGTCGTGCTGAACGGGAATTGATCTGACGCACAGGCATCGATTCACGCAGACTACCCGCGAGCGGTTGCTCGCGCGAGCCGCGCAGGTGTCAGTCATGGCACCAGACCCAGTCACGTTGGTCGTATGGCGATCTCGACAGGCTCGATCAGCGGAATGGTGCGGTTGCGCAGGCGGGTTACGTAGGTCCTAGGGGATATCGACGAGGCGGGTCAGTGCCCCTGGCCCGCACCGGACGGTGCCGCCGTCGCACTGGCGGTCATGTATTGATGCAATCGCGTTGACTTTCTCGCCGATGTTCCCATACGCTATCGACGAAGGTATATGTCGTTGCGCGCAACATATTACGCGGCGGCGGAAAGCAACCACGTCAGGTTGCACTCAATGAGGAGTACACCGATGAAGATGCATGTGAAACGAATGGCGACCGGGATCGCGGCGGTGGGGCTGATGCTCAGCCTCGGCGCCGTCGCCGCACCGGCAACTGCCGACGACGACGAGTACAAGGTGCTGGTGGTCGGGGAAACCCTCGGGTTTCGACACTCGCACATCGATGACACAACGCTCGCGGTGGCGAAGCTGGGCCAGGAGAACGGTTTCACCGTGGATGTGTGGGATTCGCGTCAGCCAGCCCTGACCCTGGCGTCCACTCCGTTCACCACGGCCGAGGACCTCTCGCAATACGCGACCATCATCTTCGCGTCACCGGTGGACGCTACGAACAACCTCGACCCACTGCGTCCGCGGCTCCTCGACGACGCGGAGTTGTCGGCGTTCCAGGGCTACATCCGAGGCGGTGGCGGCTTTGTCGGTCTGCACGCCGCGACGGATTCGATGCACACCGTGCCCTGGTACAGCGAGCTCACCGGGGGCGGCGCCCGCTTCCTCGGCCACCCGGCACAACAGACGGCCACAATGCATGTCGAGAGCCCGAATCATCCGTCGACGTCGATGCTGCCGGCAGCATGGGAGCTCTTCGATGAGTGGTACAACTTCACGTCCAACCCCCGCGACAGCGTGCACGTGTTGATCACCCTCGACGAGTCAACGTACAACCCGGGTAGCGGCGCGATGGGCGCCGACCACCCCCTCTCCTGGTGCCAGAACTTCGAGGGCGGACGCTCCTGGTACGAAGGCGCTGGACACGTCGACGCGAACTACTCCGACCCGATGTTCCTCGCCCACATTCTCGGCGGCATCGAATGGACGGCCGGCGTCGTCAGCGGCGGCGGCGACTGCGTCACGTTCGGTGAGGTCGAGGAGGTTCTGGCCGGGTTGGATGACGGCTCCCAGAAGTACACGAAGCTCTCCGCTCAGCTGGCGAACTACCTGGACGACGCCGAGATCGCAGCGGATGCCGGCGACCACGCCGGTGCAGCGGCGACGCTCCGCAAGGCCCAGGCCAAGGCGCACGGGCTTCAGGACGACGTGCTGGTCTCGAAGCTCGGTAACCTCGTGACGTGGCAGGAAGGCTTGGGTTCCTAAACCCACGACGCGGCGATTCGAGGGCTCGCCCATCATGCTGATCCACGCGGGCGAGCCCTCCACGAAGTATTGCCAGGCGCGGTGAGAACAGCAACCGAGACCGTGTGGCTCGCCACCTGGAATGGGCCGGCATCCTCCTGGTGGGCCTGTCGAGAAAGGGTGCCGGGTTCGCCGTCGCCTTCGACGGCAGGGTTCTCTGGCCAATATTGTCGCCTGCTCCAGTGGATTTGAGACGGGCGAGCGCCGCGTGTTTAGCCTAGTTTGTTCCGTACGCTCTTGCTATACGTATAGCGTGAGATTACGCTGAGGATGTGATCAAGTCTTTTCGACACAAGGGGCTCGCACGGTTCTACGTGTCGGGCAGTAAGTCGGGAATCCGACCGGACCACGCTGCAAAGCTACAGCGCCAACTCGCCGTGCTCGACAATGCCGTGTCGGTAGACGACATACCGCGCTCGTGGCGACCACATGTCCTTTATGGGGATGGCGAATCGGGTCACGACGTGCACGGGCACTACGCGATCTGGGTTTCAGGAAATTGGCGTCTGACCTTTGCCTTTGAGGGCGTTGACGTCGTGCTCCTCGACTATGTGGACTACCACTGAACCGGTTCGAAAATGAAAGGAATGAAGATGGCTGCAATGCACAACCCGCCTCACCCGGGGCTGCTCTTCGAAGACTATCTCGGAGACGTGAGTCTGGCGGAGGCCGCACGGCGCCTCGGAGTCACTCGTGCAACACTGTCGCGAATTCGGCATGGTCATTCCGCTGTAACCGCCGAGATGGCCGTGCGCCTGGGCCTGCTGCTAGGGACGAGCGCGGAACTCTGGCTGGGAATGCAGACTGCATACGACCTGTGGATCGAAAAGCAGAAGCCACGGCCTGAGGTTCTCCCGCTCGCAGGATAGGCGGCATCCGCTTTAAGTGGTTAGGGCGTGTCGACGATCTGCTTGCCAAGCGGCATGAGCGCGACCGGGATCAGCTTGAAGTTGGCAATGCCGAAGGGGATGCCGATGATCGTCACGCAAAGAGCTATGCCGGAGAGTAAATGTTCGAGGGCGATCCACCAGCCGGCCAGAATCACCCAGACGACATTGCCGAGCAACGAGGCGACGCCGGCGTTCGGAGTGTCGACCACGGTCTTGCCGAACGGCCAGAGCGCGTAGACGCCGATGCGCGCCGCCGCGATTCCCCACGGAATTGTCACGATGAAAATGCACATGATTACGGCAGCCAGCATATAGCCGAGGAACAGCCAGAAGCCCGAAAGCACGAGCCAGATGATGTTGAGGAGGGTCTTCATGATGGTTCTATTCTCTCAGGTCGCTCCCGCCGGGTCGCCGAGATTCTCGACCTGGGCCACTGCGTGACATCGCCCTATCGCGACTCGATTTTGGGTGCGGCCTTGCCGGCGGCGGACAGCACCGCTTGTCGTGCGGGCCCGGGATTAAAGACGATTTGACCCAATAGATGAAAGTCGGCGAGGGACGACAGCGTACGGATGTGCTCGCTACTGCATCGCGAGGGTTCGGTGCAGCTCCGGCGCGGGCAAGCATGCAACTTTCTGATTTTTGCTAAACACTGCGGGCGTGACCTTGACACTGGGCTTGTGTGCTGCCAATGTCGGTGCCACACGTGCCTGGCAGGCAGTACCGGAACAAGGACGTTCCAAACCACATCACGGAAGGCAATCCGATGAAACCATACGAGGATGTCAATTTCGGGTGGCCCAGAAAGCGGCTGTTGCGGACATCGGTCGGGGCGGTGATGACGGTTGTTCTCGTGGCGGTGCTTACCGCATGTGGAGGAGCGCGAACGGGCGCGCAATTGCTCGACGACGTGGCGAGAGCCTTGGGCCGGAGCCCGTCCGAGGTCAGCGTGCTGGTAAAGGCTCAAACGACAGCGGCGGAATCCAGCGATGACATTTTGCGGCGTTGGGCCGCGCCTTTGCGTGAGCCGGGTGCCCTGAGGGACGACGCGTTGACAGTCTCATGCCAGACGGTGATTGATCTTTCGACGTCGGATGAGCCCCTCGACGAGAAATCACTTCTGATCCTGGTCAACAATATCGCAGGGCTGGACCCGACCACAGCCAGCATGCTGGAAGTGAAAGAACTGAGTGATGCCGCCTTCAAACAACTCGGGGGAAAGAGCAATGCCCTGAGCATTCAGGTGCAATTGGATCGCTTCAAAGACGCTGTTTGCACGGGATAGGTAAGTAGGCCCCTGCATTCTGAGTGTGGTCAGGGCTCGATCCGCAGCCTTCACGCGCCACGGACACGGGCGCAGACCGAGGACAGGAGCGATCGACGAACTGCGCCTGCATATCGCGACGGCGGTGCTGGGTGCCGGCGAGCCGTTGTTGACAGGGCGGGATGACCTCAACCTGGAACAGGTCAGCGCCGTTCAGCGGGAACTGGTCGCCCACGTCACCTATCGGGTGGTGCGCTGAACTGTATTGCACGGCCAGGTCGCGTCCGCTGTTCGTATTGCATCAGCGCGCTGCCGCCATTCGTGGGAGCATGACGCATGCACAACTTCGTGAGCGACATCGTCTATCAGGCACCGCAGCAAGGTAACTGGTGGCTCAATGGCGGCGGCTGGTTCGTGCTGGCCCTGGTGAATGCGGGCCTGGCCGAGCAGAAGAACCGCTCCCGCTGGAACTGGTTCGTGGTCTCGCTGTTTCTCGGGCCCGTCGCCACGTTCTTCGTCGTGGTGTGGGAGCCGGTGACCGAGCCGCCACTCGAGGTGCGGAATCCGTTCGAGAAGGCCGACGGACGCTATCTCACCCTTGCCCTAATGATCCTGGTGCTCACGATCGGTGCGGTGCTCGTCGCCCTGGCCGGGCAGGCCTGGTACATGTGGCTGGCCAGTGCCGTCGGTGCCGCGGCCGTCGTGGTCTTTCTCCTGCTCTTTCGACGCGCACGTGCAAAGCAAATGCTGGCGCGAGCGCACGCGCGCAGAGTCTGAGACAGGGTCGCGCGTGACGGCTGGCCTGTCTGGGAGCCAGCCCTGAGCATCCGTTTTGGGTGTATCGCTCGCGGCCATCGCTAGGTATCGTTGGCCTATCGCTGTATATCGTTAGCACTTCATGCCGAGGAGGCAAATCATGGGCAATTCATTCCCCACCGGCGGGTTCAACGCTGGCAACATGGACGGCATCTGGCAGGCCATGGAACAGTTCCGCTCGCGGTTCGAGAAGCAAACCGGCACCCGCGCCGGCCGCGGTGAGGTGCGCACCGCGGTGCTCGCGCTGCTCGCCGAGCAGCCGATGCACGGCTACCAGATCATTCACGAGATCGAGGAGCGCAGCGGCGGCAGTTGGAAGCCCAGCGCCGGCTCGGTCTACCCGACCCTGCAGCTGCTGGCCGACGAAGGCCTGATCAGCGCCGAGGAGAGCAACGGTCGCAAGATCTACTCGCTCACCGACGAGGGTCGCGAGGCTGTCGCTGACGCCGATACGAGCGCACCGTGGGAAGCCACGGCGTCGACTTCTGGCCACGGCCATGCGGCCCTGCCCAAAGCAGGAATCGAACTCGCCCAGGCGGCCGCCCAGGTCGGGCGCACTGGCTCGCCGGAGCAGATCAAAGAGGCCGTCACGGTGCTCGACGACGCGCGTCGCAAGCTCTACTCGATCCTCGCCCAGGACTGACGGGGTGCCACTGGTTCGACGAGGTAGCTACGATTCGACTTCGGGCGCGGGCAACATGCGCGCCCGCTACCGCCGCATTCTGCGTTTTGCCAGCTGGTATCTGGCGATCACGTGGTGGTTCGAGTTGTTCCTGCCTCGCATCGGGCTGGTGAAAATAGCTGAACGCACACGCTCCAAGCGGATGCGACGCTTCGCCCAGGGTTTCCACGTGCTCGCGGCCGACCTCGGCGGTCTCATGATCAAGGTCGGGCAGTTCATGTCCTCGCGCCTCGACGTGCTGCCGCCCGAGATCACCAAGGAGCTCGAGGGACTGCAAGACGAGGTGGCCCCCGTGCCATTCGGAGCCATTCGCGCCGCCGCCGAGGCGGAGCTCGGTATGCCGCTCGAGCGCGCGTTCACCATGGTCGACGAGACGCCGGTGGCCGCGGCTTCCCTCGGGCAGGCGCACCGGGCGCGGCTGAACCCCATCGATGCCGCCGACACCGGTCTCGACACGGTCATCGTGAAGATTCAGCGACCGGGCATCGACGAGATCATCGATGTCGACCTGGCGGCCCTGCGCAAGGTGGGCGGCTGGCTCAGTCACGTGAAGCTGGTCTCCCGGCGGGTCGACATGCCGGCGCTGGTGGAGGAGTTCGCGCTCACCAGCCTCGAGGAGATCGACTACCTGCACGAGGCCGCGAGCTCCGTGCGCTTTGCCGAGGCCTTCACCGACGACGACCGGGTGGGTGTGCCCAGCGTGGTCTGGGAACGCACCACCCGCCGGGTGCTCACCCTCGAAGACGTCACGGCGATCAAGATCACCGATGTTGAGGCCCTCGTGGCTGCGGGCATTGACCCGGTGGAGGTGGCCCCGCTCTTCGCGGCGGTCATGTTCGACCAGCTGTTTACGAAGGGGTTTTTTCACGCCGATCCGCACCCCGGCAACATCTTCGTAACGCCTGATGCTGAGGGCGGGTGGAAGCTGACCTTCATCGACTTCGGCATGATGGGCGAAGTACCCACCAGCACCCGCAGCGGCCTGCGCAAGCTGCTGATCGCCGCCGCGTCGCGTGACGGCCGCGGCCTGGTCAATGCCATGCGCGACGTCGGCGTACTGTTGCCCTCGGCCGAGACCAGCGAGCTCGAGCGGGCGATGACGACCCTGTTCGCCCGGTTCGGCGGCATGGGATTCGCCGAGCTGCGCGAGGTCGACCCTCGGGAGTTCCGCGATTTCGCGGTGCAGTTCGGCGACGTTGTGCGCTCACTGCCGTTCCAGCTGCCCGAGAACTTTCTGCTCATCATTCGGGCGATGTCACTCACGTCCGGGGTGTCCAGCGCACTCAACCCCGCGTTCAACCTCTGGGACTCGGTCGAGCCCTACGCCGCGCAGCTGCTGCGCGACGAGAGCGGCAACCTCGTGCAGGACTTCGCGAAGCAGGCCATGGAGACCGTCGGCATTGCCGTTCGTCTGCCGAAGCGACTCGACGAGCTCATCACCCAGTTCGAGGACGGCTCCATTACTGTCGCTACGCCGAGTCTCGAGAAACGCATCACCCGGCTCGAGCGCACCGCACGGCAAACCGTGTCGGCGCTGTTGTTCGGCGCCCTGCTCATTGCCGGAGTACTACTGCGAGCGGATGACGCGGTACTGGGCACCGTACTCATAGTCGCGTCGGTCCCGCCCCTGTTGCACGCGCTGTTCGCCGGGCGTCGCGGGTTCTGAGCGGGCGGGGTCAGCTTTCGCAGCCGTCGCCGTCGCCGTCCCGGCCGAGGTGATCTCCGTAGCCCACTAATCGGGGCAGCCCGCGAGAGTGCGGTTCATCGCGTCGTGCTTCGCTGGCGTTGCCCACAATCCGCAGGTTGCCTTGCCCGAAATCTGGCGCGCCACGCAGGCGCACCGGTGTGACATCTTGCGGTGGCAACCATCCGCGCGGCATTTCTCACAACGCAGGGGGTCGCGTTTTGCTGGCGCTTCTTAGAAAAAAATTCTGAACCTGCGTCAATTTAATTATGAGATTCTCTCGCCTTTAGGGGCGATTTGGTCTATAATTGTGGGTGAAGGAGGCACCGACGCCATGACCCTCACCGCTCCGCCCGCCGCAGCCGGTTCGATGCCGCAGGGTTCTCGCGTTGAGGCGGTGGCTCAGGCCGGTGCCATTCTGGCGGCAGCGTTTGACGATGTGCGGTTCGGTCACCTCGACGATGCTGAAGCTGTTGCGGTTCTCGCGGCGTTGGAGGGGCTCGGCCGCAAGGT